>NZ_JARTVO010000068.1:0-264 GCF_029625675.1 Mesorhizobium sp. WSM4884
GCCGAACATTGGTCATGACGGTCCAGAACAACGTCCCGGCACTGGGCCCATCCGCCGCCAAGGATCCGACGCTATCGGAGCCGAGGAACGTCGGGGAGAATCGCAGGGACTCGGACTGCAAAGACGAGTGTCGCTGACTCGCCCCGGGTAACTCCGGCGGCTGTGCAATCGACTTTCCTTCGCGGCCGCCTAGCAGTTCGCGTCAGTCTGCGGATCGCACGCCTTGTTTTTCTGGCCCCGTGGCTTGGGCTTGGCCGCCTGCTC
>NZ_JARTVO010000069.1:0-262 GCF_029625675.1 Mesorhizobium sp. WSM4884
GTGCCAGCGTCACCCGCTGACCGCGGGACCATGACACAAACTTGAAGGGCCCGGTCCCGATCGGCTTGTCGAAGTCGGTCGTGCCGTCCTTCATGAGGAACATGACCTTGCTGCCCAGCACTTGCGGCAGCAGCGCATAGGGCTGCTTCAATTCGACTTCGACCGTATTGGGGTCAAGCGCGCGTACCCCTTTCGGCTCCATGAGCGGCGCCAGGTTGGGGTAGGCATCGGCCTTGTTGTCGGAATTGAGGATGTACTGGAT
>NZ_JARTVO010000070.1:0-262 GCF_029625675.1 Mesorhizobium sp. WSM4884
GAAATATACCATCGATGCGGCCTTCGGCGGCGAAGGCGTCTCGGAGAGCCTCCGTGGCTATCTCTTGAAGAAATTCCGGCGTGTGATCGGCAGCTACGGCGCCTCCGATCTTGAGGTCAACCTGGCGCTCGAAAGCGAACTCACCATCAACCTGCGCCGCGCGCTGCTCGGCGACGAGCGGCTGCGCAAGGCCATCGTGCGGACGGAATACGGCGTCACGCCGATGATCTTCCAGTACAATCCGCTGGCCTACTACCTGGAG
>NZ_JARTVO010000071.1:0-261 GCF_029625675.1 Mesorhizobium sp. WSM4884
CACAAACGTCTCAAGGCACGATGGGCTGACCAAGATCTGCTCCGCATCTTCACTCATATGCGATAGCCCTACCCTTGAGGGGGAGATGGCCGGCAGGTCAGAAGGGGTCGCCTCGCGTAGATCGCCGGCGTCATCAGTCGTGCCGGAAAGCGCTGGCGCTCGACGCGCGGCGACCCCCTCTGTCGGGTTGTGTGCGTCAAGTTCTGCAAAAAAGGGGCGGCCATATTGCTGGTCATGCGGCTTGGCGTAGAGCGAGCTTCT
>NZ_JARTVO010000072.1:0-261 GCF_029625675.1 Mesorhizobium sp. WSM4884
GGTCCTGTGGCCGGTCTGGAGTAGGCCAAACCAAACATTAGGTGATTCGTAGGTGCCCGACGACCCTAAGGCGTCGCCGTACCCGGTTTTCACAGGCAAACACGGCACAAACGGGGCTAAGGAAACACATGCGCGTGCTTTAGCGGGCCAATCCCCCTACGGCTGGCTGGGTAGCGCCTAGGACTTCGATTCCTTTTTTATGATGTCGAGCATCCCGTGCCGCCAATAAAGCAGCGCTCCGGAGGCTATCCAAAGAGCGAT
>NZ_JARTVO010000073.1:0-261 GCF_029625675.1 Mesorhizobium sp. WSM4884
GAGTTCGAGCTGGCGACGGCGGCGGTTCTGGTCGTGCTCGTCACCTTCCTGTTCCTGCGCAACATTCCGGCGACGATCATTCCGAGCCTGTCGGTGCCGCTGTCGCTGATCGGCACGTTCGCGGTCATGTATCTTTGGGGCTTCAGCCTCGACAATCTGTCGCTGATGGCGCTGACCATCGCCTCCGGCTTCGTCATCGACGACGCCATCGTCATGATCGAAAACATCTCGCGTTTCATCGAGCATGGCGACGATCCGGTC
>NZ_JARTVO010000074.1:0-260 GCF_029625675.1 Mesorhizobium sp. WSM4884
GGTCGTCCACGAGTTGATGACCAATTCGGCCAAGTACGGCGCCCTGAGCGACAGCCGGGGCCATATCGATATCGAGATGTCGCTCGATTCCTTGCGGCGGCTCCACATCCAGTGGAGCGAGAGCGGCGGTCCGCCGGTCAGGCCCCCGACACGGCGCGGCTTCGGCACGACGGTGATCGAACGCTCGATCCCGTACGACCTCAAGGGTGAGGCCAGGGTCGACTATGCCTTGGCGGGCGTGCGGGCAAGCTTCCTCATTC
>NZ_JARTVO010000075.1:0-258 GCF_029625675.1 Mesorhizobium sp. WSM4884
TGGCAAGGTCGCCAAGCGCACCTTGCTGCCCGGCCGCTACATTCCCTCCGCCGCCATCCGCGAGGCCTGGCTGGTCGAACAGGGTGCCTCCGTGCAGATCTTCTTCATCGCCGGCGGCCTGACGATCTCGGCGACCGCCGTGACGCTGCAACCAGGAGCCGCGGGCGACCTCGTCAAGGTTCGCAACATCGACAGCGGCAAAATCCTGTCCGGCACGGTGATGGCGGATGGAACCATCCAGGTCAGCGCTTCATGATG
>NZ_JARTVO010000076.1:0-257 GCF_029625675.1 Mesorhizobium sp. WSM4884
CCTTGTATCTGTGCCGTATTGAATGCGCCGCTACCGCTCCAGCTCCAGTCGCTGCCTTGTGCAAGCAAGGTTTGAAAACGCGTAAAAGCATTGGTGACGCTACCGGTGCCTTGCAGGATGACCGTAGCCGATTTGCTGCCGCCGCCGTCGGCGGAGCCGATGATTTGCGATCCGGTCTGCAGAATCAGCGTATTCACGCCGGTTCCCATTTGCACCGCTACGCCACTGTTGCTTTGAAGCAGGCCAGCGTTGGTGAT
>NZ_JARTVO010000077.1:0-257 GCF_029625675.1 Mesorhizobium sp. WSM4884
GGCGATGATTGAAGCGACCGAGAAGCGGCGTAGAAAAGGTCGAACCTGAGTAGCAATCGAGCGAGAAGAGCTCGCATTCGCAGACCAGCCCCACCAGAAATTAACGCGAGACCGCCACCAGCCTCGTATGCATGCCTAAACAAGCGAACCGCGCGCTTAGGTCATTGTTTGCTCGATGCAATTTATATCGCGCTAGCGGCGTTTAGCGCGCACGTTGCCCCGTTTTGATTTCCTTTTGCGTGGAGACGGCGTAGCGT
>NZ_JARTVO010000008.1:0-98160 GCF_029625675.1 Mesorhizobium sp. WSM4884
AAGAACAACACAGCCGCCAACCACGCCATACTTCGGCGCCTCGCCCTCAATGTTCTTAGAGCCGATCCCGAAACCATTCCTCTCAGCCACAAACGTCTCAAGGCACGATGGGCTGACCAAGATCTGCTCCGCATCTTCACTCATATGCGATAGCCCTACCCCACAGGGGAGGGTCGACGCGCAGCGTCGGGGTGGGGGTCGCTAAGACGTCCTTTTATCCCCACCCGCGCCTTCGGCGCGACCTCCCGACAAGAGAGAGGTAGACGTGACGCTACTTCGGTCTTTTAAACCGCCTCCTTTCCTTCTCCACCTCTGCCCGGCACACACAGCCTTCGAGATGGTCGTTGACCAGCCCCATCGCCTGCATGAAGGCGTAGACGGTGGTCGGGCCGACAAAGCTCCAGCCGCGCTTCTTCAGCTCTTTCGAGATCCTGACCGAAACCGCGGTCGTCGGATTGGCGCGCAGATGCGCAAGGTCGATGATTTCGGGCCGCTCGCCCGCACCCGGTTCGAACTTCCAGAACCACGCGGCCAGCGAGCCGGCCTCGTCGGCAAGCTCGCGGGCGCGCTTGGCGTTGTTGATGGTCGAGACGATCTTGCCGCGATGGCGGATGATGCCGGCGTTGCCGAGCAGGCGTTCGACGTCCTGGTCGGTGAAGCGCGCCACCTTGTCGAAGTCGAAATTGGCGAAAGCCTCGCGGAAATTCTCGCGCTTGCGCAGGATGGTGAGCCATGACAGACCCGATTGGAAGCCCTCCAGGCAGATCTTCTCGAACAGGCGGCGATCGTCCGCCACCGGCCGGCCCCACTCATGATCGTGATAGTGCAGGTAGTCCGGCAGATTGCCGTGCCAGAAGCAGCGTGCGATACCGTCGGGGCCGTCGAGCAGGCCGGCATTTTCTTGTCCCATCGCCACAAATCCGTTCGTTAATGCGCACAAGCGCCCATTTTACCGTGGCTTTACCAGATTCCTGAACCGGCCGGTAACCACACCAAAAGGTTTACTGACAAGTCGGCATTTTACGCATTCCGATTCATGTTTTGCTTGCCGCTCCGCGCCAAGGATCGTCACGCCGAGGGCCTCCCCGCCCTCGGACGAGTTCGACGATCAAGGTGCGTTCCGATGAAGACAGCGTTCACTTTCGTGCTCGGCGCGGCCGCGGTGCTTGCCGCCGGCGCGACGACCTCTTTCGCCAATGACCGTTATGCCGACAGGCCTCCGGTGATGGTGAGCCCCGACCTTTCGGCACCCTGGGTGCTGCAGCTCGGCCATGCGCCGGGCATCGTGCGTCCGATCCGGCAGGCGACGCAACAGCCGCTGCGGCGGCTTTTCCAGGCGCAGCCCGACCGGCAACGCACCGCGGCCGTGCAGCAGCCGGCCAAGCGCATGGTGATGCGGCCGCAGATCAACCCGATCTACCTGCCGCAGGAAGTGGCCTATGACGGACCGCAGAAGCCCGGCACCATCGTCATCGACACCAAGCAGAACTTCCTCTTCCTGATCGAAAAGGACGGCAAGGCGCGGCGCTACGGCGTCGGCACCGGCAAGCCCGGTTTCGAATGGTCGGGCACGCACAAGATCACCGACAAGAGGGTGTGGCCGGACTGGCGCCCGCCGGCGGCGATGATCGCCCGCGAGGCGGCGAAGGGCCGCTACCTGCCGACCTATCTCGCCGGCGGCATCGAGAATCCGCTTGGCGCGCGTGCGCTCTATCTCGGCACCACCGAATACCGCATCCACGGCACCAACCAGCCCTGGACGATCGGCGGCGCGGTCTCGTCGGGCTGCATCCGCATGCGCAACGAGGACGTCGTCGACCTCTACGAGCGCGTGAATGTCGGAACGACCGTCGAGGTGATATAGTAACTACGAATCAGCCGGTTAGGCAGCGCCGCGTATTTTTGGCGGATGCTGTTGCCCTCAGGCCATAGCGCGCTTTTGGGGAACGTGCTTAGACTGGCAGCGAGTTAACGGGGGACGGGCCGTGTGGGGATACGGCCAGTCACGAAAGGGCAGCGCGGGAGACCGCGCTGCCCTTTTCGTTTCCGCACCGAGTCGCCCCGGAAGCAGCACGTTTCGCTTTCGGGGCTGATTTCCCGGCGGTCCTCTGCTATTGCAGCGCACAAATCTTGGTTTCACGCAGTTCCGGACGGAAAACGGCCTTTCCTGGAATTGCTCCAGAGGGCAGAGGTGCCAGCCATGACCCGGTCCGACGACAGCCGCTATTTGAGAGGCGGTCCGGTCGCCCAGCGCATCATCGCTTCCGTGCGCGATGACGCGGCAATCGCCGCCGCGGAAGGTTTTCCGCCGAAGCTTGTCTCGATCACCGTCGGCGACATTGCCGCGGTCGATGTCTATGTGCGCAATCAGCGTGCCAAGGCCGAACTTGCCGGCATCGGCTTCGAGGAAAGGCGTTTTGCCGCCGACACCACGGCGGGCGAGCTGGAAGCCGCCATCCACGGCCTCAACGCGGATCCGCGCGTCACCGGCATCATCATCCAGCGGCCCGTGCCCGCGCATATCCCGATCAAGACGCTGCAGGCGGCGGTGCATCCACTGAAGGACGTCGAGGGCATGCATCCGGCCTCGATCGGCAACATCGTCTACAACCAGCTCGATCTGGCGCCCTGCACGGCGGCCGCCTCGGTCGAGCTGCTGAAGGAGACCGGCCTCGATCTCAAAGGCCTCGAGGTGGTGGTCGTCGGCCATTCCGAGATCGTCGGCAAGCCGATCGCCTTCCTTTTGATGAGCGAGGGCGCGACGGTGACGGTCTGCCATCACATGACGCGTTCGGTGGCGGCACATGCGCGGCGTGCGGACGCCCTGTTCGTCGCCGTCGGCAGGCCGCGACTGATCAAGGCCGAGATGGTCAAGCCAGGAGCCTGCGTCATCGACATAGGCATCAATTCGGAAATCGGCCCGGACGGCGAAAGCCGCATCGTCGGCGACGTCGACACCGAGAGCGTCAAGGAGGTCGCCTCCTGGATCACGCCGGTGCCGGGCGGCGTCGGCCCGCTCACGGTCGCGATCCTGCTGCGCAACACCATGGTGGCGCTCAACCGCCAGCGGGCGCTTTACCGCGCGACCTATGGCGTGGCGGACCAACTCGCGGCGGAGTAGGCGTGGCGCGTGGCGCGCGCCCTCATCCGGCCTCCGCTTCGCTCGGCTGACCTCTCCCCGAGGGGATAGGAGTTTGTCGGCGCCGGCGCCGACCTCTTCTCCCCCTCGGGGAGAAGGTGGCCGCGAAGCGGCCGGATGAGAGGGCTGCGGCAGCGAAGTTCACTCTGCCGCGACCTGGCCTTCCTCGGCAACGCCTTCGGGCTTCGGGCCGCCATAGGCCCAGTCGAGCAGTTTTATCGTATGCACCACGGGCAGCCTGGCGGCGGACGCGATCTGGGTGATGCAGCCGATATTGCCGGTGGCGACAACTGAAGCACCCGTCGCCTCGATATTCTGGACCTTGCGGTCGCGAAGCTTCGCCGAAATCTCGGACTGCAGGATGTTGTAGGTGCCGGCCGAGCCGCAGCAGAGATGCCCTTCGCGCGGCTCGCGCACGATAAAGCCCGCCTTGGCCAGCAGTTCCTTCGGCTGGTGGGTGATCTTCTGGCCATGCTGCATCGAGCAGGCCGAATGATAGGCGACGATCGTGCCCGGTTTGCGTACAGGTTCGGGCAGGTCGAGATCGGCGAGATATTCGGTGATGTCCTTGGCGAGCGTCGAGACGCGCGCGGCCTTTTCCGCATAGGCCGGATCGAGGCGCAGCATGAAGCCGTAATCCTTGATCGTGGTGCCGCAGCCTGACGCCGTGACGATGATGGCGTCGAGCCCGCCTTGCTCGATGGCGCGGGTCCAGGCATCGACATTGCGCTTGGCTGAGGCAAGGGCCTGATCCTCGCGGCCCATGTGATGAACGAGCGCGCCGCAGCAGCCCTCGCCTTCCGGCACCACGACCTCGACGCCGAGCCTTGTCAGCAGCGAGATCGTCGCCTCGTTGATGGCCGGATCGAGCACCGACTGGGCGCAGCCGGTTAGGATGGCGACGCGGCCGCGTTTAGCGCCCTGCCCGGCGTGCTTGCCCGGTTTCGCCATCGCTGATGCCGGCGGGATCGACGCGGGTGCGAGCTTCAGCATGGCGCCGACCGGCTTCAATGCCGGCAGCTTTTCGAACAGGCCGATGAATGGCCGCCCGAGCCGGGCGAGCTTCAGAGCGGCCCGGAAGCGGCCCGGATAAGGCAGCACGAAAGCCAGCATGGCGCGCGTCAGCCGGTCGAGCAGCGGCCGCTTGTAGGTCTTGTGGATATGGCCTCGGGCGTAATCGACGAGATGCATGTAGTTGACGCCCGAGGGGCACGTGGTCATGCAGGCAAGGCAGGACAGGCAGCGGTCGATATGGGTGACGATCTCCTTGTCCGCCGGCCGTCCGTTCTCCAGCATGTCCTTGATGAGGTAGATGCGGCCACGCGGCGAATCGAGCTCGTTGCCGAGCGTCACATAGGTCGGACAGGTGGCGGTGCAAAAGCCGCAATGCACGCATTTGCGCAGGATCTTCTCCGATTCCGCGACATGCGGATCGGCAAGCTGCGCGGCTGAGAAATTGGTCTGCACACAAAATCCTTACTGTCCGAGGAGCCAGCTTTGCGGGTTCTTGACCGGCTCGCCGCGCTGCAGCGCCTGGATGCCGAGAATGCAGCGGGCGATGAACCAGACGGCGACGGCGAACATGAGCAGGAAGCCGATCACAAGCATCATCAGGACTACGGAGATCAGCGCATAAAGAAGGCCGATCCAGAACGTCCTGATCAGGAATGTGTAGTGGCTTTCGACGAAGCCGCCCGCCTTGCCGCGGTTTATGTAGGCAAGCACGATGCCGACAATGCCGGTCACGCCGATGACGAAGCTGGCGAGGTAGAGAATGTAGATGACCAGCGCGTTGGTCTGGCCCGGCTCCAGCCAGCGGTCGGTCTGACGCGGGCCTGTGTCCGGGCCTGGATCGGTATTGCTCATGGTGCTGCTTCCTCCGTTGACCGAGGAAGAGTAGCAGAGCCGGCATCCGGCGCCATGCGGCCGGGGTTGAGAATATGCTTCGGATCGAACTCGGCCCTGAGCCTGGCCGACAGTGCCGCCAGATGCGGCGGCTGCGGCTCGAACACCGGCAAAGCGGCGCGATGCGAGGCGGCAGCGCGCACCAGCGTCGCGTGGCCGCCGCCATGTTTGCGGACAAGTCTGCGCAGCAGCTCGGCCTCCGGATCGTCCTCGCGCATCGAGAGCCACACCAGCCCGCCCTGCCAATCATAGAAGGCGTCGACGGCCGCATGCATGCGCAGCGCCATCACCATGTGATGCGCATGCGACGGTGCCATCGAGACGCGCCAGACCGGCCTCGCGCCACCATCGGCGAAAGGCGCGCAATCGCGTATGTCGCGCCAGATGGTTTTCGAAGCCTCGCCGGCAATTTCCTGCAGCGGACCGGCCTTGCCGAGCAGCGTCCGCAAGGCCTCGGTGCGATAGACGACCGATGGGCCAAAGCCTTCGACGCGCAGCAGCGTCGCGGCATCGCTGCCGAGATGGCCGGCGGCGACGCGTGCCGCGATCCGCTCCGGCAGATGGGCCGCGCTCGAGACTTCGGCGCTGGAGCCCAGCGCCAGCGCCATGGCGGCGACGGCGGCATCGTCGAGCAAACCGCGGATTGCCAAAGTCATCTCGGTTTCGGCAGCAGGCAGGACCTTAAAGGTGACATCGGTCAGCACGGCGAGCGTGCCCCAGCTTCCCGCCATCAGCTTGGAAAGATCGTAGCCGGTGACATTCTTGACGACGCGGCCGCCCGACTTGAAGGCCTCGCCGCGGCCCGAAACCGCCGATATGCCGAGGATATGGTCGCGCGCCGCACCCGCCTTGAGACGCCGCGGGCCGGACAGGTTGGAAGCCAGCACGCCGCCGATGGTGCCGTTCTTGCCTCCTTGGCCCGGCTCGCCGCCGAGCAGCGGGCCGTAGTCCATCGGCTCGAAAGCGAATTGCTGGCCGTTTTCTGCGAGCAGCTTTTCGATTTCGGCGAGCGGCGTGCCGGCCTTGGCCGACAACACCAGCTCGGCCGGTTCGTAGAGGGTGACGCCGGTGAGCTTCGACAGCTCGAGCGTGTGTTCGGTCTGCAGCGGACGGCCGATGCCGCGCTTGGAACCGTGGCCAAGGATTTCCAGTGGCGCTTCTTCGGCGGCCGCCCATTGGATGGTGGAGAGGACTTCGGCGGAAGTGGATGGGGTGAAGGTGGTCACGGCGACGCAGCCATCTCGAAAGTGGATACGTCGAGTTCCTTCGCGCCCCCCTCTGTCCTGCCGGACATCTCCCCCACAAGGGGGGAGATTAGCGGCTCCGGCGCCCCGCTCAATCCTGCAACGTCGACAATTGGCGAAAGCCGCGATGACAGCCGATCTCCCCCCAAGTGGGGGAGATGTCCGGCAGGACAGAGGGGGGCGCGACAGAACGCCCACGTGCGAATTTGAGCCCTCATCAAAACCTCGGAATGTCCGGGAACGCCACTTGCCCCCGATGCACATGCATGCGGCCGAGCTCGGCGCAGCGGCGGAGCTGCGGGAAGACCTTGCCGGGGTTGAGCAGATGGTTGGGGTCGAAGGCGCATTTGACCCGCATCTGCTGGTCGAGGTCGATCTGGTTGAACATCTCCGGCATCAGGTCGCGCTTCTCGACGCCGACGCCATGCTCGCCGGTCAAGACGCCGCCGACCTCGACGCAGAGGCGCAGGATGTCGGCGCCGAAACTCTCGGCCTTGTCGAGTTCGCCCGGCACATTGGCGTCGTAGAGGATCAGCGGATGCAGATTGCCGTCGCCGGCGTGGAAGACATTGGCGACGCCCAACCCATATTTCTCGGAAAGGTCGCGCATGCCGGCGAGCACGCGCGGCAATTCCTTGCGCGGGATGGTGCCGTCCATGCAGTAATAGTCGGGCGAGATGCGGCCGACCGCAGGGAAGGCCGCCTTGCGGCCGGCCCAAAAACTCAGCCGCTCCTGCTCCGATTGCGAAATGCGGCAGGTGGTCGAGCCGTTGCGGTAGGCGATCGCCTCGACGAGACCGATCAGATGATCGACCTCGACGCTCGGTCCGTCGAGCTCGACGATAAGCAGCGCCTCGACATCGAGCGGATAGCCGGCGTGCACGAAGTCCTCGGCCGCATGGATCGCCGGGCGATCCATCATTTCCATGCCGCCCGGGATGATGCCGGCGCCGATGATGTCGGCGACGCACTGGCCGCCCTCTTCGCTGGTCGGGAAGCCGATCAACAGCGCGCGCGCCGTCTCCGGCTTCTTCAGGATGCGCACGGTGACCTCGGTGACGACGCCGAGCAGGCCTTCCGAGCCGGTCATGACGCCGAGCAGGTCGTAGCCTTCCTGGTCGAGATGGCTGCCGCCGAGCCGCACCACCTCGCCATTCATCAGCACCATCTCGATGCCCAGCACATTGTTGGCGGTGAGGCCGTATTTCAGGCAGTGCACGCCGCCGGAGTTCTCCGCGACGTTGCCGCCGATCGAGCAGGCGATCTGGGAGGATGGATCGGGGGCGTAATAAAAGCCCTCGTGCTCGACGGCGGTGGTGATGCCGAGATTGGTGACGCCCGGCTGGGCGACGACGATGCGGTTGGGGTAGTCGATCGCCAGGATTCGGTTGAAGCGGCTCATCACGAGAAGCACTGCATCCTCGAGCGGCAGCGCGCCGCCGGAGAGCGAGGTGCCGGAGCCGCGCGGCACGACGCGGATGTTACGCTCGTTGCAGTATTTCAGCACGCGCGATACCTGCGCCACCGTCTCCGGCAGCACCACCACCAGCGGCAATTGGCGGTAGGCGGTGAGGCCGTCGCTCTCGAAGGCGCGCATTTCGTTCGCCGTATCGACGACGCCCTCGCCCGGCACGATGATGCGCATGTCGGCGACGATCTCGGCGCGCCGGCGCAACGTCTCGGCATCTGGCTCGGGCATGGCAAGGCCGGACATGGGCCGCCTCATCTGGCTTGACTGGTCAAAATCTTTTACCGATGAAGCGCGGTCGTTGCAAACCCTGCTTTGGTCGGGATCGGGCGTCGACCATAGGTGCGCGCTTCCGCAGCGGCAATCTGCCGCTGCGCATCCATCGCGGTTTGAGGAGCTTCGCGGACTATTCGCCCGGATGCTTGGCCGGCTCGGAGTGCAGCCGCCGCACGCGGCGCACGCCCCACCAGACGAGCAGGATGGCGACCGGCACCGAAGCCGCGGTGACGACTTCCGGCGTGAAAGCGTGACCGAAGACCGACGCGCCCTTGGCGACATAGCCGATGAGGCCGACGACATAATAGGAGACGGCGGCGACCGAGAGGCCTTCGACGGTCTGCTGCAGGCGCAGTTGCAGCCGGGCGCGGTTGTTCATCGAGGCCAGCAGGTCGCGGTTCTGCTTCTCGACCTCGACATCGACCCAGGTGCGCAGCAGCGTGGTGGTGCGGGTGAGTTTTCGCGAAAGATTGGCCTGGCGCTCCTCCACCGAGCGGCAGGTTCGCATGGCCGGCGCCATGCGCCGCTGCAGGAAGCCCGCCCAAGTGTCGTAGCCCTGCACGGGCTCCTCCTCAAGCGCCCCCAGCCTCTCGGTGACGATGCCGTCATAGGCGCGGCTGGCGCCGAAACGGTAGAGGCTGGAGGCGGCATCGGCCTCCAGTTCGGCGGCGAGTTCGGTGAGGTCGGCGAGCAGCGTCTGGCTGTCGCGGGTCTCGGCCGCCTTCATTTCCAGCGTCGTCTGCGCCAGCCGGTCTTCGATGCGGCGGGCGCGGCCGGACAATGTCAACGCCAGCGGCAGGCCAAGCATGGCAAGCGTCCGGTAGGTTTCAATGTCGATCAGCCGCTGCGACAGCGCGCCGGTGCTGGCAGGCGTCAGGCTGCGATCGAGCACCAGAATGCGGGTCAGCCCATCGCCATCCTGGCGGAAATCGGTGACGATGGCCGCGGCACCGCGCTCGACCAGCGAATGACAAAGGCTGGTCGGGTCGAAATCGGCGATCAGCTCCTCGCTCGCCTGCGTCCATTTGCGGATCTCGAGCCGGATGCCGGAGATCACCGTTCCCGGCGGCGAGAAGCCGTTGCCGAAGGGCGAATCCTCCTGGCCCCGGCCGTTTTCGGCCAGCGGCCCCTCCCAAAGGTAAGTCGAAAATTCCGTGTGCCGTTCCCAGCGCAGCGTGCCCTTGCCCCACTTCATGGCGTGATGGCGGGCGTAACGCTCGGGCGCGGCGATGCCGAGGCGCCGCGACAATTCGGACAGTACGGCATGATCGACGGCCGCGCCGCCCTCGGTCATGAAGGAAAGCTGGACAAGCACGCGCGGCTTCTCGATCAACGGATGCGGACGGGCATGGACCTCGCCCAGCGCGCCGGGGCGCCCCTCATACGCCGGAAAGCCCATGACGCTGCCCTGGGCGCGTGGCTGGAATTCGAGGTTGGACGTCTCGTCCGACACGGGTTGGCCCCCTGGTTTCGACCCTTCGTGCAATCGGGTTGTCTTGCGGCAATCGGCAAGGCACGTAAACAGCAAATTTGAGCAGCCGTCGATGCAACGGCGCGGCGCCAGAACCGATCGGATCCGGTGAATTGGATAAATAATTTGACCAGATTGGCGACAGAGGCTTTAATCTGCGCGACGTCCATCCCGTTCCCAGGCGCCCCTCCGTTGAGCGACATCTTCTCCAGGATCGAGCATTCGCGCACCGCCGACGAGGTGGTGCAGCAGATCGAGAGCCTGATCCTCGAAGGCGTGCTGCGTACCGGCGACCGGCTACCGGGCGAGCGCGAGCTGGCGCGGCAGTTCGACGTGTCGCGGCCCATCCTGCGCGATGCGCTGAAGGCACTGGAAGCGCGCGGGCTGCTGACCACAAGGCCGGGCGGCGGCACGCATGTCGCCGACGTCATCGGCCAGCTTTTCACCAAGCCGGTGACCGATCTGATCTCGATGCACCGCAAGGCGGTGACCGATTATCTGGAATACCGGCGCGAGATCGAGGCGATCGCGGCCGAATACGCGGCGCGGCGCGCGACGCCCGAGGACCTTGCCCTGCTCGACCGCATCATGGCGCGCATGGACGAGGCGCACCGGACCGGCGACTTCGACGACGAGGCGGAGATCGACGTCGAATTCCATCACGCCGTCTGCGAATGCGCGCACAACATCATCCTCCTGCACACGTTGCGCTCCTGCTACCGACTGCTCTCCGATGGCGTGTTCCAGAACCGGCTTCTGGTGTTCACCGTGCCCGGCGCGCGCGAGGCGCTGCTCGGGCAACACCGGGCAATCCACGCCGCGATCAAGGCGGCGGACCCGATCGCGGCGCGCAAGGCGGCGATGGACCACATCACCTATGTCGAGCGCTCCATGGCGGAAGCCGAGCGCAGCGGCGACTGGCAGCGCGTCTCGCGGCTGAGGCTGAGACAACGCTCGGAAGCCGGCGACATCGAACCTACACGCAAACGCTCCTAAGCACTGATCAAGCGGGGACCACCATGAGCGACATCCTGACCATCGCCGACCTCAAGGACATGGCGCGCCGCAAGGTGCCGAAGATGTTCTTCGACTACGCCGATTCCGGCGCCTGGACCGAGAGCACCTACCGGGCTAACGAAGAGGATTTCGGCAAGATCAAGTTCCGCCAGCGCGTGCTGGTCGACATGAGCAACCGCTCGCTGGAATCGACCATGATCGGCCAGAAGGTGGCGATGCCGGTGGCGCTGGCCCCGACCGGGCTGACCGGCATGCAGCATGCCGACGGCGAGATGCTGGCGGCGCAGGCGGCGGAAGAGTTCGGTGTGCCGTTCACGCTGTCGACCATGAGCATCTGCTCGATCGAGGATGTCGCCTCGGTGACCAAGAAGCCGTTCTGGTTCCAGCTTTACGTGCTGCGCGACAAGGATTTCGTGCTCGATCTCATCGACCGCGCCAAGGCGGCGAAATGCTCGGCGCTGGTGCTGACGCTCGACCTGCAGATTCTCGGCCAGCGCCACAAGGACGTGCGCAACGGGCTCTCGGCGCCGCCCAAGATGACGCTCGCCAACATCATCGACCTGGCCATCAAGCCACGCTGGTGCCTGGGAATGGTCGGCACGCCGCGCCGCACCTTCCGCAACATCGTCGGCCACGCCAAGAGCGTCGGCGACGTCTCTTCCCTGTCGTCCTGGACGACGGAGCAGTTCGATCCGCAGCTGTCGTGGAAGGACGTCGCCTGGATCAAGGAGCGCTGGGGCGGCAAGCTTATTCTGAAAGGCATCCTCGACAAGGAGGACGCGCTGATGGCCGCCGAGACCGGAGCGGACGCGATCGTGGTCTCCAACCATGGCGGCCGGCAGCTCGACGGCGCCGCCTCCTCGATCTCGGTGCTTGAAGAAATCGCCGATGCCGTCGGCGACCGGATCGAGGTGCATATGGATGGCGGCATCCGCTCGGGCCAGGACGTGCTCAAGGCGCTCTGCCTCGGCGCCAAGGGCACCTATATCGGCCGACCGTTCCTCTACGGGCTCGGCGCGATGGGCAAGGCGGGCGTCACCAAGGCGCTGGAGATCATCCGCAAGGAGATGGACATCACGCTGGCGCTGTGCGGTAAGCGTTTGGTAACCGACATGGGCAAGGACCAGCTGCGGCGCTAGGCCTTGTTCACCGATCCGCCTTAGTTTCCCGTAATGAACGATACGGGAAGACGTACGCATTGACTGAGACCGGCATTCATTTTCTCGACGCGCGCGGGCCGGACGGCATGCGGCTCTATGCCATCGGCGACGTGCATGGCCGTCACGACCTGCTTGCCGCCATGCACCACCGGATCGAGACCGAGCTGGAACACGCGGCGGCATCCGACTGGCGCATCATCCATCTCGGCGACTATACGGACCGGGGCCCGGACTCCAAAAGCGTCATCGATTTCCTGATCGCGGCACGAGAGCGCGATCCGCGCAACCTGATGCTCGCCGGCAATCACGATATCGGCTTCCTCGATTTTCTCGACCGCCCGGACCCGGACGGGCTATTCATGCGCTATGGCGGCGTTCAGACCGCGGCGTCGTACGGGGTCAAGCTCTCGACCGGCAGCAGCTGGTTCGGCAGGCCGGACGAGGCACTGGCGCACGGGCACGCAGCCTTGGTCGAAGCGGTGCCGCAAGCCCATGTCGACTTCCTGCGCTCGCTGTCCTTTTCGGTGACCTTCGGCGACTTCTTCTTCTGTCACGCCGGCATCAGGCCCGGCATCCCGCTCGAAAGCCAGAGTCCGCAGGACCTGATCTGGATCCGCGACGCCTTCCACGACCACCCCGGCCTTTATCCTAAGGTGATCGTGCACGGGCACACACCGGTCCCCGAGGCAGAAGTGATGGCCAACCGCGTCAATGTCGACACGCTCGCCTGGCAATCGGGAACGCTGAGCGCGTTCGCCGTCGACGGCGCCGAAAAGCGTGTCCTGGCGGTCGAGGGAAAGGCGCTCTGATCCCGACTGTGGGATCGGCTTTCCGCCTCTGGGGAGGGATCAGGCTTTAGCGAAGCGCGGCGGTGACGCCGTAGCCGTCGACGGCCTGATGATTGTTGGCCGCGTCGGCGGAATAAATGCCGAGGCCGCACACGACGATGGCAGACAGCATGACAAAGGACAAAAGCGCTGCTTTCACGGACGTCATCTCTGGTTAAGGTTTCTGCATCTGTGCACGAGGCGGTTACCAATGCGTTGAAACGATAAAATGCGTCTCAATGTTTCGACGATTTCGCGCTTTTAGGCAGATTCTGTATCGCCGGTGTGTCGCTTGGATCACACAGAAGGTTCATCGCGGTTGCACAGGCGATACAGGGCGCGCGCCTTCTAGAGTGGCGGGCGAGCACAAGCCAAGGACGAAGCAGGTTTTCCCCAAGCGGAACCGCCGTCGCGTGCCAATTATGTCACGCTTGGCGCGGCGGTCGGCGAGATGATCAGATCGTCGCCACCCAGGCGCGGGCAATGGCGAGCCCGGCGGCGTCGGCGTCGGGCCCGTTGCGGGCCATTTCGTCGTCGAGCTTGCCGGCCCAGTCGGGATGGCGCTCGGCGATCAACGTCGCGAAGGAGGTGCTCCAGTCGCGCACCAGCGGGCGATCCGCCTCGAAATGGAACTGGAAGCCGTAGACGGCGCGACCGATGCGAAAGGCCTGGTTCTGGGCGACATCGTTGCCGGCGAGCCACACGGCCTCCTCAGGCAGGTCGAACGTGTCGTCGTGCCATTGGAAGATCGGGAATTTTTCCGGCAAGGCGCCGAGCACCGGATCGGCCTTGGCTGACGTTGTCAGCGACACGCCACACCAGCCGAATTCGACTGCGCCGCCGATGTGGTTCTCGGCGCCAAAGGCGCGGGCGACGAGCTGGCTGCCAAGACAGATGCCGAGCACCGACCGGTCCTTGCCGGCGAAATCGCGCGTCAGTTCGAGCAGGGCTGGAAAATAGGGATAGTCATGATCGTCCAGCGCATTCTGCCCGCCACCCAGCACCACCATGGCATCGTGACCGTTTGCGTCCTGCGGCAGCGGGTCGCCCTGGTAGGGGCGGCGCAGGTCGAGCTCGGCTCCGGCCTCCGCAAGCGCGGCGCCGACCTGGCCGAGGCCGGTATTGTCGTAGTTCTGGACCACCAGCACCCGCATCTAGAAATCCTGCTGACATGAAAATGCTGGGTCGAGCGATATCATGGCGACCGCATTTCAGCCAAGCTGCGTGCCGGAGAGAAAGCTATGCCACTGCAGAACCGGGTCGATCCGTTCGGCATCATCCACGCCGTACCCCAGCGCGGGCTGTTCATGGGCAATCGCGGCATCATCCATGATCCGGAGACGAAGACGCTGCTGAAGAAGCGCTGGGCCTTGCCGGCCTGGATCATCTGCGTCTGCGAATTCCGCAACGTGCGGCGCGAGGCGATGGGCCGCAACAGGCCGGGCGGCAAGGCCGGCTGGACCGAACTGTTCTTCCTCGACGAGGTGACGGCACTGGCCGCCGGCCACCGGCCCTGCTTCTTCTGCCGGCGCGAACGGGCGACCGATTTCGTCAGCCGTTTCGGCGAGGCCTTCGGCATTGCCGTGCCGCGCGCACCGATGGTCGACAAGCGGCTGCACAAGGAGCGACTGGCTTCGGGTGGGCGGCCTCCGGCTGTCGCCGTGGAAGAGCTTGGCGCCTTCCCGAATGGGACGGTGGTGGCGGATGGCAGCACTGCTTATGCGCTCCGCGACGGCACGGCGCTAAGATGGTCGTTTGCAGGCTACGATGATCCAATCGCATTCGACGGCCTTGCCGGGAAGCTGCTGCGGCTGATCACGCCCGCCACGAACGTCTCAGTACTCAGACAGGGCTACGTGCCGGTCTGGCATCCCTCCGCCGATACTTGACGCCACCCCGCGCCTCGCCCATTCCCAAGCAGATATTCGAGGGATGTCCCACGAATATCTGCTTAGATTCCCTTGTTTTTCGCAGGTTCTGATCGCAAAACCGCAGGACACTTTTGCGGAACCTGCTTGGGCTATGCGCGCCAACTACAAAATGCAGCGACTGTTCGTGCCGGACGATCTCGGACCGGGCGTCGAATTCGATGCCGGACAACAGCAAAGCCATTATCTCGCGCATGTGCTGCGGCTCGGCGAAGGCGCGGAGGTCCTGCTCTTCAACGGCCGCGACGGCGAGTGGTCGGCTTCGATCGCCGCCAAATCCAAGAAGGCGGTGCGGCTCAAGGTGCTTTCCCTGCAGCGGCCGCAGCCGCCGCTACCCGATCTCGTCTATTGCTTCGCCCCGCTGAAGCAAGGCCGGCTCGACTATCTGGTGCAGAAGGCGGTGGAGATGGGCGCCGGCATCCTGCAGCCTGTCATCACCCAGCATACGCAAGTGGCGAAGCCCGGCATCGATCGACTGCGCGCCAACGTCGTCGAGGCGGCAGAGCAATGCGGCATCCTGGCCGTGCCGGAAGTGCGCGAGGCGGAGAAGCTGGAGCGGCTGCTCGGCGGCTGGGACAAGGGACGGCGGCTGATCTTCTGCGACGAGGATGCCTCGACCAACAATCCGCTGCCGGCCTTGCAGAAGGTGCAAGAGAAAAAATTTGCGCTGCTGGTCGGACCCGAGGGCGGATTTTCCGACGATGAGCGCAAGATGCTGAGGGCGCTGCCCTTCGTCACCGCCATCCCGCTTGGACCGCGCATCCTGCGCGCCGATACGGCGGCGGTGGCGGCGCTTGCCGTGATGCAGGCCGCGATCGGGGACTGGTGATCAAATCCAGTTGAGCCGTGGCTCAGGATTTTTCGCTTGATCGGCTACTGACATTTCGTCCATCTAGCGCCCGGCGGTCGACCGACCTACTACAGCGCCGCGCGTCCTTTCGGACGCGCAGAGGACGCTGTAGCACTTTGATTTGGCGCATGATCCTTTCCGAAAATCGAAGCCGATTTTCGGGGTCACGCGGCGGGAGGGCTTTCTAATGGCGCGCGACACAACCGATACCAGTCCCATCGAAGGCATCGACGAACTCGTCGGCTACCTGGCCGCGGGCAACAAGCCGCGCGACAAATGGCGGATCGGCACCGAACACGAGAAATTCCCCTTCTATGTCGACGGCAACGCGCCGGTGCCCTATGGCGGCGAACGCGGCATCCGCGCCATACTCGAAGGCATGCAGGAAAAGCTCGGCTGGGATCCGATCATGGATGCCGGCCGCATCATCGGCCTGGTCGAGCCGACCGGCCAGGGCGCGATCTCGCTGGAGCCCGGCGGGCAGTTCGAGCTTTCCGGCGCGCCGCTGGAGTCGATCCACCAGACCTGCCGGGAGGGCAATGCGCATCTGGCGCAGGTGCGCGAGATCGCCGAGCCGCTCGGCATCCGCTTCCTCGGCCTCGGCGGCAGCCCGAAATGGTCGCTGGCCGAAACGCCAAAGATGCCGAAGTCGCGCTACGAAATCATGACCCGCTACATGCCGAAGGTCGGCTCCAAGGGCCTCGACATGATGTACCGCACCTGCACGATCCAGGTGAATCTCGACTTCGAGAGCGAGACCGACATGCGCCGCAAGATGCAGGTGTCGCTGAAGCTGCAGCCGCTGTCGACGGCGCTGTTCGCCAATTCGCCGTTCACGGAGAGCCAGCCGAACGGGCTGCAGAGCTGGCGCGGCGACATCTGGCGCGACACCGACAACCAGCGTTCCGGCATGCTGGAATTCTGCTTCGCGCCCGACTTCGGCTTCGCCGATTATGTCGAATGGGCGCTCGACGTACCGATGTATTTCGTCATCCGCGACGGCCACTATCACGACATGACGCGCTACACGTTCCGCCAGTTCATGGCAGGGGCCGCGCGCGCGCAAGTGCCTGATGGGCTGCCGACAATGGGCGACTGGGCGAACCACTTGTCGACCCTCTTCCCCGATGTGCGGCTGAAGCGTTTCCTTGAAATGCGCGGCGCCGATGGCGGGCCGTGGCGGCGCATCTGCGCGCTGCCGGCCTTCTGGGTCGGACTGCTCTATGACGAGCAGGCGCTGGACGCCGCCGAGACGCTGACATCGAGCTGGACCTACGAGGAGGCGCTGGCGATGCGCAATGCGGTTCCGGAACACGGCATTTCGGCGCCGTTCCGCAACGCCACCTTGCGCGAGGTCGCCCGCGACGTGCTCGCCATCGCTCGCATGGGGCTGAAGAACCGCGGCAAGAAGAACCGCGACGGCTATGACGAGACGTCTTTCCTCAACACGCTCGATGAAGTCGTGGCGCGCGGCACCACCAGCGCCGAGGAGATGCTTTCGGCCTATCACACGCGCTGGGGCGGCTCGATCGAGCCGGTGTTCATGGAATATGCCTATTAACCGTCGGGCTTCCGCCTGACGGTGGCGCGGCAAAAGCTGCTTCAATCGGGGATGGAAACGAACTAGGCTCCTGCGCGAGGAATTGCGGAGGAGATCCCATGCCTTCCCTGTTCGATATGTTTTCGCAAGCCCAGAACGGCGCCGCCATGCAGGCGCTGGCCCAGCAGTATGGCCTGTCGATGCAGCAGACCCAGGCCGCGGTGCAGGCGTTGCTGCCGGCCTTCTCGCAGGGGCTTCAGCGCAACACGGCCGACCCCTATGGAATGGGCGCCTTCATGACGGCGATGGCGAGCGGCCAGCACGCCAAATATTTCGAGGACGCCAGCCGGGCCTTCACGCCGCAAGGCATAGACGAAGGCAACGGCATCCTCGGCCATTTGTTCGGCTCGAAGGATTTGTCGCGCGCCGTCGCCGCCCAGGCCGCGCAGGCGACCGGGCTCAGCCAGCAGGTGCTGCAGCAGATGCTGCCGGCGATGGCCTCGATGATGATGGGCGGGCTGTTCAAGCAGACCAACAACCAGATGCAGGCCGCCGGCGGCTTTGGCGGTAGCGGCAATCCGCTCGGCGAAATCATCGAGGAGATGATGCGGCAGGCAGGCGGCGGCGCGCAGGCGCCGCAGCCGCGTCAGGCGCCGCCGCCCAATCCTTATGGCGACAACCCGCTCGGCAAGGTGTTGCAGGACATGTTCGGCGGCGGCGCGCAACAACCGCAAAGCCAACCGCAACAGACGCCCAATCCTTACGGCGACAATCCGCTCGGCAAGGTGCTGCAAGACATGTTCGGCGGCGGCGCGCAGCAGCCGCAGCAAACCCGATCTCCGCAAACGCAAGGCCCCTATGGCGATAGTCCGCTCGGCAAGATCTTCGAGGAGATGCTGCGCCAAGGCAGCGGCTTCGGCACGCCGGGCGGACAGCCGGCGCCACAGACGCCGCAACGCCAACCCCAACAGAGTCAGCCGCCGCAGCCGCAAACCAATCCGAGCGGCCGGCCTCGGAACCCGTTCGACGATATCTTCGGCAGAATGTTCGAGACCGGCGCGCAGCAGCGCGACGAGTATCAGAAGGGCATGGAGAGCATCTTCGACCAGTTCAAGCGCGGCATGGACCGGCGTTGAATATCGGATGCCTCGGAGCAACATTCCGTAAGCAAGAGACTCGAGCAAATGCGCCGCAACCCTCGCGGTGACTGGTTGCCGGTTGGAGTTTATCAATTACAACTTCACCATCGAGTATTGTGAATTATAAGGAAAAGCGGGATGCGCCCTTCGTCCTCTATGTTGCTACTGATGCTTGCCGCATCGTTGATGGGCTGCACAACAAGCCACGGAAACGCTGGTCAAAGCTCGAAGAACGAGGCGCAATGCGTTGGCTTCGGCTTTGAAAAAGGTACGGATGCTTTCGCTAACTGCATGATGCAGCTTTCACTGCGGCAGGGGGGCCCGCAGCAGCAAGACCACGACACCCTTGTCAATCAATACAGAAGCCGCAGCAAGGCCCGACAGGGTGACGATCGTTATCCCGTATGCAGCGCCGCGAACATGGATGCTGAGTTGGATATTACGACGGGTAAGTGGGTCGGTCCCGATTGCCAGATGGCGCCAGATTAGAGCCCGCATCCATAGATGGCTTTTACTGTTTTCATTAATTTAAGTGCGGCTGACGGCAACCAATTCTCCCGGTCATGAGTCGAAGCCTATAAAAAATGCCCGGTCCTGGAGGAGAACCGGGCAATCTGCAGGCTGGCCGGCGGGGAACCGGCTGGGAGTGTGGGAGCCTGCATGAAACTTGGTCGCGCTTAGCCTTCAAAAGGTTCAAGGCGACCGAAAAGCCTGAGGCCTAAACCTGTCAGGCAACCTTGCGGGCGAGATCCTCTATGTGTCGGCACGCTCTTCTGTGATCGCGCGCAGCTTCACCGTCGGATCGCGGCCGAAAGGCACGCCGACGGCGACATGGAGATCGGCGCGGGTCAGGCCGATATCGGCAAGCTCGGCATCCGACATCTCCCCGAGGCGATAGAAGGCGCGGCGGTTTTTCCAGGCGCGACAGGCGTCGACGACTGCATTGAGCACGCGCGTCGCAACGGCCGGACGCGTGGTGATGCGCGGGGTCTCGGAGGCGAATTCGATCGTGGTCATGTCAGTCTCTCCTTCAGGAGTCGAGCGGACGAAACCGGCCAAACGGCGCCTGGGAGGAGCGCCGTTCCGGATTCCATTCACATGCTTTCATGTGGACGATGCCAATTTGCCATCACGTGATTGATTAATCCAACGAATGTTTTTAATCTGTACCATCAACATCAATGATGGGTTTGACCGATGAAAGCGCCTCTCGATCTCGATCAGTTGCAGACCTTCATCTCGATCGCCGACACCGGAAGCTTCACGCGGGCAGCCGAAGAGGTGCACCGGACGCAGTCGGCGGTGTCGATGCAGATGCGCCGGCTGGAGGAGCGGATCGGCAAGCCGCTGTTCGAAAAGGACGGGCGCACCAACAAGCTGACCGAGGAAGGCGACAGGCTGCTTTCCTATGCGAGGCGGCTGATCTACCTCAACCGCGAGACGCTCGCGGCCTTCGACGACCAGCGGCTCGAAGGTACCATCCGTATCGGCACGCCGGACGACTATGCCGACCGCTTCCTGCCCGAGATCATGGCGCGCTTCTCGCGCTCCAATCCGCGTGTGGAGCTCACAGTCATCTGCGAGCCGACGCCGGGACTGGCCGAGCACATCAAGCGCGGCAATCTCGATCTCGCGCTGGTGACGCACAACGACACGCGCGGCCAGTCGGAAGTGGTGCGGCGCGAACCGCTTTTGTGGGTCACCTCGGCCAACCACGCCACGCATGAGCAGGAAATCCTGCCGATGGCATTCGGCCGGCCGAACTGCATCTGGCGACGCGCGGCCGTCGACGTGCTCGACCGGCAAAATCGCGAATATCGCGTGCTGTTCTCCAGCTTCTCGGCCACCGTGATCACCGCCGCCGTGCTGTCCGGCCTCGCCATCTCGGTGCTGCCGGAATGCGCGCTCAGGCCCGGCATGCGCGTGCTCGGCGAAGCCGACGGGTTCGACACGTTGCCCGATTGCCGGATCGGCATCATGCGCGGCCAGACCTCGCAGCCCGAGATCGTCGACGCGCTGGCCCGCCACATCGCGGAAAGCCTCGACAACATTTCCGTGCCGGTCAGCGAAGAGACGGGAAGCTTCGACTTCGCCGCCCTCGCCTATGCCAAGATGAAGCGGTCCAAGCCCAGCCAGATCCTGCCCGGCTGGTAGGGTCAAGCGCGGGCGGCGGCCGGCTCGACCTCGTCCGGCGAAGCCAGACCGGAGAGGCCTAGCAGTTGCACCGGATCAAGTGGAGGCGACAGGAAATAACCCTGCAGTTGCCGGCAGCCCATGGCGACCAGCAGCATCTTCTGCGCCTCGGTTTCCACGCCCTCGGCGGTGACGTCGACCCCGAGCGCGACGGCGAGATCGATCAGCGCCTTGACGATCGCCGCCGAGTTGCCGTCGCCATCGAGAAGCCGCACGAAGGAACGGTCTATCTTGAGCTTGTCGATGGCGTGGCGGCGCAGGTAGCTCAGCGACGAATAGCCGGTACCGAAATCGTCCAGAACGATGCCGACGCCCAACTGACGCAAGCTGGCCAGAGCCGTCCTCGAAGCATCGCTGTTGTCCAGAAGCACGCTTTCGGTGATCTCGAACTGGAGGCGCTGCGGCGCCAGCCCGGTGTCGGCGAGGATCAAAGCGACCTGCTCGGGAAAGCCAGCGTCGCGCAACTGCAGCGGCGACACGTTGACGGCGAGCCACGGCAAGTCGGTCCGCACGGCGAAGCGGCAGGCCTCCTGCAGCACCCATGCGCCGAGTTGGCCGATCATGCCGCGCTCCTCGGCGATGGCGATGAACTGTGCCGCCGGCAATGCGCCATGCACCTCATGCCCCCAGCGGATCAGCGCCTCCGCGCCGAGGATCGTCTTGCCGTTCGCCGCGAACACCGGCTGGTAGGCGAGCCTGATGCCGGTCCCGCCGTCGAGGGCCTTGCGAAGCTCGGTCTCGACCTTGCGCTTGCGCAAGAGCAAGTCATCCATGTCGCCGGCGAAGATCTGATGCCGGCCTCGGCCATTCTTCTTGGCTTCGTAGAGCGCGATGTCGGCCTTGCGCAGCAGATCGTCGGCATCGGTTTCGCCGCCGGCCGATAGCGCGATGCCGATCGAGGCGCTGACGAAGACCTGATCCTCCATCAGCTTGAACGGCTCCTGCAACCTCTGCAACAGCCGCTCGGCGACATCCTCGGCGGCACGGACATCGCGGATGTCGACGAGGATCAGCGCGAACTCGTCGCCACCCAGCCGCGCCACGGTATCCACCTCGCGAACGGTGTGCTGGAGCCTGGCCGCCGTCTGACGCACCAGCTCATCCCCCGCAGGATGGCCGAGCGTGTCATTGATATGCTTGAAGCGGTCGAGATCGAGATAGAGCAACGCCACCCTTCCTACGTCGTGAACCGTCATGTCCTGGCTGGCCCTGAGCAGAGCCCGCCGCAAGCGGTCCTCGAACAAGGCCCGGTTGGGCAGACCGGTGAGCGTGTCGTGGAAGGCGAGATATTGCGCCTCATCCTGGCTGGTCTGCAGCGCCGACGAGGCGCGGCGGAGCCTGCGCAGCAGGAAAGTCAGAACGCCGGCCGCCACCAGCAGCGCCAAGCCCAGCGCCGGCGCCATCTTGCGCACCAGGGTGAGGCCGGGCCGTTCCTGGTCCCAGCCGATATAGCTGAGAATGACGCCGCGGGAATCGACCAGCGGAACGGCGGCCGCGCCGACCGGTTGCGATAACGGCATGAGGTGCGCGCCGTCGAGCAGGTATTTTTCGGCGATCTTGTTGATGACGGCGTCGTTGATGAACTCCACCGACACATGCAGATATTCGGTGCCAGGCGCCTGCGTGACCCTGTCCGTGCTCGGCACCAGCGGCATGACGCTCAGGATCGCCGGCTTGCCGGCAAGCGACACCAGGTCCTGCGCGACCATCTTGGCCGTCTGACCGGACGCATCGGCCTTCGGCGGCTCAGCCAGCATGCGGCGCAGCTTCTCGATGGATGGCTGCAAGGCAGGCTCGTCATCGCCAAAGGCGGACGGATCGACCACCTTGCCTTCCTGCATGGCGTGGATGGGACGGTCAGCGGCATCGAGAATGTAGACGCGGTTGTGACCGTAATAGGTATACATCCAGACGCTGAGGTTCTCTTCAATCCAGCTCTGATTGCCCGCCCTCACATTGGTGACGGAATCGTCCCAGACGGTTACGCTTTCCTGCTCCCGCTCGACTGCCGCGATCTGATCCTCGAGGCCATCGGCGATGAACATTTTCTGATGTACGAGCGAGGCATTGTCGGCCTGAGAAGCGGCGTAAAAGCCGAAGCCGACGACCATGGCCAGCGCGAAAGCGGCAAGCGTCAGCACGGTCAGCGTGACTTGATGCGTCAACGGGCTGCTGTTGTTGCGCGCGCTCATGCGTCCCCGGCCGGCTCTCCCGCCGCCAGTCAAAGCAAATCGGGCTTAAGATCGGGTTATAATATTAGCGAGGATTGCTCCGCGGCTTGACGCAGGCCGATAAGCGTTCCCCAATCACGCGATGAGTGAAGCAGCAACCGAATCACGCAGCAACGCCACCGAATATACGGTGAGCGAGATTTCCGGCGCACTGAAGCGCACGGTCGAGGACGCATTCGGCAATGTGCGGGTGCGCGGCGAGATTTCCGGCTATCGCGGCCCGCATTCCTCCGGCCACGCCTATTTCGCGCTGAAGGACGACCGCGCGCGGATCGACGCCGTGGTCTGGAAGACGACGATGGCGCGGCTGAAATTCCGCCCCGAGGAAGGCATGGAGGTGATCGCCAGCGGCAGGCTGACGACCTATCCCGGCAAATCCAACTACCAGATCGTCATCGACAATCTCGAGCCGGCCGGCGCCGGCGCGCTGATGGCGCTGCTGGAGGAGCGCAAGCGGCGGCTGCAGGCCGAAGGCCTGTTCGATTCCGGCCGCAAGCGGCGACTGCCGTTCATGCCTCAGGTCATCGGCGTCATCACCTCGCCGACAGGCTCGGTGATCCGCGACATCATCCATCGCATCAAGGACCGGTTCCCGCTCACCGTGCTGGTGTGGCCGGTGAGAGTCCAGGGCGATACGACCGCCAAGGAGGTGACCGCCGCCGTCAATGGCTTCAACGCGCTCACCTGGGACGGACCCATCCGCCAGCCCGATCTCTTGATCGTGGCGCGCGGCGGCGGCAGTCTCGAGGACCTCTGGGGTTTCAACGACGAAGGGCTGGCGCGCGCCGTCGCGGCCTCGCGCATCCCAATCGTCTCGGCCGTCGGCCACGAGACCGATTGGACGTTGATCGATTTCACCGCCGACATGCGCGCGCCGACGCCGACAGGCGCCGCAGAGATCGCCGTGCCCGTCAAGGCCGAGCTCGAAGCGACGCTGGCGAGCCTCGGCGCGCGGCTCAATGCCTGCACCTCGCGGCACCTGGATCGCAAGCGCCAGGCGGTGCGCGCCGCGGCGCGGGCTCTCCCCTCGCCCGACCAGCTGCTGGCGCTGCCGCGCCGCCGCTTCGACGAGGCGACCAGCCGGCTCGGTCGTGGCTTGACGGTGAGCATCGAGCGCAAGCGCGCGAGGCTGGATCGGCAGCGGCTGACGCCTGCCACCTTGTCGCGCCGCCTCAACGAGACGCGCACGCTGACCGGCCGCGACATTGCGCGTGCTCGCGCCGCCTTCTTCGCCATCGTGCGCCAAGGCCGGGCGCGCTTCGAGCGCACATCGCTCAGACTATCGCCGGCGCCGATCGTCCGGCGACAAAAGCTGCAGGCCGACACGCTGGCCGGGCTGACCCGCCGTCAGGAGCAGGCGATAGAGCGGCGGCTGGACCGTCTGCGCGCCGCCCTCACCCAGGCCGACCGGCTTCTCTCCACCCTCTCGCACAAGGCCGTGCTGGCGCGCGGCTTCGCGCTGGTCAAGGACGCCGACGGCGCCGTCATCAAGCGTGTCGCGGAGCTGGCCCCGGGTGCTGCGCTGCAGCTGGAATTCGCCGACGGCAAAGCCGAGGCCATCGCTACCAGCGGGGGGGCGCGGCCGAAGCTCGCCGCCAAGCCGTCCGGCAAGGGCAAGGAGCCCGGCAACCAAGGCTCGTTGTTCTGAGGACAGGATGAGCACCGACGACCCGCATCTTCGTACGCCATCGGGCAAGCCGCGCCTGCGCTCGTTCAACATCGCATTGGACGGCACGCCCGGCCGCTCCAACGCTATCACCGACGTGCCGGGCGTCACCGTCGGCTACACGACGCTGATTGCCGGCAACGGCCCGCTGCAAGTCGGGACAGGACCGGTGCGCACCGGCGTGACGGCGATCCTGCCAAGGCCGCGAGGCGAGCTTGGGACCCCAGTGTTTGCCGGCGTATTCAGCCAGAACGGCAATGGCGAGCTGACCGGCACGCACATCATCGAGGAAACCGGCGCCTTCAACCTGCCGATCACCATCACCAACACCCATTCCTGCGGCATCACCCGCGACGGCACGCTGCGCTGGATGGGCCGGGTGCTGCCGGCGGCGCTCGACAGCGCCTGGGGCCTGCCGGTGGCGGCGGAGACCTATGACGGTTTCCTCAACGACATCAACGGCCACCATGTGAGCTTCGACCATGTCGCCTCGGCACTCGACGGCGCAACAGGCGGCGCCATCGAGGAAGGCAGCGTCGGCGGTGGCACCGGCATGATTTCCTTCGGCTTCAAGGCCGGATCCGGCACCGCCTCCCGCATCGTCGAATGGCAGGACAGAAGCTACACGCTCGGCGTTTTCGTGCAGGCCAATTTCGGCAGGCGGCATAATTTCACCATTCGCGGCCGGCGCGCCGGAGCGGAACTCAGCGAGCCGGCGGTCCGCGAAGCCACGCCTCGCGCCGAAAAGGGCTCGATCATTGCCATCGTCGCCACCGACGCACCGTTCCTGCCGCATCAGATGAAGCGCCTGGCCCGGCGTGTGCCGCTCGGCATCGCTCTGACCGGCGGTTATGGCTACCACAGCTCGGGCGACATCTTTCTCGCCTTCTCGACCGCCAATCCCGAGGCGGCGCTGACGGCTTCGGGCAGCATTGCCCATGCGGATTTCATCCCGGACGTCGATATCGACCCGTTCTTCGATGCCGTGGTGCGAGGGGTGGAGGAAGCAATCCTCAACGCGCTGGTCGCCAACGAGGACATGATGGGGCGCGACGGCAATTTCGTGCCGGCGCTGCCAAAGGAGTGGCTCAAGGACAATTTCGGCTAAGCCGGACGCCCGGCTCAGATCATTTGCGGAAGATTTCCGGCAGGCCGGCCAGTGTCTTACTCGGACGGCTTGTCCGACTTCGCCTCGGGCGCGTTCTCTTCGGCGACTTCCTCGAGCCGCGAGGCGATCAGTTCCTGGATGTCGCCGACTTCTTCCTGGATGTCTTCCAGCAGAATGCCTTCCTCGGCGGCCTTGGCGCAGCACTCCTTGGCGAGGGTTTCGGCCTGCTTCTCGATCCTGAGCGGCGAATGCTGGCACTGGACCTTCTCGCCAATCCACCCGCGCAAGAACTCGATGGCATGTTCACTCATACTGCTTCTTCCCTAACGGCAATGCCGGTTGGTAGTCATGAACGCCCACATCCCGCCAAGGGATACATACTGCATTCGAACCGAGTCGGCCTCGACCGGCAAGACGTCTTGCCCAAGGTTCACACAGCCGAAGGATTGGAAAGGTTCGAGGCGCACGTTCAGATCGTTGAGGATGATGATGCTTTGGCCAGGATCGTCAAAAATCCGCGCTATTGTTTCTGTTTGCTTTTTCCCGGTTTTTCGACCGATTCCGTCACAACACGCATCGCATTCACGGCGATCTCGCAGGCGTACCCAGAGGGCGAGAAACCGAAAGCCGCCGGTATATAGTGATATCCTCACACAATGTCGACTCCGCTCGCGGTCCTGCTTCTTTCCGCCGCGCCACGTGGGCGGAGCAACCATCGGGTCACACGCCTATGGCCGCGTTCGCCAGGCACAGATGGGACGTCGCCATTGGCCCTTGAACGGTCAAGTCGGGCACGCGTAACATCGCGCTGCTTCAGCTGAGTCTGCTTCATTCGCCCGGGCTAATGTTCGGATTTGTTTGGGTATTTTCCTTTGCACACGGAAGCAAAAAGCAGCGCGCCGGAGCGCGGCAGATCGTTTGCCCATGTGGCGGAAGCCTCCTGGGGAAAGGGTCTCAGCACCCTGCTGCGCATCATGCGCATGACGCTACGCCATCCCTGGCAAGTTGCGATCACCATCGTTTCGACCTTCATCGCCGCGACGCTGCAGCTTCTCATTCCGCGCCTGCTGGGGCGCGCCATCGATCAGGCGCAAGGCGTGATGGCCGAAGGCGCCGGCACCGCCGCGCAGCACGCGCTTTGGAACACCGCCCTGACACTTTTGGTCGTCAGCGTCCTGCGCGGTCTCTTCACCATGGCGCAGAACTACTATGGCGAGGCCGTCGGCCATCAGACCGGCTATGAATTGCGCCTGGCCTTCTATGAAAAGATCCAGCGCCTGAGCTTTGCCTTCCACGACAGGGTCCATACCGGCGATCTGATAACGCTCGGCCTGCTCGATCTCGACGGCGTGCGCATGTTCTTTTCCACCGGCGTCTTGCGCGTGGTCCTGCTCGGCGTGCTGATCGGCGTCGGCGCCTATCTCTTGATCAGCACCGATCTCGTGCTCGGGCTGCTCAGCCTGAGCTTCGTTCCGTTCGTCGCCTGGCGATCCTCCGTCACCCAGCTCAGACTACGCAGCACCTGGCTGACCCTGCAGCAGCGCCTGTCGGTGCTAAGCCGGGTCATGGACGAGAATCTCGGCGGCATCCGTGTCGTGCGCGCTTTCGCGGCGCAGCGGCACGAGCTGGAAAAATTCGACCGCGCCAAGCAGGATGCGCTCGATCTCGCCAACCAGCGCGTCGATATCCGCGTCAGCAACACCAGCGCCATGAACTTCTCGTTCCTGGCGGCGATGGGCCTCGTGCTCTGGTTCGGCGGGCAGAAGGTGATATCGGGTCAAATCAGCGTCGGCACGCTGGCACAGTTCCTCACCTTCATGACCATCCTGCAGATGCCGGTGCGCCAGCTCGGCCTGATGGTCAACTCGTTCGCCCGCGCCTCGACCTGCGGCACGCGGCTGTTCGAGCTGCTCGATACCGAGCTCGACATCAGGGACGCGCCCGGCGCCAGCGACCTCGTCGTCACCGAAGGCGTGCTGCGCTTCGACGATGTCGGCTTCCATTATCCGGGCTCGGGACGCCCGACATTGACCGGCATTTCTTTCGAGGCCAGGCCCGGCCAGACCATCGGCATCGTCGGCCCGCCGGGCAGCGGCAAGTCGACCATCGCCCATTTGATCCCGCGCTTCTACGATGTGAGCTCGGGCACCATCACCATCGATGGCCAGGACATCCGCCAGGTCACGCTGCAGTCGTTGCGCAAGGCGGTCGGCGTCGTGCAGCAGGACGCGTTCCTGTTCACGACCTCGATCGAGAACAACATCGCCTACGGCAATCCGTGGGCGCGCGAGACCCGCATCGAGAGAGCGGCCGAGTCCGCACAGCTGCACAACTACATCATCGGACTTCCGGCCGGCTACACCACGGTCGTCGGCGAACGCGGCGCGTCGCTTTCGGGAGGCCAGCGGCAGCGCCTGACCATCGCCCGCAGCCTCATGCTCAGGCCTTCGGTGCTGGTCTTCGACGATTCCACCGCGGCCATCGATGCCGGCACCGAACAGCGGATCCGGGCGGCAATGAAGCGCTTCGCCAAGGACCGCGTGACGCTCATCATCTCGCACCGGCTGAGCTCGCTGATGCATGCCGACCAGATTCTGTTCGTCGAGGGCGGCAGGATCGTCGAGCGCGGCACGCATGAGGAACTGCTGGCGCTCGGCGGGCGCTACCGCGCGCTCTACGACCTGCAGCTGCGGCCCGACGATACCGCACAAGGAGCAGCGTGATGTCGGACCCGCGCGACGACGAGAAGGAAGACACAAGCGGCCGGCCGGCAAAGGCGGTCGTCGGCTCGCACCGTGACGAGGAAGAGGTCTTCGGCAAGGCCTACGATCCGCGCGTCGTGCGGCGCATCTGGGGCTTCGTCAGACCGTACCGGACCCGGATCTTCATCTCGGTCGCGGCGGTGCTGGTGTTCACGCTGACGCAATTGACGATCCCGCTGGTCATCCGCTACGCCATCGATCACGGCATGGCGGCGGGCAGGCTCGACAGGTCGGTGATGGCGTGGGCGACCGGCGCTTTCGCGGCGGTCATCCTTGTGAACTATGCAGCCAGCTATATGCAGGAGAGCGTCGTCGGCAAGGTGGCCGAGAACGTGCTTTCCGACCTGCGCCGCGCCATGTTCGGCCATCTGCAGCGGGTCTCGCTGAGTTTCATGGACAAGACCGAGGTCGGAAGGCTGATGTCGCGCCTGCAGGGCGACGTCAATTCGATGCAGGAGTTCCTCGAAACGTCGGTCATGTCGGTGGGCGACATCGCGCTTCTGTTCGGGATCGTCAGCGTCCTTTTGTGGCTGGATTTTCGGCTCGGCCTGCTGACGCTGTCGACCATGCCGATGTTGTTCATCGTTCGCCTGTTCTGGCTGCCGCGCGCCAAGGTCGCCTTCATGGCTGCGCATGAGACCAACTCGATCGCCAACGGGGCGCTGGCCGAAGGCATTCACGGCGTGCGCACCGTGCAAAGCCTCGAGCGCCAGCACGTCAATTTCGACCTCTATGACGAGAAGGTTCTGGCCAATCTCAAGGCCCATCTGAGGTCGGCCAAATACGCGCAGGTGATGGTGCCGATCGTCGACACGCTGACCGGGATCGCCATGGCAACGGTCATCGTCGTTGGCGGCTCGATGGTGCTGTCGCACGGCCTCGATGTCGGCGTCATGGTGGCGTTCCTGTTCTACATCCAGCGCTTCTTCGACCCCATCCGCTCGCTCACCATGCAGTACAGCGTCATGCAACGCGCCATGGCCTCGGGGCAACGCATCTCCGAAGTGCTCGACGTGCCGGTGGACGTCAGCGACAGGCAAGGCGCGGTGGCGCTGTCGCGCGACATGGATGGCTCTGTCGAGTTCAGGAACGTCACCTTCGGCTATCGGCGGAACCAGCCGGTGCTGAAGAATGTCAGCTTCCGCGTCAATCCTGGCGAGACGGTCGCGCTGGTCGGTCCGACCGGATCGGGCAAGTCGAGCTCCATGGCGCTGGCGCACCGGTTCTACGACGTGTGGTCGGGCCAGGTTCTGGTCGGCGGGCACGACGTGCGCGACCTGACGCAGGATTCGCTTGGCGAACAGATGGCAATGGTCCTGCAGGAGCCCTTCCTGTTTTCCGGAACGGTGCTGGAGAACATCCGCTATCACAAGACCGGAGCGACCCGCGAGGAGGTGGTCCGCGCGGCGAAGGCCGTTGGCGCGCATGATTTCATCGAGCACCTGCCCGACGGCTACGACACCGAGCTGGAGCAGCGCGGCGGCAATCTATCGCTCGGCCAGCGCCAGCTGATCAGCTTCGCGCGAGCACTGGTGGCCGACGCCAAGATCCTGGTGCTCGACGAGGCCACGGCCAGCATCGATTCCTACACCGAGATGCTGATCCAGAAGGCGCTGACAAAACTGCTGGAAGGGCGAACCGGGCTCGTCATCGCCCACCGGCTGGCCACCATCCGCGGCGCCGACCGCATCATCGTGCTGCAGAACGGCGAGATCGTCGAAAGCGGCAACCACGAGCAATTGATGGAGCGAAAAGGCCTCTACGCCCGGCTCTACAACATGAACTACGCCTCGTTCGACGACATTTCCGAGGAGGAGATGGGAATGGACGCGGTGGTCGGCAAGGCGACGTGATCTCCAGGAAAATCGATGGCCTTGGCTGGGATCACCTCATCGCACAATTCAGTACGTCCTATGGTGCCTGGAAGGACGGGCTGGCCATCGCGTGCATCAGCTCGGAACGAGCGTAGCCGTCACGCCTGACCCCATGATCGATCAGGCGGGCGATCACGGCGCGCCGCGCGTGATACGGCGTCAGCGTGTGGTCGGCATTCGGCAGCGAGACCCTGGTCACGCCACGAATGCTGTCGAGCCGCTCTTCCTCCGACCCGAAATGGCGGGCGATCTCCTTTAGGCTCAGGTCGCCTTCCGAGGTCACCATGAGAACCCGCACGCCCCGGCCGCAAAGGTCGCGCATCCAGCGTTCCACCCGGTGCTGTCCCAGCAGCGCGGCCGGATGCAGCATCGACAATGTCGACTTGATCGCCTCCAGCCCGCGCCGGACAATCAGCCGGGCGCGGCGAGAAGCGATCCCGCGCCATGTCGAGGCGTCCGGCTTGCCGCTCTCCTGCATGGCGGCGTTCTGCCCGCGCACGGCCTTGGACGTCTCGTAAGTCTTCCAGACCGCCATCTCCAGCGCGTAGGAACTGTTCCAGGCGAAGCAGAGCGGGTTGATCATGGTCAGCGTCCGCACCCGCCGATCGGCCCGTGCGGCGTGAAAAGCCTGGTATGCGCCCGCGCAGGTGCCGACCAAGCCGACGGCAGGGTAGCCGGCTCGTTCCATCCAGTCGATCGCGCGGCTTACGTCATGGCGCGTACGCCCGTCATAGAGGAACAGGCGCCCTTCCTCGGTCTGATCGCTGAGGCCAAGTCCGGGCAGGTCGACGCGCAGCGAAGCGACGCCTTCCGCCGCCAAGTCTCGCGCCGCTTCCACCGTGCCACGCGCCCAGCCGACATGCGGCACACCGCCGGCATTGAGAAAGATCACCGGCTCGGCCCCAGTTTGGCGTCGGCGCGGCCGGCAAAGCACGCCGCAGATCATCGGCTCCGGTCCGATCAGGACCGGCTTTTCCGTGTAGTGCGGACCGTCTAGTGTCTCCGACCCAGCCTGCGGCACAGGCCTTGCCGCGACCGCTTCGCCTGCATGGCCGGCCATCCAGGCTGCGCAGCGATCAAGAACGGCGGCCGGAATCCGGTTGGCGGTCGGGTCGCACATCAAGAGAGGATAGCCATCGAACTCGGAGGTGGTGATATCCGCAGCCCCTGCCCCTCCCCCATGAATTTCGTCGGCGGCAAGCGGCTTGCCGTTTGTAAGCACCAGCATCGGCAGGGATTGAAGGCTTGCCGCAGCCTGCCGCCAGTCGAGCGCCGAAAGATCGGCCAGCGTCTCATGCGACATCCGGAAGCCGGCGGCCTCGCGCCCCTCGGTGAAAACCCCTTCGTCCGCCGAACGGCTGGCCAGCGGAGCGTCGATCATGCGCGACATGGCCGTGATCTCGCGGACATAGGCCTTGCCGGAGGACGGCGGCGCGAGCAACACGAGACCGGCCACGTCGTCTCGTCCGGCCGCCGCCAGCGGCGCCAGCAGAGCGCCGAGCCGGAAGCCGACCAAAATGACGTCCGCCACGCCGCAATCCCGTTTCAGCCGATCGATCGCGGCGCCTATGCTCTCCGTCCACCGTTGCACCTGACCAGGCGTTGAATGATCCCCGGCGGCATTGCCGCAGCCGGGATAGTCGAACTGCAGCGCCGGCAGATCGTTTTCGGCCGACTTGTCGGCCAGCAGCCTCAGGAAACGCCGGCTGCACAGGTCCTCGTGGCCATGCGCCCCGGCGATGACGACGCCCCGGCCACGCCGTTCGCTGCCCTTGCCTTCATGAAGCCAGCCGATCGTGCCGGCGAAGACTATCCCCCTCATGCCATGCTCCCGGTGGGCTCCAACGCCCGCGTGATCCCCGCCCCAATTTCTGAATTGTCGGCCGCTTGCGGCGCATCGTAGGCCACCTCGCGATCGCTATTCAGCGCCGTCACGATGCCGGCCGGCGTGGACGAGGCCGGCCCGTCAAGGCCAATTTCCTTCACCGCACCGGGCATAAGGTGGAAGCCGTTCTCGCGCGGGAGGAACAGCCCATCCTTGATGGCGATGTGATAGGCGGCCCGCCTGCAGGCGAGCCGCATGCGCCAGCCGTCTTTCGCGCGCACCAACCGCGCCGACAGGCCGACATCGCGTCGCGCGATCATGGCACCGGGAAGCACATGAAAGGCTTCGGCCAGGATCTCGCCGTCACGGCCTTCAAGTCTTGCCACGGTTACCTCGTGGCCCGCCGGGCCGAAGCGATAGGCATAAGACAGATCGAAGAAGGCGCCGAGCAGCGAGAACGCCGACAGGGATCGCGCCTCTCGCGCCTGCAGGGTGACCGGCTGGCGCGCGCTCACCACAGGGGTGACGCCATCGCGCAGACAAGCAAGCGACAGCGTCGCCTCGACGGCCTTCGCCCCGTCATTGACGAGATGCACGCCCAGCCCGTTGACGCCCTCGTCGCTCAGCGTCAGCCTGAGCGGCGCGAAGGCGCGCCTCAGCGCATGCCAGACCGATTTCGGCCGACCGGTGGAATCGACGGCGCCCCACCCTGCGCCCGGGCGCAGATCCTTCCAGAAGAACAGCAGCGCACCCGCCGTCGGCGAGGCTGGTCTGCGCCATTCATCGATCGTGCGCTCGACCAATTCGGCGGTGACGGCGCGCGAGAGGTCGAGATAGCGCGCCGGATCCTCCATGCGCAGCCGGCGCGCATCGACGCCGAACAGTGTCTCCAGATAATGCTCGCGCACATCCTCGAAATCCCAGGACGCACCTGCGTCGCGCGGCACGCCGGCCTTCCAGCGCGGATCGTGGCTGGGCGGAACGGGCAGATGCTCATCCAGCGTCGCCTGTTCCGGCACGTTGGCGAAGGCGAGGCATTCGCTGGCGAAACGCACTTCCGAGCGGCGTGCGTCCTCCAGCGGCCGGCAATAGGCGCCGACGCCATAGTAATGCGTCGGGCCGCCATCCGCGGCGAAGGGCAAGCTGCCGCCGGAAGGCGACGAGGACACCAGCGCCAGATCGGGCAGGATCGCCTGCGCGACCGGACGCACGACATCGTCGAACCAGGGTGTCGGATCCATCGCCGCCGGCATGCCGAGCATCGCAGCCTGTTGCGCCACCTCGCTGCCGCCGCATAGCACCGCCAGCGACGGCGAATGCCGAAGCCGCTTCAACAGGTTGTCCACCTCGCGCGAGAGCGCCGCCCGCCAGGCCTCGCTTTTCGCCGGATAGTCGAAATTGGCGAGCATCAGGTCCTGCCAGACGAGAATGCCCATCTCGTCGCACAGCTCGTGGAAGGCATCGCCCTCGTAGGCGAAGGTGCCGCCGACCCGCAGCATGTTGACGCCGGCTCGGCGCGCGAGGTCGAGGTCGGGCGCGATTTCAGCCCGTTCGCAGGGCAGCCGCACAGGATCGGACGGCGTCCAGACCGCGCCTCGGCAGAACACCGGCACCCCGTTGGCGACCAGGCGGAAATCACGCCCGTCGGCACCGCGATCGATCTCGATGCGGCGAAACCCGATCCGGCCGAGCCGGCTGCGCACAGTGCCGAGCGTCGCCATCACTTCGTGCAGCGCCGGCTCGCCATGACTGTTCGGCCACCATGGGGCGACATCGGCAATGGCCAATTCCGCCGTCAGCCGGGTGGGTGCCTCGATCTTGAGGCGCGCGCGCACTCCAGCGCAACTGACATGCGCCGTTTGCGTATCGTCGAAGGGTTCAGCGAGAGTGATCGCAACGGCAAGATGCCCGGTCGTACCGTCGAGCCTGGCGCGCATGTCGGCATCGAGGACGCGCTGCCCGCCATTCTCGCGGATCAACCTGACGGGACGCCACGGCCCGACGATATCGAAGTTCGGACACCAGCCCGGCATATGGCCGATCAGGGTCGTGCGCACCAACCGAAGCCGCTGATCGTCGATCATGCGAGGACGCCAGCGGGCGCGTGGACCGGTCGCCGTTTCCAGATGGCGGTCGAGGCTGCGCAAGGCGATGGCGAGACGCTCGCCGCCTGAAAGGACTACCGCTGCCTCATGGCGCTCGAACATCGAGGTCGAGGTGAGCAGCAGCCGGTCGTCAAGCCAGACCTCGGCTATAGTCGCCAGACCCTCGAACACAAGCCGCACCGGACCAGTCGCATCGAGCCTGCGGCTGTACCAGACATCGCGGTCATGCAGCGGGGTCGGCTGCTTGCGGTCCCAGCGGCCATGCTTTTCCAGTGTGCCCGCAGCCGTGCCGGGACAGACTGCGTCCAGCCATTCGGCGTTTGCGTCGATATCATGCGGCAACGCCCAGGCGCCGGCCGCCGAGACGGCCATCCGCCAATCCCGGTCCAGCAACTCGGCAGAGCCGGCGATCGACACCGTGGCGTCCATTCCCCCACCTATGCTCAAATGCGCCTCGGCCGGTCCGCTAGGCCGCCTTGGAGGCGACACCCGCCATGCGGGCGTCCAGCACGTCCATCACCGTGTCGTAGGCCTGTGCCATCGGCGCGATCGCCTCGGCCAACCCGTCGAAGCGCTGCCGCGCCATCGCGCGGGCGAGCTTGAACTGCATGACCTTGGCGCCATCGGCAATGTCGCCGGCGGCTTGCGCCGCCTCGGTGAGGCAGGTTTCGCCGTGCTGCCCCAGCCATTCGAGATGGCTGCCGAGGAGTTCGAAATTCGCGCCGACCTGCCGCAGCGTGTTGAAGGCATAGGTGTGGAAATAGTCCGGCGAGCGCGTCGCCAGCGTTTCAGCGTGGCGGCCGAACGCGGCCGCATAGGCGTCGAGCGGATTGCGCTTCGGCCGCCGCTTCAGGTGATGCGCAAGCAGCGCCGCCGCGGTCCCGACCGGATCACGGGCCGGGCGCGTGGCGTCGAGCTTCACGAATTCCGCATAAGGAAACAGCGGCAGGCCGCCGGCCGACACACCGTCCCCCGACGTATCATCCCATTGGCCGAAAATGCCGTCATAGTTTTCGCCCTCGAGCGCGAAGTAGCCGTCATTGTGGAAGTAGCGCATCTGCCGCCGCTCGGGATCGAGCGCATTGATGCCGACCGTGGTCTTGGAATGGCCGCTGCGATAGGTGATGCCCTTGGTGTCGGGCAGGTAGAAGGCGTCGACCTCGACCAGCGGCAGCCGGCCGAGTTCGACTTGCGCAAGCACATGCGTCTCCAGCCGGTCGAAGACCGCCAGTTCCTGGATGTCCAGCCCCGCCAGCCTCTGCAGGTCGGCGGTCGGGAACTTGAAGAAGGTGAACTGATCGCCCTCGAAATCCTGCGCCACGGTGAAGCCGAGCGCCGCGACCGGATCGTGGCCGGTCGCGTGCAGCACCTCGATCAGGAGATCGACATAGCAGTTGGTCTGCGGCCAGCGCCTGTTCGGATCGTGCAGCCGGTGCGGCCGGTAGCTGGCCGGATCGAGGCCCGCGATAGCTCTCGGCATATCACACGCTCCACAGCACGTCGCGGACCGCCGCCGGCCAGGCGTCCGCGTCCGGCCCGTGATGGCGGAACAGCGCCAGCGCCACACGCTCCAGCCCAAAGCCGACGCAGGCCGAATGGCAGAACTCCCCGTCGGCGAACTTCAGGCCCCAGGTCCGGCCAAAATGATCCTGGTGATAATTGAAGCTCAAACAGGCGGTCGGCTTCTCGATGCTGGTCACCGGGATCAGCAGCTCGAATTTCAGGCCCTGGTCGCGCTGGTTGTTGGCCATCATCTTGCCGCCGCGGCCGAAGAACGGATCGTTGGCAAGATCGACCTCGCAGGGCAGATCGAGCGACTCGATCATCGCCTTGCCGCGCTTCAGCCAGCTTTCGCGGAACGAGCGCACCTGCTCGGCCGTGCCGATCTTGACGAACTCGCGCATGCGGAAGAGCTGCATGCGCGCCGGGTCCTTCGACGGCTCGTGGCGGAAGCAATAGGACGAGAGCTCGAAAAGCAGGCCCTGCGCTGGCACGGGGCCGCGCGCGGCGACGGTGGGATAGAGCGGGTAGCAGGCGGCCGGTGTCAGCGCGACGTCCGTCGCCTTCTGCAGCTCCGTCCAGTCCCCGCCATCGGCCATCATGCCGAGCAGTTGCGCATGCTCCCGTTCGCCTCCCATGAAGGAATGCACACAGCCGGCAAGCTGCGGGAAGCTCTTCATGTAGCCGCTCTTCTCCAGCGTCGCACGGCTCATGCCCGGCGGAAAATGGATGCGGGTGGCCTTGTCGGGCGCGCCGAGCCGGTTGACGAGACGCTCGAACCGCTCGATCACTTCCTCGAACGCGCCCGAACGGCCGTAGAGGCCGTCGATGCCGGATTCGAACAGGATGCCGTTCTCGAACAGGCTGTCGAGCAGCGACTTGGAGTCGAATGTCTTGGCGTCCATCTCAGCCCCCCAGGCCGGTGTCGAAGCGGCTCATCAGCATGAGCGTCGCGGTGTTGGAAAGGATGCGGTCGTTGGAGATCATCACCGGCGCCGAGGTCACGTCGCGCAAATGCCTGCCGACGCTGAACGGGGTGCCGTTCTTGTAGCCAAGGATGCCGTTGACCAGCATGGCCAGACGCACCACGGCGCCGGCCTTCTCGCTGGCCGCGACCTTCAGCGCGTTGATCTCGGCAGCGAAGCCGATCGAAGACAGCGCGTCGGCGTCGCCCTTGGCCGCCTCGAAGCGATGGATGGCGGCCGTCAGGTGCCCTTTCATCTCCTGCAAAAGGGCGGCCGCCTCGGCCAGCCTCAGCGCGCCCGGCGGCATGGCGTCGGGCTGCTTGCGCGCCGCCGCCTTGACGAAGGCCTGCGCCCGATTGAAGGCGTCGGCGGCGATGCCGAACCAGGTCGCCGCCCAGAAGATGTGCGAGCTGGCCAGCATCGACTGCGCCGCGATCTCGGAAAACGGCTTCGGGAATATCTGCGCCGCCTCACCCGTGGCGACGAGATGAAAACCGTCGGAGCAGGTGCCGCGCATGCCGAGCGTATCCCACACCGACGTGCGTTCCAGAGTGCGGTTGCCATCGGCCGGGATCACCACCATCACCTGATCGGAGCTTGCCGCATCGGGGGCGCGACGCGCCGTGGCGAGGATGGCGTCGGCATAGTTGCCATAGGAGATGACGGTGGCTTCCTTGGTCAGCGCGAAGCGCCCGCCGACAACCTCGACCGCGCAGATCGAATTGCGCAAGTTGCCGCCGATGCCGGCCTCCGTCGTCGCGGAAGCCATCAGAAGCTGCTCGTCGGCGATGCGCCGCATATAGGCGCGGTGCCAGTCGCTGGCGCCGCCATGAGTGACGAAGCTCGACGTCTTGATCTGGTGCATGGCATAGATCATCGCGCTCGAGCCGCAGGCCTGGCCGAGCTGGACGATGAGATCGGCGATCTGCATCGTGCCGAGCCCCTCGCCGCCAAGCTCGACCGGGATCGCCACGCCGAGCAGCCGCTCGCGCTTCAGCGCCTCGATCGTCTCTACCGGGAAACGGCCTTCCCTATCCACGGGGTCGGCATGGCCGGCGGCGATCTCGGCGACGCGGCGCATGCGTTCGGTTGCGGCTTCCGGCGCCTGCGCGAGCGAAGCCGCCTCGATCTTTCTCAACACGTTCATGACTCTATGCCGCCTTGCGGGTCAATTGCGAAACGGCGTCCGCGATGCTGGCGAGCGAAGAGAAGGTGCGCCGCGTCAGCATCGTCTCTGGGAATTCGATGTCGAATTCCTCTTCGAGCGCCAGCATCATCTGCACCGAGGCGAAGGAGGTCAGCCCCGCGTCGTAGAGATTGGCGTCGTCGGCGAGCGCGCCGAAATTGAGCGGAATCATCGGATGCTGCTCGAGCAGCGAGCGAATCTGGTCGATCATGGAGGCCCCACCCTTGCGTTTGCATGTTTGTGCGGGCGGCAATATTGCAGAGGCAGCGCAACCGTGGCGTTAACGCTGCCGGTCAGTTTCAACCATGCCTAAGGATCGGTAACGGATCGCAGTACAATTTTAAAGCTTCGGGCACGGCAGGAAAAAGAGAATGGAGCCGTCGACCGCGACGATGCCGCCCGGGTCTTAAAGCGCGTCGCGACCTTTCAGATTCGCTCCGTACGCTTTGGGTTTGATCTTGCGCATGTCTTTGTCGCGAAACTGGTTCCCACTTTCGGGAGACCTGCGTCAGGCAGGAGGCGGAGGAAGGCTCAGTCGAAGAAGCCCCTATCCTCTTCCTTGAGATACTTCCCGGCTGCTTCGGCGTCGATATCGAGTCCCAGCCCCGGCGCTTCCAGCAAATCCACCATGCTGTCCTTCACGATCTGCGCCGGCAGGCCGAGCACCAGATCCTCCCACCAGGGGTCGGAGGCGCTCGGGTACTCGAAGGCGATGTAGTTGGCCGGCAAGGTTGCGCAGACATTGATCAGCGCGCCGAGGCCGAGCAGGCCGTTCGCGGTGCCGTGCGGCGCCATAAGGATCGAGTGCATGTAGGCGTGCTCGGCGACCCATTTGAGCTCGGCAATGCCGCCGATGTCGGCAGGATCGGGGCCGATGACGCGCACCGCCTGCGTCTCGATCAGTTCCTTGAAATTGTGCCTCAGGTAGATCTGCTCGCCGGTGTGGATCGGCGTCGAGGTGGAGGTGGTCAGTTCCCGATAGGCCTGCGGATTGACCCACGGCACATAGTCGCCGGTCAGCATGTCCTCGAGCCACATCAGATTGTACTTCTCGACCGCGCGGGCGAACTTGATCGCGTCGGGCAGCATCCAGCCCGGGCCGCAGTCGAGCGCCAGGCTGACCTTGTCGCCCAGCACTTCCTTCATCGCCGCCACGCAGTCGAGCATGTGATTGAAACCGCGCTCGCTGATCACGCCCTGATCCATGGCGCCGTGATAGCCCGCCTTCTTCTGCGTCACGCCGTAGTGGAAGCCTTCTATCGTGTCCTTCATGTTGGAGTGGAACGAGATTCCCTGCTTGATCATGAAGAAGTTCTGCGGCTGCTCCATCATCCATTTGACGTCGGCGGCATAATCCTCCGGCCGGTCGCCCGTGCGCTTGCGGCGGATCGAGCCGTTGTAGACGCGCACCTTGTCGCGCACCTTGCCGCCAAGCAGTTTGTAGACCGGCACGCCCGCGGCCTTGCCGGCAATGTCCCACAGTGCATGCTCGATCGCGCTCACCGCCGCGCCATAGGGCTTGAACGAACCACGCTGGCGGATCTTCAGCATCACGCGCTCGACGTCGGTCGGGTCCTCGCCGATCAGCGCCTCGCGGAAATGCAGCACAAAGGGCTTGAGATAGGTTTTTGTAAACTCGACTTCGCCCAGGCCATAGAGACCCTCGTCAGTGACGATGCGGACGATCGGATGCTTGCCGATGACGGCGCAGCGCAGGTCGGTGATCTTCATGGCGCAGTCCTATTTCACAGACGAGAAAGCTGTCGGCGTGAGCAGCTGGCTGTTGATATTGGCAATGATCTGCCCGTCGCGCTCGGACTCGTTCCGGGCCCTGTGCCATGCCGGATCGGTGACGAAAGCCGCCCATTTCGCCTCACGCTCGGCCAGCGATTCCCAGGCGAGGAAATAGGTGAGGCGATTGCTGTTTTCGCCGATCGCCGTGGTGAAAAACCCGGCTTGGCGGATGCCATGCCTCTCCCAGATGGCCAGCGTTTGGTCGGAAAAGCGCTTGAGCAAAGCCGGCAGCCTGCCCGGCAGGCAGTCATAGATGCGCAGTTCGTAGATCATGGTTTCGTCCGTTTCTTTCTTCGCCTCTCCCTCGGGCGAGGTCGACACGAATGGTCGGTCGTCGGCCCCGTGAATCTGGGGGATGAGGCGGGGGGCTGGGCTAACTCCAGGTCCGGTCCCAGCTATATTCATTGTCCCAATGCTCGGTCGATTGCCATATCCCCGTGACACCGGGCTGCAGATGCTGGCTGATCACCTCGTCGACCACATCGTCTATGCCCAACCCCGGCTTGTCCGGAACGGTGATGAATCCGTCCTTCACCAGCGGCTTGGGAAGACCTGTGACGATGTCGTCCCACCACTCGACATCGGCGGAGTGGTATTCGAGCGCCATGAAGTTCTCGGTCGCGGTCGCGACATGCGCCGCGGCCATCGCGGCGATCGGACTTTCGGCCATGTGGATGGCCATGGCGACGCCGTGGTCCTGAGCCATGTCGCCGATCTTCTTGGTCTCGAGGATGCCGCCGCTGGTGAGCAGGTCCGGGTGGATGACGGAGAGGCCGCCGCTCTTCAGCAGCGGCTCGAAGGCCTCCTTGAGGTAGATGTCCTCACCGGTGCAGATCGGTACCGCGGTGGCCTCCTGCAACCGCCGGTACTGCTCGGTGTACTGCCAGGGAATCACGTCCTCTAGCCAGGCCGGCACGTATTTCTCGATACGGCGCGACAGGCGTATGCCGTCCTGCAGCGAGATGTGGCCGACATGATCAATGGCCAACGGGATCTCGTAGCCGATGACCTCGCGAACCTCGTGGATATATTGCTCCAGCAGGTCGATCCCTTTTTCGGTGAAATGCAGGCCGGTGAATGGGTGCTGCACGTTCTGCGCATCATAGGCGAGGTTGCGTGCCTTGCGTTCCTCCAACGAGCCACCGCGGCCGCGTGGATTGGCGTGAAACCCTTCGAGCGCGCCGGCGGGCGCGACCACTGCGCCCGGAATATGGGCGATCTGCATCAAGCCCAGGTCCATCTTGAGGAAGGTGAAGCCGCGCTCCATGCGCGCCTTGAGGCGCTTGCCGGTTTCGGTGCCGCTCGGCTTCTCCGCGTCGGTATCGCAGTATACGCGCACGTGATCGCGAAACTTGCCGCCGAGCATCTGGTAGATGGGCACGCTATAGGCCTTGCCGGCGAGATCCCAGAGCGCGATCTCGACCGCCGAGACGCCGCCGCCTTGGCGGCCGTGCCCGCCGAACTGCTTGATGCGGCGGAACAGGCGGTCGATGTCGCAAGGGTTCTCGCCGAGCAACCGGCTCTTCAGCATCAGCGCGTAGGTGGCGCTGGCGCCGTCGCGTACCTCGCCAAGCCCGACGATGCCCTGGTTGGTGTAGATCTTGAGCAGCGCCGAGGTGAACGGCGCGCCGACGATCTCGGCCACCCGCATGTCGGTGATGCGAAGGTCGGACGGCTTGGAATTCGTGTTGACCCGATTGAGGGCCTCGTCGGCTCCATCGGTTTTTGGCATGGCCTATCCTCGCTTTGTTTGGCGGGGCTTGTTGCCCCGCGTGCTGGGCATGGAGGGTTGCTAGGCCAGCTCGATCTCGTGGGCCTGCAGATAGTCGCGGTTCATCTCGACGCCGAGACCAGGCTTCGACGTCAGCTTGAGGCTGCCGTTCGAAACGTTGAGCGGTCTGTCGATGAGGTGATCGTATTTAGAGAGATCCCACTCCGACGTTTCGAGCTTGTAGAAGTTGGGAACCGTCATCATCACCTGCGCGCCCGCAACCACGTTGATTGGTCCCGCGGCGTCATGCGGCGAGACGGGGACGTAGTACGCTTCGCAAAGGGCGGAAATCTTCTTCAGCTCGGTAATCCCGCCGGTCCAGGTCACGTCGGGCATGATGTAGTCGGCGAGCTTGTTCTCGAGCACCGGCACGAAATCCCATTTCGTGTGGCCGCGCTCGCCCCACGAGATAGCGGCGCTGACCTTCTCACGCACCTGCTTGAGCGCGTTGAGGCTCTCGGGCGGGCAAGGCTCCTCGAACCAGTCGATCTGGCCCGCTTCCTCGAGGCTCCGACAGAGGCGAATGGCGGTGGGAACATCGAAGCGGCCATGCGCATCGATGAGGATGTCCACATCGGGTCCGGCCGTTTCGCGGATCAGGGCCGTGAGCTCGGCCGCTTCGCGCTCGTCCTTGCGCGTCATGCCGCCGTCGAGATAGCCGTCCCGCCGTTCGCGGGGCACGCCCTCGACGCTTGGGCCCTGATGGGGGAAAGGATCGAACTTAAGCCCGGTGTGTCCGGATTCGACGATGTCCCGAATCTCGCGGACCACCGCCTCCTTGCTGGTGAATTTGGCCTGGTTGGGATGGGTGTAGAGGGCGATTTCCTCCCGTACCGGTCCGCCCAGCAGCTCGTAAATCGGCTTGCCGAGGACTTTGCCGCGGATGTCCCAGAGGGCTATGTCGATGGCGCTAACGCATTCGACGGCAGCGCCGCGGCTGCCCATGTAGGTGAAGCTGCGGAAAATCTTGTGCCAGAGATGCTCGATCCGCGCTGGGTCCTCGCCTGTCACGGCGACGCCGATCTGCCGCAGGATCGTGCACAGCGCGCGGTTGGCGAGTTTTGTTGTGGTGGTGATTTCTCCCCAGCCGCTCACCCCCTCGTCGGTCGTCACTTCGACGAACAGGTACTCTCCCCAATAGGAAGCATCGGACTTGATCAGCCATGGCCGGATACTCGTGATCTTCATCTCAACTACCTTTATCTAGACTGTTCTATCCGGCCCGCGCGGCGTTGCGGGCACGCATGTGTTCGAGGATGTGCCGTCCGGAGCCCTCGACATGGCGGGCGACGAGTTCGGCCGCCTTGTCGGCATCTCCCGCCTTTACGAGCGCGATGAGCTCGCGGTGCTCGCGAATGATCGCGGCACGGCGCGCGAGGGTGAAATCGAAACGCCGGCTCACGGCGCGCAGCACTTCGCGATGCTTCCACCAAAGCTCGGCGGCATGGCGGTTGTAGTGCCGCTGGTACATCACGGTATGGAAGGCGGTATCGAGTTCACTGTGCCGAAATGTATCGGCGAAATTGTTCTCTTCGATCAGGCCCTGGAGACGTTCGAGTTCCGCGATGTCCTCGCCGGTGGCCATGTTCACGAACCATCGCGTCAGGGCCGGCTCGATCAGAACGCCGATCTCGTAGATATCCCGCACGAAATCCTGATCTATGGGTCGCACGCGCGCTCCGCGGTTGGGGGCAAAGATGACGAAGCCCTCGCCGCGCAACAGCTGCAAGGCCTCGCGCACGGGATTGGTCGAGGTGCCGTGACGCCGGGCGAGATCGCTGACCACGAGCCGTTCGTTGGCGGCCAGCCGCCCCTCGATGATGTCTTCCCTGATCAGTTCATAAAGCGAGGCGCCCTCGCTGGAAGCCCCTATAGGATCAATCCCCGCAGGTGGCTTCGCTTTAAAATCGCTCGTTTCGGCCAAAGCCCGCTCCCCTAGGCTAATACACATTCTATCCGATTATCACGCAAAGTTTCGATAAACAATGTACGATCTAGCTCGTTGACAGACAATTCACGATCTGAAAACGTACAAGACGGCCGACGGGATACACAGAACAGTGTCCCGCGGCCGAACGAGGAAGGACCGCTTGCCTCGAAGCGAAGCGGCGTGGGAGAGAAACCTGGAGGATACCCTATGACGAGGATTACACTCGGCGGTGCCGTCCTGCGCGGCACTGTCTCCACTGCTTTAATGGCATCGTTGATGTCGGCGCCGGCACTGGCTGCGCCGCCGGTGGACCTGAGCAAGTGGTCGCCGGAATATGTGCGCTCGATTGCGGGCACACAGGATTTTGACACGGCAGCCGATTGCGCCAAGGTCACCCCGCTCGACTACAAGGGGCGACTGACTTTCTGGTATCAGGGCGTGTTCGAGGGCGACCCCGATCTTCTGCGCCAGTACTACAAGGATTTCTTCGCTACCTTCCGCAAGACCTATCCGAACATCCAGCTCGAGGAACAGGCCCTCACCTACAACGACCTCCTGGACAAGTTCCGCACGGCGCTGCTCGGCAATGCAGCGCCGATGGCGGTCCGCCTGCAGATCCTGGGCGGCACCGAATTCGCCTCGAAGGGCTATCTGCAGCCGCTCAAGCCTGAGGACGTCGGGTATTCGACCGAGGATTTCTGGCCCGGCGCCATGAAGGCGGTGACCTGGGACGGCGTGACCTACGGCATTCCAACCAACAACGAAACGATGGCGTTCATCTGGAACGCCGACATCTTCAAGCGCGCGGGCCTCGATCCTAACAAGCCCCCGGCAACCTGGGATGATGTCGTCAAATATTCCAAGCAGATCCACGACAAGCTCGGCATTGCCGGTTACGGCCTCGTGGCCCGCAAGAATGCCGGCAATACGCCGTACCGCTTCATGCCTCAGCTATGGGCCTATGGCGGCGGCGTCTTCGACGAAGCAAAGGCGAACCCGACCTATAAGGACATCGAGCTTAACAGCCCGCAGAGCAAGGCGGCGCTGCAGGCCTCCTACGACATGTATGTTCGCGACAAGTCGGTTCCGGTTTCGGCACTGACCAACCAGCAGGCCGACAACCAGCCCCTGTTCCTCGCCGGCCAGCTCGGCATGATGATCTCGCACCCGTCCGACTACAACGTCATGCTCGACCTGCAGAAGAAGGCCACCGGCACCGACAAGGACAAGGCGCAGACCGTCATCGACAACATGCGCTACGGCCTCATTCCGACGGGGCCCGACGGCAAGCGCGCAGTCGTGTTCGGCGGCTCGAACATTCACATCCTGAAGCCCGAATATGTCGAGGGCGGCAAGGTGGACGAGCCGGCCGCAAAGGCGATCATCTGCATGTGGACCAGCCCCGAATGGTCGCTGAAGATGGCATACGCCGGCTCGAACCCGGGCAACCTAAACGGCTTCAAGACCAAATGGATGAAGGAGCGTCTGGACAGCATCAAGTTCCTCGATGTCACGACGTCGATGTTGCCATACGGCATCCCGTTCCCAGCCCTGCCGCAGTCTCCCGAGATCATGAACATCATCGTTCCGGACATGCTGCAGAATGCCCTGACCGGGGCAATGACCGTCGACCAGGCGGCGGACGATGCGGCCAAGAAGGTAAAAGACCTGATGGGCGGCGGACTCTAGTCCAAGCCTGACCTGCGATCCAACCGGCTGCGCCGAGCGTGCAGCCGGTTCGTTCCGAAGAACAAGGGCACGCCACAAGTGACGATCGTGAACAGCAGGACCGAGGCTCGCCGAAGATTACTACCCGGCCGGCCGGGCGCGTTGCGGAGGATTGGGGAGCATCGCGCTGACTACGCGTACGTGCTCCCTGCGATCGTCGTGATGATGATCGTCATCGCCTACCCGATCTACTACACGATCGAATTGTCGTTCTTCAATACGCCGCCTGGCCTGCAGCTGCGGGACAAGATCTTCGTCGGCTTCGACAACTACACGGCCATCCTCACAAGCGAGGTATTCTGGAAAGTTACCTGGAACACGCTTGTCTGGACAGTGGCATCCACCTTCATCTCCTTTGTCCTGGGGTTTGGCGCCGCGCTGGCGCTCCACCGCGACTTCATCGGCCGCGGCGTCCTGCGCGCTATCCTGATCATCCCCTGGGTCATCAGCGCGGTCGCCGCCTCCTATATCTGGAAGTGGATCTACCATTCGGACTTTGGGATAATCGGCGCGATCCTGGTCCGCCTCGGATGGGCTGACCGGCCGCCGAATTTCATCGACAGCGTCAGCACGGTGCTGCCCTCCCTGATCGTCGTCAATATCTGGCGCGAGTTTCCGTTTGCCATGATCATGATGATGGCCGGCCTGCAGACGGTCCCCGACCAGTTGCTGCGGGCCGCGAAAGTCGACGGGGCCAATGCATGGCAGCGCTTCTGGCACGTAACTTTCCCGCATTTGAGGAACGTCTCGACGGTGACGATCCTGCTGCTGGCCGTGGCCAACTTCAATTCCTTCATCATCCCGTGGATCATGACCGGCGGCGGGCCGTCGAACGCATCGCATATCTGGATCACCCACATCTACGAGCTCGCCTTCGGCCGCCAGCGCTGGGGGGTGGCATCGGCCTATTCGGTGCTTCTGTTCCTCATCCTGATGACGCTCGGCTACTTCTACGTCCGTGCGCTGAGCGGCAACGAGCGGAAGGATCGCGGCGCATGAGCACGATTGCCGAGACAGCTCCTCGAGACCGGACCCGTCGCCGCATGCGCATCGACGGATGGCGGTGGGGCGGGCGCATCTTCCTGGTGTTCATTCTGCTTTACACCGCGTTGCCGATGATCTGGATGCTGCTCACCTCGATCAAGTCAGGCTTCGCGGCGATGCAATTCCCGCCGCAATGGTGGCCTGACCAACCTACCCTCGCCAGCTACCAGAAGCTGCTCGATCCGCAGAACAGCGTCGGCCAGGATTTCCTCCGCTTCTTCTGGAACAGCCTTTTCGTCTCGACCGCCACGACCATCCTGTCGGTGATCGTGGCAGTGCCCGCGGCCTATGCGTTTTCGCGCTTCACCTTCCCGGGCCGGAACTTCCTGTTCTTCGCCGTATTGCTGCGCAACATGTTCCCGGCGGTCATCTTTCTCGTGCCGCTCTTTATCCTGATGCGCGCGATCGGGCTAGTGAACACGCATGGTTCGCTTGTTCTCACCTACCTCACCTTCGGCCTGCCGCTGGCGATCTGGCTACTCAAGGGCTTCTACGACAACATCCCGGTGCAGCTCGAGCAGGCGGCGCGCATTGACGGAGCGACGCGGTTCCAGGCCTTCCTCCTGATCGTGATGCCGCTCTCGGCGCCTGGGATCATCGCCACGGCGATCTATTCCTTCATCGGCGCGTGGAACGAATACATCTACGCCTACACTTTCCTCTCCAAGAACGAACAGTTGACGCTGCCGGTCGGCATCCAGCGCTTCTTCTCGGAAAATACGACGGACTTTCCGGGCCTGATGGCGGCCAGCTTCATGATGAGCGTACCCGTCGTGGTGCTGTTCCTCGTCCTGCAACGATACTTCGTACGCGCCCTTACAGAAGGCGCGGTCAAGCACTAGAGCCGGATGATTTCACGTCGAAACGACCTGAAATCTGAATCCGGCTCTAAATCAAGGAGATAGAGCATGATGTCGTCCGAAAACCGCTTCACACTTTTCGGCATCATGCTCTAGGGAGTTTTTGCAGATGGCCCACGTGGTCCTCAAAGATCTCGTCAAGACCTATGGCGGCTTCAAAGCCGTCAACGAGGTTTCGCTGACGGTCAATGACGGCGAGTTCGTTGCGCTCGTCGGCCCTTCGGGCTGCGGCAAGACAACCACGCTTAATCTCGTCGCGGGCCTGACCCCGATCACATCGGGCGACATCTTCATCGGCGACCGGGTGGTCAACGACCTCGACCCGAAGGACCGGGACATCGCAATGGTGTTCCAGAACTACGCGCTCTATCCGCAAAAATCGGTCTATATGAACCTCGCCTTCCCGCTGCAGATGCGCAAGCTGCCCAGGGACGAGATTGACAAGAAGGTCAGGGAAGCGGCGCGCGTTCTCGACATGACGCAACTGCTCGAGCGCAAGCCGCGCGAACTTTCAGGCGGGCAGCAGCAGCGCGTGGCGCTCGGCCGCGCTCTCGTTCGGGATCCGGCGGTATTCCTGATGGACGAACCGCTCTCCAATCTCGACGCGAAGCTGCGCGTGCAGATGCGGTCCGAGATCAAACGGTTCCATCAGGACCTGAAGGCGACGATCATCTATGTGACGCACGACCAGCTCGAGGCCGTGACCATGGCGGACAGGATGGCCGTGATGAATGGCGGCTACCTGCAGCAATACGATTCGCCCGCGCAGGTTTTCGCCCATCCCGTAAACATGTTCGTCGCTAGCTTCGTCGGCAGCCCCGCGATGAGCCTCATTCCGCTGGAGGCGTCGACGGCGAACGGCGATACCGTTCTAACGAGCGCGGAGGGCTGGAGCCTCGCGCTGTCGCAACCCAATGCGCGCAAGGTCCAGGCGGCGACCACCAGGAAGGTCGTGCTGGGTGCGCGCCATTCGACGATCAAGCTGCACAAGAGCGCGGTCCCCGGCGCCATTCCGGCCAAGGCCTATACGGTGGAACCAACCGGAGACCTAACCTTCGTGCAAGCGTTCCTCTCCGGCGCCATCGTCAATATCAGTGTGTCACCCAACATCACCGTCACACCTGACGAGCAGATCTGGCTCGAGTTCGATCAGGAGCGCATGCACCTTTTCGACGGCGAAACTGAAATGGCTCTCGGTGCCCACTGAGACGGGGCGGATACGTGTGCGTGGATGACGACAAAGCTTAAGATCACCGCGATCAAGCCCTATCCGGTGTGGGTGGGAACCCGCAACCAGATGCTCGTTAAGGTCGAGACCGATCAGGGCATCTTCGGCTGGGGCGAGAGCGGCTTGAGCGGCCGCGAGAAGGCCGTGGCCGGCGCGATCGAGCACTATCGCGAGTTTCTCATCGACCGTGACGCCATGCAAATCGGCCGGATCTGGCAGGAAGTCTATCGCAGCCAGTATTTCGAAGGCGGGCGGGTCCTGCAAGCTGCGATTTCGGCCATCGACATCGCCCTTCACGACATCAAGGGCAAGGCGCTGGGGGTGCCGGTCTACGAGCTGCTGGGCGGCAAGCAGCGCGACCGCATCCCGACCTTCGCCTCGACCGGAGACGAGGCCGAGGGCGATGTTGCCATCGAACGGGCCCGCGAACTGCGCGAACAGGGGTGGAAGGCGATCCGCTTCTTCCCGATCGGGCAGAGCAGCAGGGACATCTTCGAGCCGCGCGAGTCGATAGGCGCCACGGCGGGTATGCTGAACAAGGCGCGCGAAGCGCTTGGCGACGACGCCGTCCTCGGCATCGACTATCATCATCGGCTGTCGGTGGCCGAGGCGGCGAGCTTCTGCAACAAGCTCGGCCGCGGCGTGCTCGATTTCCTCGAGGAGCCGATACGCGACGAGACGCCGGAGGCGTACGAATCTCTTCGTACGATGACCGACATTCCCTTTGCCATCGGCGAGGAATTCGCCAGCAAGTGGCAGTTCATGCCCTATATCGAGCGCGGCATCCATCAGTTCAACCGGCTCGATGTCTGCAATGTCGGCGGACTTACGGAGGCGATGAAGGTCGCGGGCTGGAGCGAGGCGCATTACGTGGACCTGATGCCGCACAATCCGCTTGGCCCAGTGTGCACGGCCGCGACCATGCACCTCGCCGCCGCGGTGCCGAACTTCGCCTGGCTGGAGACAAGGGCGCCCGAAAGGAAGCTGGGCTTCGACAATTCAGAGTTCTTCCCCGTGCAGCCACGGCTCGACGGCACAGACTATCCGGTCGGCGATCTGCCGGGGCTCGGCGTCGAGGTCAATGAGAAGGCGATCCAGGCGCAGAGCTTCCGCTTCTGGGAAGCGCCTCATCTGAAGCGCCGCGACGGTTCCGTCACTAACTGGTAGTTCCATCTCAATCGGAGTCCGATAATGACGCATATCCCCGACATCACGCGGCCGCCCAAGGACCTGATCGACGCGCTGAAGGAGATCGGCGCCGCGACGGTTGCCGGCACGCTTGGCCATATGGGTTTCCGCAGTCCGCACATGGTCGGTCCGGTGGCGCAGAACCATGGCAAGTCGATCGTTGGGCCGGCGCTGACGCTGCAGTTTCTGCCGCAGCGGCCGGACCTGTTCAACGAGGGAGAATATGCGGATCCGGAAACGCAGCTGCACCGGCATGTACTCTATCATGCACAGGAGGGCGACGTCGTCGTGGTCGACGCGCGCGGCGACATGAGGTCGGGCGTCTTTGGCGATATGATGTCGACCTATTTCAAGGGCAGAGGCGGCGCGGGCATCGTCATCGACGGATGCATGCGCGACCGGCCCAATGTCGAAAAGCTCGATCTGCCCCTCTGGTTGCGCGGCTGGACGCCCAACTACCATGTGCAAACCAGCATCTATCCCAACGCCGTCAACGTTCCGATTGCCTGCGGCGGCGTCACGGTGATCCCCGGCGACATCATCGTCGCCGACGATGACGGGGCGGTGGTGGTTCCAGTCTCAATGGCCCCGCAGGTGATCGAAGAGGCACAGAAGCATCACGATTGGGAAGAGTTTTCGCGGGAGAAGCTGATGCAGGGCGCGCCGTTGCAGCGCTACTATCCGCTGCATGACGATGCCCGCGGGGAGTACGAGGCATGGCGCAAGACAAACCGCTTGGAGAAGCCAAGGTAGCGCGCAGGGATCACCTGCGGCGGGTGGCGCGATCCAGGAAAATCAGCCGTTTGCGCGAAAAGGCGGTGGTACCGTTGGCTGGGCTCGAACCAGCGACCCCCAGATCCACAATCTGGTGCTCTAACCAACTGAGCTACAACGGCACGTCCGCTTGAGCGCAATCGAGAAGAAATCATTCTCCGCGTCCGCTCTGTCGTCGGCGATGCGTCCCTTACGGGCTAACAGAGTCTAATTCAAGGCCTTTGATAAGGCAAAGATCGGTTCAGCGAACCGGCACCCGTTTTAGCCGGGCAAAAGAAAAGGCCGGCGGGAGGAGGTGCCGGCCTTTTCCTGTTACGAGCCAGCGGGAGGAGGAGCTGGCTGGTCACCCCGGAGAGCGAAGGGAGGAGGTTTCCCTCTCCGGGTATTCATCTGCTCAATCCATCGCACATCTATTTGTCTGACAAAATGCGACGTTTTGATGCAGTTCGTAGCACGTATCAGGCCGCCTTGACGTCCTTGATCGCCTTCTCGAAAGCGGTCTTGACCGGCTTGGAGACGTCCTCGACGGCCTTGGAGGCAACGGTCTGGAAGTCCTTGGCCTGCTCGATGGCCATCTCGACGCGCTTGCGCAGGAAGGAGGTCTGCAGCTCGACGACCTCGGAAAGCGTCTTGGCGCCGACCAGGGCTTCGAGATGCGAGAAGCTGGCCTCGGCGTTGGCGCGCAGGATGGCGATGGACTTGAGCGATAGGTCGCTGGAAACGGTCTTGGCGGTCTCGTAGGTCGACTCCAGAACCTTCTGGGTCTCCTCGGCGCCATTCTTCAACTTGGCATAGGCCTCTTTCGACTGCTCAACGCCCTTCTCGGCGAAGGCGCGGATCTGGTCGGTGGCCTTGGAAGCGTCAAAGCTCGGGAATTCAACGTTTTCGATGGTCTCAGCGGTCTTGCCAGTCTTGGACATTTTCCAACCTTTCAGGGGTAGCGGCTTTGACAGAAAGCCGTCTCGTTCATGTATGATGGCAATATAAAGGCAACTTTTGTGCATTGCAATATCTTTGTTGCAGCGCACCATAAAAATCGCCATACCATTAACCACGCGCCCAGAGATTTCGGCCGATACACGGCATGGCTTGTGGACCTTCGCCCCGTACGCTTTTATTAACAAAGCGTTAACCGAAATGCCCGCTTGCGGAGGGTTCGCCAGCGCATGCCGCCTGAAAACTACTCCTTCCTCGATGTCGCCGTGCTCGATGCGGTGCGCCAGCGCTTCGCTGCCGGAGACGCGCTTGCCATATTGTCTGCCGACCTCGAGCAGGTGATCTGGGCCAATGGTCCCGGCGCCGCGGTGTTCGGCTATCCTGATATCGAAGCCATCATCGGCGCCTCGGCACGGCTGCCGCTGATAGCCAGGCGGCAGATCATGGCGACCAGCGGCTTTCCGGACATCGGCAGCGACCGCACCATCACCGTCAGGCTGGCGACCGGCATGGTGAGCCGCGCCATCGGCTTGCTCGCCAGCACGGTGACGATGCCGGACGGCGAAAAGGCGATCCTGCTGGCGATACCGGCGGCACAGACCGGTTCGCGCAGTATTGCCGAAATCGCCAGCCGCGCCATCGGCGGCTTCACCGAGGCCGGACATTTCATCGCCTTCGTCGACGCCCGCGGCCGTGTCGAGGCGGCTTCGGAAGGCTTTGCGGCGCTCGGCATCAAGCCGGAGACCCTGGCTGCCCTTGTCGCGGACGTGGCAAGTGCCGGAGACCGCGTCGTCAAGCGCCTTGTTCCCGGCGCAAGCACCTCCTACCCGGCCGGCTTCGCGCGGCTTACCGACCAGCGCCATCTCCTGGTGGTGATCGACGAGGAGCAGCTCGACGGCCAGCAGGACGACCGGCCTGGCGGCGATCAGGCGGCAGCGCCGGAAAGCGCGTCCGCCGTCCCTGAAGACAAGAGCATCGCCGCCGAAGCCGAGTCGGTCCGAGAGCACGATATCTCGCCCCCGGCTGCGACCTCGGGTGGAGAGGCGGTTGCAACCCTGGCGGGGCCTGCTGATCACGCCCAGCCAACGCAAGAGACCACGGCCGACGCGCCGGATGCCACCAAGGCAGGCAAACGGACTGTCGATGCCGGCCCCGCGCAGCACGACCACTGGTATTTCAACGCCGGCGGCGACGATGTGCCTGAGCAGGAAGCGCCGGCGCGGGTCGAACCGACGGATACCGTCGCCGAAAGCCGCCAGGATGCCGCCGAAACCGCCGCTCAGGCAGGGCCGCCCGCGGCTCGCAACATCGACCGTTCGGCGTCGCCGCTGCGTTTCGTCTGGCGCACCGACGCCGAGGGCAAATTCAGCGCGCTGTCGCCGGAATTCGCCGATATCGTCGGCAAGCCGGCCGCGGATGTGATCGGCCGCCGCTTCAAGGATGTCGCCACCACTTTCGGGCTCGACGCATCGGGCGAGATCGCCACCCTGCTCGAGCGGCGTGATACCTGGTCGGGACGCTCGGTGCTTTGGCCGGTGGCGGGCACGGACCTGAAGATCCCCGTCGATCTCGCGGCGCTGCCGGTCTATGGCCGCAGCCGCGCCTTCGAGGGCTTCCGCGGCTTCGGCGTCGCGCGCAGCGCCGACGCCGTCGTCGATCCGGAAGCGCTGGGCATGGCGCTTGTGCCCAATGGCGCCGCGCCAGCCGAAGCCGAACCTGCCGCCGAGCCATCGGCGGCAGAGCCGCCGAAGTCTGCCGATCCGTTCCGGGGTGAGGTGCCCGCGCTGGCCATCGTGCCGAAGCCGGAGCGGCGCTATGCCGACAAGGTGATCCGGCTGGCCGAGCACAGGCAGCCGGCCAACGACAAGCAGCCAGGACCTGACAAGCCAGGAAGCGACAAGCCGGGACATGAGAGGGGCCTGTCGATCCTCGAGCGCAGCGCCTTTCGCGAGATCGGCGAGCGGCTGCGGAAGGACAGTGCCGGCCCGGCCGAGCCGCTGACGGCTGAAGTTGAAAAGCGGCCCGATGCAACCACCGCCGGCCCAGCGGCCGAACAACCGAAGACTGGTGAGAGGAAGACCGGCGAATCCGATCTGGCAGCGCCTGTCGCGACCAGCCATGAGCCCGCCGCGCAGGAAGACAACCCGCCAGAGGCCGATGCCGATGAGGCGGCCGAGGCACAGTCCGAAGCGGAAGATCAAAAGGATCTGGCTCGGCTCGACGGCGCCGACGATGCTTCCGAGGCAACCGGCGAGGAAGCCTCACCCGCGTCCGGTTCGCTGCTCGACTATGCCGGACGCGAGAAAGCCGCCGATGAAGCGCCGGGTTCCGAAACCCGCCAGACCGCCGCGACGGAAAAGGCGGCTGAGCCAAGGGCTGAACGGCCGGCCGAGGCCTCTAACGCCGGCGCTGACGACGACAGCATGACGGCCGACGATTTTCGCGATGCGGAAGACAGCGAGGACTGGGCCGGACCCGACGGCGCCCTGCCCGCGGCTGAACAGCCCGGCAAAGCGAAAGCGACGCCTCCGGAGCGGCCGCGCCTCACGGTGCCGCCGCTCAAGCTCGAAGGCTTCGTGCCGTCGGCCTTCTCCACCGGAGAGGAAGCGAGGGCGCCCGACACGTCCATCGTCGCCAGGCTGCCGGTGCCGCTGCTCATCCATTCCGGCGATGTGCTGCATTACGCCAATGATGCCTTCCTCGAGCTCACCGGCTATGACGCGCTTGAGGACCTTACCGATGCCGGCGGGCTTGGCGCGCTGTTCGCCGACCACTACGCCAACGACGGCGAGGCCGCCGAAAGCGACCGTTCGCTGAAGCTCACGACCCGCCAGGGCCAGGAATTCCCGATCGATGCGCTCCTGCGCTCCGTGCCGTGGCGCGACGGCAAGGCGCTGATGCTGGTGGTGCGCCGCTCCGGCGAGGACGAAGCGCCGGCGGCGCACTTCGGCGCGGCGAACGACGAGCCGAGCCAACAGCCCGACGTTTCCGAGCTCAAGTCGCGCATCGCCGAAATGCGCACCATCATCGACACCGCCACCGACGGCGTGGTGCTGATCGGCCGCGACGGCAATATCCGCTCGATCAGCCGTCCGGCCGAAGCCCTGTTCGGCTTCGACAGCGACGAGATCGCCGGCAAGCCCTTCGCTTCGCTGTTCGCCATCGAGAGCCAGCGCGCGGCGCGCGACTATCTCGCCGGCCTTTCCGAGCCGGGTGTGGCCAGTCTGCTCAACGACGGGCGCGAGGTCATCGGCCGCGAGGCGCAGGGGCGCTTCATCCCGCTGTTCATGACCATCGGCAGGCTGCCCAACGACAGCGGTTTCTGCGCCGTCGTGCGCGACATCACCCAGTGGAAGCGTGCCGAGGAGGACCTGACCCAGGCGCGCGCCGTGGCAGAGCGCGCCTCCTCGCAGAAGACGGATTTCCTCGCCCGCATCAGCCACGAGATCCGCACGCCGCTCAACGCCATCATCGGCTTTTCGGAACTGATGGTGGACGAGAAGTTCGGTCCGGTCGCCAACGACCGCTACCGCGACTATCTGCGCGACATCAACCGTTCCGGCAATCACGTGCTCGACCTAGTCAACGATCTCTTGGATATCTCCAAGATCGAGGCCGGCCAGCAGGAGATGGCGTACGAAGCGGTGTCGCTCAACGACACGCTGGCCGAAACGGTGGCGATGATGCAGCCGCAGGCCAACCGCGAGCGCGTCATCATCCGCTCCAGCTTCGCCTCGCGGCTGCCGGAAGTGGTGGCGGACCTGAGAAGCGTGCGCCAGATTGCCCTCAACATCCTGTCCAACGCCATCCGCTACACGCAGGCCGGCGGACAAGTGATCGTCTCCACCGCTTACGAGGCCTCCGGCGACGTCGTCATGCGGGTGCGCGACACCGGCATCGGCATGACGCAGGCCGAAATCGAGCAGGCGCTGAAGCCATTCAAGCAGATCAATGCGCTGAAACGCGGCCGCGGCGACGGCACAGGCCTTGGACTGCCGCTGACCAAGGCGATGGTGGAGGCGAACCGCGCCCGCTTCACCATCACCTCGACGCCCGGCGAAGGCACACTGGTCGAGATCGCCTTCCCTTCGACGCGCGTGCTGGCCGAATAATCGCGTTTTTCAGCCAGAGCAATTCCAGGAAAAGTACGTAGCGGTTTTCCTTCCGGAATTGCGTAAAACCAAACTACTCAGCGATCCCGGCCAGGAAAGAAAAAAGGCGTCCAATGGACGCCTTGAAATGGGATTGCTGTCACAACGGGGACTTGAGCGAATCTGATCCTCAGGGGGACGAGGAACGGGATCTCTCCCTCAAGTTACACGCGACTATCGGCGCCGTCCCTTAACAAGTCCTTACCGGGCGCCGAAAAAATTTACGAATGTGTACCACTCGTGAAATCTAGGTAAATTCGACCGACAGAATTTTTTAACCGTGCCGCAGCGCCATTTTGGGGATGCATTCCGTGTCCCAAAACCGCTGCACAGTTTTGGGCGGCACGCATCAATCGGCCAGCTGCGGCAGGTCCCTGAACAGCTCCAGCGCCTCGGGGTTGGCGAGCGCTTCCTTGTTCTTGACGGCACGGCCATGGACCACGTCACGCACGGCGAGCTCGGTGATCTTGCCCGATTTGGTGCGCGGGATATCGGTGACGGCAACGATCTTGGCCGGTACGTGGCGGGGGCTGGCGCCTGCGCGAATCCTAGCGCGGATGCGCTTTTCCAGATCCTCGTCGAGGCTCACCCCGGCGGCCAGCCGCACGAACAGCACGACGCGCACGTCATTGTCGAAATCCTGGCCGATGCAGAGCGCCTCCAGTATCTCCGGCATCTGCTCGACCTGGTTGTAGATTTCGGCGGTGCCGATCCTCACCCCGCCCGGATTGAGCGTGGCATCGGAGCGACCATGGATGATCATGCCGCCATGCGCCGTCCACTCGGCGAAGTCGCCATGGCACCAGACGTTGTCGAAGCGCTCGAAATAGGCGGCGCGATATTTCTTGCCTTCCGGGTCGTTCCAGAAGCCGATCGGCATCGACGGGAATGCCTTGGTGCAGACGAGCTCGCCCTTCTCCTGCGTGACCGGCTTGCCGTCGTCGTCCCAGACGTCGACCGCCAGGCCAAGGCCCGGTCCCTGGATCTCGCCGCTCCAGACCGGCTCGGTCGGAACGCCGAGCACGAAGCAGGAGACGATGTCGGTGCCGCCGGAAATCGAGGCCAGGTGCACGTCCTTCTTGATGCCCTCATAGACGAAGCGGAAATCCTCCGGCGACAGCGGCGAGCCGGTGGAGGAGATGGTGCGCACGCTGCCGAGGTCGTGGCTCTTGATGGGCTTCAACCCCGCCTTGCGCACGGAATCGATGAACTTCGCCGAGGTGCCGAAATAGGTCATCTTCTCGGCGTCGGCGAAATCGAACAGCACATTGCCGTCGGGATAGAAAGGCGAGCCGTCGTAGAGCAGCAAGGTCGCGCCCGAGGCGAGACCGGAAACCAGCCAGTTCCACATCATCCAGCCGCAGGTGGTGAAGTAGAAGAAAAGGTCGCCGTCAAGCAGGCCGGCATGGAGCCGCTGCTCCTTGACGTGCTGGATCAGCGTGCCGCCGGCCGAGTGCACGATGCATTTCGGAATGCCGGTCGTGCCGGAGGAGAAGAGGATGTAGAGCGGATGCGAGAACGGCAGTCGCTCGAAGGCGAGCGGCTTGGCGGCGAAGGGCGAGAGCGCGTCTTCCAGCGCCGCTGCCTTGTCGATGGTGGCGGCGACATCGGAGGATGTGCCGAGATAGTCGACGATCAGCACCTTGCGCACGCTCGCGAGCTTCTCGACCACGGCACGAACCTTGTCGGCGACCTCGATCGCCTTGCCGTTGTACCAATAGCCATCGGGCGCGATGAAGACGACCGGCTCGATCTGGCCGAAACGGTCGAGCACGCCCTGTTCGCCGAAATCGGGCGAACAGGAAGACCAGACCGCGCCGATCGAGCTTGCCGCCAGCATGGCGGCGACGGTCTCGGGCATGTTGGGCATCATGGCGGCGATGCGGTCGCCCTGCTTGACCCCAAGCGAGAGCAAAAGCTGCTGCAGGCGAGAGGTGAGCGCATGAAGCTCGTTCCAGGACAGCCGGCGCTCGACCTTGTCCTCACCGCGGAAGACGATGGCCAGACCGCCGCCTGTCTTCTTCAGAAGGTTCTCGGCGAAATTGAGCTTCGCGTCCGGAAAGAAGACAGCGCCCGGCATCTTCTCGCCATCGACCAGCGCCCGCTCGCCCTTGTCGCCGACAAGCCCGCAAAAATCCCAGATCAGGCTCCAGAACGCCTCGCGGTCGTCGATCGACCAGCGGTGCAGTTCGGCGTAGCTGGAGAAAGCCTCTGCTGATTTCGCCGCCGCGGCCTTCATGAAGGCGGTCATGGGCGCGGAGGCGATCCGGTTCTGCGTCGGCGTCCACAAGGGGGTGTCGGCGGCCATCATCGTTGCTCCCAAAGCGCGTCGCGATTGCGGCAGTTAAGCCTGAACGCGCTCGCGTCGTTGTCCCAAAACCGGCGTCGCGTTTGCGGGCCGGACGGGTTCATCGCTTATGCATACCGCGGCGCAGCGGAGCAAGATTTTGTTGGAATGGCCGACAAAGGACAGGGCGTAAACGCCATCGCGGGGCCATAAAGACTTGAAAAGCGTCAGCTCTCGGTTACACCCGTCGGGCGATTTGTCGGCAATGGAAGCATACGGGGCGCAATGCCATCATCTTTGATCCGGCGCGGGGTGTGGGTGATCGGCGTTGCGGTGCTGGTCATCGCGCTTGCCGTCGCCACCCTGCCGCTGATTGCCTCGACGCGCATCGTGCGCGATCGCATCGCCTGGGAATTGAGCGCCTGGAGCGGTTTTCGCGTCACCATAGACGGCTCGCCGCGCATCGAGGTGTGGCCGAAATTCCGGGCAATCCTCAGCGACGTGACGCTGTCGCAATGGACCGAGACCGACGCGCCGCCGGTGGTCGAAGCCGAGCGCGTCGAGGTCGACCTCTCCGCCATGGCCGCCTTGCAGGGCGACGTCCAATTCTCAACGGCAAGGCTGGTGCGACCGACCATCAGGGTCGAGCGTACGGCGAGCGGCGTCTATCTGCCGCCGCTGCCGACCGGCGGCCGCATCACGCGCTCGATCGACACCGCGCGCGGCGTTGTCACCGCGAACCCGCAAAAGCCAGATCTCGGCAGACTGCCTTCCGATCCATTCGGCATCGTCGAGTTCCGTGACGGCCGCATCGTGACCTCGGCGGGCGGCAAGGACATCGAGATCCTGAGCAGCCTCAGCGGCCAGGTGAACTGGGCGGCGATGAACAGCGAAGCCGCGCTCACGGCGACCGGTATATGGCGCGGCGAGAGTGTCCAGGTCGATTTTTCCTCTGCCAAGCCGCTGGTGCTGTTTGCCGGAGGCGTCGCGCCCGTCACGTTCGCCTTCAAGGCGGCGCCCGCCACGCTCTCCTTCGACGGCGTCGCCTCGATGTCGGAGAATGCCTATCTGGACGGTCAGGCGAAATTCGCCGCTCCTTCGCTGAGACGCCTGCTCGAATGGTCGCAGGCCGGCATCGCGCCCGGCGCCGCGATCGGTTCCGTCTCGGTCACGAGCAAGGTGACGGCGTCGGCCGGACGGGCGAAATTCGAGAACACAACGGTAGCGCTGGACAACAATCCCGGCATGGGAGCGCTGGACTTTTCGTTCAGCGAGGCGCGGCCCGTCATTTCCGGAACGCTCGCCTTCGACACGCTCGATCTTCGATCGTTCCTTTCCGCTTTCACGCCGATCGCTCCGGCCGGCCAAGCGGGTCCCGGCGAGATCGACACCAGCTTCGCCGACAAGATCAACCTCGATCTCAGGCTGTCGGCGGCGCACGCCACCGCCGGCCCGGTCCAGCTGGCCGACGTCGCCGCGACAGCGCAGGTCAAGAACGGACTTGCCGTCTTCGACATTTCCGACGCTTCTGCCTTCAACGGCAACATCCAAAGCAGCCTGCGTTTCGACCGCAAGCCGGACGGCACTCAGGTCGAAATGCGACTCCTGGCGTCGGATGTCGATACCGGGGCCTTCGCCACCGCGGCGGGGATGACGCGACTGGTGCCGGCCGGCACCGGCACCGTCTCGATCATCCTCAAGGGGCCGGGCAAGGCCTGGGATTCGATTTTCGAGAATGCCGACGGATCCTTTTCGGCTACGTTCGGACCAGGCTCGCTCAACGGGCTCAACCTGCCCGCCTTCCTCAAGCGCAACGAACAGGGCGGGTTCTTCGCGCTCGACGACGTCGCCGACGGCTCGCTGCCGATAGACGGCGCCGAGATCAAGGCGAGCATCTCGAAAGGCGTGGCGCGGCTGGACAAGGCGGAGGTCAATTCACAGAAGTACAAGATCTGGCTTTCGGGCATCGCCTCCTATAGCGGACGCGGGCTGGCGCTCTCCGGCGGCGTCATCCCGAACGGGCAGCCTGCGCAGCAACAGCCCGCACAGCAACAGCCGGCGCAGCAACCGGCCGCCGGCAGTCAGGCGGCCGTGCAGGCGCCGCCGCCACCAAAGCAGTCACTGTTCTTCGTCGGCGGCAACTGGAGCACGCCGTTCATCTCGCCGATCAGCCGGGGCGTTTCAGGCCAGTAATTTCCGAACAGCGCGCAACCGATAGGAAGGCAAGTCGCAGGTCGCGCCCGTCCTTTTTCCTCACCCACGCTGCGCCGCCTGCTCGTCGCGCTGGCGCTGGACCTCGCGGCGCTTGTTGGCGATCGAGGCGATGATGACGCCGACCGCGACCACGGCGATCAGGATGGTGCAGGCGGCGTTGATCTCCGGCGTCACCCCGAGACGCACCTGGCTGTAGATCTTCATCGGCAGCGTCGTGGCCCCCGGGCCAGAGGTGAAGGAGGCGATGACCAGGTCGTCGAGCGAAAGCGTGAAGGCCAGCATCCAGCCCGAGATGATCGCCGGCAGGATCACGGGCAAGGTGATCTGGAAGAAGGTTTTCACCGGCGGCGCGCCGAGGTCCATGGCCGCTTCCTCGAGCGAGCGGTCGAAGGAGACCAGGCGCGACTGCACGACGACGGCCACGAAGCACATGGTGAAGGTGATGTGGGCGAGCGTGACCGTGAAGAAGCCGCGATCGAGCCCAACGGCCACGAACAACAGCAGCAGCGACAGGCCGGTGATGACTTCCGGCATGACCAGCGGCGCAAAGACCATGCCGGAAAACAGCACCCGCCCCTTGAAGCGCGTGTAGCGCGTCAAGGTGATCGCGGCCAGCGTGCCGAGCACAGTCGCCACGGTGGCCGAGATGACGCCGACGCGAGCCGTCACCCAGGTGGCGTCCATCAGGCCCTGATTGTGGAACAGCGACACGTACCATTTGGTCGAGAAGCCGCCCCAGACGGTGACGAGCTTCGATTCGTTGAAGGAAAAGACGATGAGCAGCACGATCGGCAGATAGAGGAAGGCAAAGCCGAGCACGATCGAGGTGATGTTGAAGCGGCTCCAGGTGGCGTTCATTTGCCTTGCTCCTGTGCACGAGCCTGAGCCTGCTGGAAGAACATGATCGGAACGGTCAGCACCAACAGCAGGATGACCGCCACCGCCGACGAGACCGGCCAGTCGCGGTTGGCGAAGAACTCGTTCCACAGCGTCTTGCCGATCATCAGCGTCTGCGAGCCGCCGAGAAGATCCGGAATGACGAACTCGCCGACGGCCGGGATGAAGACCAGCAGGCAGCCGGCGATCACACCCGGCAACGACAGAGGAAAGGTGATCTTCCAGAAGGCGCCGGTCGGCGGGCAGCCGAGATCCTGCGCCGCCTCGATCAGCGAATAGTCCATCTTCTCGAGCGACGAATAGAGCGGCAGCACCATGAAGGGCAGGTAGGAATAGACGATGCCGATGAAGATCGCGGTGTAGGTGTTGAGGATGACCAGCGGCTGGCTGATGATGTGCAGCGACAAAAGCACCTGGTTGAGCAGCCCTTCCGGCTTGAGGATGCCGATCCAGGCATAGACGCGGATCAGGAACGAGGTCCAGAACGGCAGGATCACCAGCATCAGAAGGGTCGGCCTGACCGTCGCCGGCGCGCGCGCCATGCCATAGGCGATCGGATAGCCGACGATCAGCGTCAGCGCCGTCGAGATGGCCGCGATGATCAGGCTGGTCACATAGGCATTGAAGTAGAGCGCGTCCTGGGTCAGCCAGGTGTAGTTGTCGAAATTGAGCTCGCGGAATCCGGCGAAGAATCCGGAAATCCCATCGCTGAAATCGAGCACGGGCGTGTAGGGCGGCATCGAGATCGCCGTCTGCGACAGCGAGATCTTGAAGACGATGATGAACGGAACGAGGAAGAAGAACAGCAGCCAGAGATAGGGGATGATGATGACGAGGCGACTGACGAATCCCTTCGCCAGCCTGGTTGGCAACTGAGCGGCGGTTTCGACCGATGAGGAGGCGGTTACGGCTATGTGGGTCATGGCCCCGCTCCTACCTGGTCAGCACGACGCCGGCGTCGGGCCGGAAGGAAACCCAGGCGCGGTCGTTCCAGGTCAGCGGGTCCTCGGTGACGCGCGAGGCGTTCAACGCGCTGGCCCGCACGATCTGACCGTCATCGAGCTTGATGTGATAGACGGTCATGTCGCCGAGATATGCGACGTCATAGACCTCGCCTTCGAGGGCGTTGACGGCATCCGCCGGCTTCTTAGACGAGACTTTGATCTTCTCCGGCCGGATCGCGAAGACGATATCGGCGCCCTTGGCGGTATCGGCGGCATTCTCGACGACGATCTGCGCGCCGGTTGTGCCGGTGATGCGCGTCGTATTGGCCGCCCGCTCGGCGACCTTGCCCTCGAACATATTCACGTTGCCGACGAAATGCGCCACGAAGCGCGAGGTCGGCGCCTCATAGATTTCCGCCGGTGTGGCGACCTGCATCACCTCGCCCTTGTCCATGATGGCGATGCGGTCGGCCATGGTCATGGCTTCCTCCTGGTCGTGGGTGACGACGACGAAGGTGAGGCCGAGTTCCTGCTGCAGGTCCATCAATTCGAACTGCGTCTCCTCGCGCAGCTTCTTGTCGAGCGCGCCGAGCGGCTCATCCAGGAGAAGGACCTTCGGCCGCTTGGCGACCGAGCGGGCAAGCGCCACACGCTGGCGCTGGCCGCCGGAAAGCTGATGCGGCTTGCGCTTGGCGAACTGCTCGAGCTTGACCAGCCTCAGCATCTCGGCAACACGTTTTTCGATATCGGCGGCGGGCATGCCTTCCTGCTTGAGGCCGAAGGCGATGTTCTTCTCCACCGTCATATGCGGAAACAGCGCATAGGATTGGAACATCATGTTCACCGGCCGCTTGTAGGGCGGGATGCCGCGCAGATCTTGGCCGTCGAGCAGAATGCGCCCCGCGGTCGGCTCCTCGAATCCGGCGAGCATCCTTAGCAAGGTCGACTTGCCGCAACCCGAGGCGCCAAGCAGGGCGAAGAACTCACGCTCGAAGATGGTCAGCGACAGATTGTTGACGGCGATGAAGTCGCCGAATTTCTTGGTCACCTTGTCGAATTGGATATACGGCTTGGCGTTCGGATCATTCCATGGCGCGAAATCCCTGCGGATGCTGCCAAGCGATTTCATATCCCCACTCCGGTTCTGTTTCTTTCCGCTAGAACGGTGCATCGTTTCCAAGGAAACGCAGAACCGCTTTAGCTTTTGTTTTGACGCAATTCCCGGACGAAAAACCGTCCACACTTTTCTGGAATTGCTGCCTCGTTCTCACGCAATCCCAGACGGAAAACCGCCAAGCACTTTCTGGAATTGCTCTGTCTCTTTGTTTGACGCAATTCCGGACGGAAAACCGCTGCGCACTTTTCCTGGAATTGCTCTGTCTCTTTGTTTTGGCGCAATTCCGGACGGAAAACCGCTGCGCACTTTTCCTGGAATTGCTCTAGGAAAGCGACCCCGGCAATTGGCTGCCGGGGTCGCTTCTCAGTGCCTATTGGCCGGTGACGATCTTGGTCCAGGTGCGGGTGATGACGCGCTGTGTCTTGGGATCGTATGGCTGCACGGTATAAAGCTTCTTGGTCGTCTCCTCGTCCGGGTAGACCGAGGTGTCTTCAAGCAGGGCCTTGTCGACGAACTTCTGCGAGGCCTTGTTGCCGTTGGCGTAGAGCACGTAGTTCGACGACTTGGCGATAACTTCCGGCGTCATCATGTAGTTGATGAACTCGAGCGCCTCGGCGACATGCGGCGCATCGGCCGGAATCGCCATCTGATCGAACCACATCTGGGCGCCTTCCTTCGGCACCGAATAGCCGATCTCGACGCCCTGTTTGGCTTCCTCGGCGCGGTTGCGCGCCTGGAACACGTCGCCCGACCAGCCGACCGCCAGGCAGATGTCGCCGTTGGCCAAAGCGTTGATGTATTCGGACGAATGGAACTTGCGGATATAGGGTCGAACCTTCAGCAGCGCTTCCTCGGCCTTGGCGATGTCGTCAGGCGAAGTGCTGTTCGGGTCGAGGCCGAGATATTTCAGCGCCGCCGGAATGATGTCGGCGGGCGAATCCAGCACATAGACGCCGCAGTCCTTCAGCTTGGCCAGACTCTCCGGATTGAAGAACACGTCCCAACTGTCGATCTTGTCGGTGCCGAGCGCGGTCTGCACCTTCTTGACGTTGTAGCCGAGGCCGACCGTGCCCCACATGTAGTTGACCGAGTACTCATTGCCCGGATCGTACTTGCCGGTGCGCTCGGTGATGACGTCCCACATGTTGGAGATGTTCGGCAGCTTCGACTTGTCGAGCTTCTGGAAGACGCCGGCCTGGATCTGACGCGCCAGGAAGTTGGCGCTGGGCACGACGACGTCGTAGCCGCTGCCGCCGGCCAGCAGTTTCGTCTCCAGGATTTCGTTGGAATCGAAGGTGTCGTAGACGACCTTGATGCCGGTTTTCTTGGTGAAGTCGTCGATGATCGAGCTGTCGATGTAGTCCGACCAGTTATAGACATTGACGACGCGATCGTCGGCATGACCGCCTACGGTAAAGATCGTCAGGAATGCCGAGGTCGCCGAAAGCAAAAGCGCTTTGCGGATCATGATGTTCTCCTTTGGTGAATGTTCCCCTGCCGGCTCGGCGCGATATGGGCGCGGGACGGCGTTTGGTTCGGATTGTTGAGCTTTCCGGAGGGCAATGGGCGCGACCCGCTGGGACCGCGCTGGATCGTTGAGTAGCGGTTCCGGCCCTTGCACCCCCTCCGGAAGGGTATCAGAGCGGCGTCAGCGGCGTTCGCCGCGGCGTAGTCAGAAATATGACGTTGCGGTCCGGCCCCGGTGAGGCCGGCAGAGACACTTGGCAAGATACGCCTGTCTTGTTGTTGCCGTAATCGCAGCCTGCCCGCGCGGCGACACGGTTGTCAATGGCAAACGCTTGTGTGGCATCAATTAGGAGATGGCAGGCCTGTAATGCCTGGCCGCTCGGGCCGGGTCTGCCGCTTGAACTCGAATGCGATATGCACGAGCAGTGCCGTGACCACGACCGCGCCACCGATGATGGTGCGCACCGACGGCACCTCGGAATGGACGAGCCAGACCCAGATCGGGCCGAGGATCGGTTCGAAGGTGCCGAGCAGTGCCGCGATGGCCGCCGGCACCAGCCGCGCGCCCATGACGAAAAAGGCGAGGCCGACGCCGAGATTGATCACGCCGAAGGCGAAGAGAAAGCCCATATCGCGCGCGGAGACGGCAAATTCCGTGGCCTGCGAGGCGGCAAAGGCGCCGGCCAACAGCGCGCCGAGGCACGTGGCCGGAACCATGCGCACATGGGCGAAGCGCCGGGTGATCACGGTCGCGAACGAAAACATCACCGCGATCAGCAGCGCCAGCCCGTCGCCGATCGGCGAGACGGCGCCGCCCAAAGACTCCGAGACCATGATGGCGACGCCGGTGATGACGGCGGCAATTGCCGCCCAGGTCCCCGGGCTCACACGTTCGCGAAACAGCACCCAGGCGAGCAAGGCCGCCAGAAGCGGCACGCCTGCCTGCATCAACAGGATGTTCGCGACCGTCGTGTAGGCGAGCGCGACAATGAAGCTCGTCGAAGCGGTAGCGAAGCAGAAGGCGACGCCAAGCCCGGGCAGCCCCATGTCACGGAACAGTTTCAAAGTGCCGCGCCAGCCGTCGCGCCAGACCATGAAGGCGATGAGGAAGGCCACCGCCCAGAGCGAGCGCCAGAACACCACTGTCCAGCTGTCGCCGACATGGATGAAGCGGGCGATGGTGCCGCCAAAACTCCACATCAGCGCCGACAGGAAGACCAAGAGCATGCCGATCCGCTCGTCGCGCGGCGAGACGGCAGGCAAGGCAATGCGGGGCGAAGCGGTATCGGACATGGGCTCGACTGTCAGCGAGTTGCAGGCGGTACGATCCACCAAGGACGACAACACCATGTCCAATCGCGTAGCGCAAAGGCGAAAGCCAGGCGTGATCCAGCATCCGCTGAAATATGGGACAAAGCCGGCCTGCGCCCGCCGGCCCGCTAAGGTTCGGCAGGCATCATCCCTGGAAATCGAAAGCGCTGAGGCCCGTCACCATCTCATCGAGGCCGAGCGGCCGCGTCACGGGCGGCTCGGCGCGGGCCAGGCAGCCGACGCGCTCGCAGAGCCTGCAGGCCGGACCGACCGGCGTTGCGAGGGCCGCGCCCTGCGCGGTCTTGCCGGCGGCCGGCCCAGGCAGCGCCGCGCTGTAGACGATCTCGTCGCGAAAGCCGATGTCGCAGCCAAGCAGAAGCGCCGTGCGCCGCGGCCGCTCGGAGAAGGCGCCTTGCGGCCCTTCGAGCGTGCGGGCGATGCAGAGGAACTCGGCGCCGTCGGGCATTTCCACCGCCTCGACCAGTATCCGGCCAGGTTGCGAAAAGGCCGCATGTACAGGAAGCTTCGGACAAGCGCCGCCGAAACGGCTTTGCGGATAGCCCTGACTGCCAGCCTTGCGGAAGCGGTTGCCCGCATTGTCGACCTCCAGCATGAAGAACGGCACGCCCGCCGCGCCCGGCCGCTGTAACATGGTCAGACGGTTTGCCGCCTGTTCGAACGACACGCCGAAACGCGAGCGCAGAACGTCGATATCGTAGCGGGCGCGGACGGCCGCCGCATGAAAGGCCTGATAGGGCATCATCAGGGCGTGCGCGGCATAGCGGCCGAGCTCGAAGCGGGCAAGCCGGCGCGCCTCGTCGGTCGCGAGCTTCAACGCCTGGATCTCAGCGGCCACGGCGACGGTCATGCGCATCAGGCTCGCCTCCATGGCGACCTCGCGCAACTGATCGAAGGGGGAGAGCCGCTCGGACAGGAACAGGCGTTGCGAATGGCGGTCATAACGCCTGCGCCAGTTCGGCATGGTGGCGACCGGCAGCACCTTGACCACGATGCCGTGCTCACGCCTCAGCCAAGCTTTCAGCGCCCCGAACAGGTAGTCTCCAGGATCGAGCAGCGAAACGAAGGCTTCCGCTTCCTCCTCCAGCGCGGCGAAATAGTTCGGCCGACGCTCGAAGGTCTCGTGCACTTCATCGACAGGCAGCCGCGTGCCGGACAATGCGGTCGCCCTGCCTTCGCGCGCCAGAAGCTCATTGAGATCCGATAGCCGCTCGGCCTGCTCGCGATAGGCGCGAAACAGCTTTACCATGGCCGTGGAGGCGTTCGGCGCGATTTCGGCGAGATCGATCAGTTCCTGGTCCCCCGGCAATTCGCCGGCCAGCAGCGGATCGCCGAACACTTCCTTCAGCGCCGCGATCGACCCTTTGGTCTCGCCCTGCAGTTCGTGCGGGTCGATCTTGTAGACGGACGCCAGCTTGAGGATCAACTGAACCGTCAGCGGCCGCTGGTTGCGCTCGATGAGGTTGAGATAGGACGGCGAGATGGCCAGCCCTTCGGCCATCGCCGTCTGGGTCAGCCCCTTGGCATTGCGAAGCCGGCGGATGCGCGGCCCGGCAAAGATCTTCTGGTCGGCCAATCATCTATCCTTGACAAGAATTTACACGCGTGGTTGCCGCCCATCCGCCTTTTACAATCATGACAAATTTACAGCACCAACCTGTCAAACACAACACAGTTTTTCTCTTATTTTTGGCAGGAGCCCTTGGTTTTTCTGGCACCTTTTGCGTCGCAATGTAAATTATGTCACACACCAGTGGCGCCGAAATGACTCCCGCGAAAGCGTCATCCGAAGAAGCAGAACCGATCTGGAGCAACCGATGACTGATTTTTACAACCTCGTCCCGTCCGCGCCGGAAGGCCGTTTCGACGGCATCGAACGACCCTATTCACCCGAGGACGTGAAGCGGCTGCGCGGTTCGGTCCAGATTCGCCAAACGCTTGCCGAAATGGGTGCGAACCGGCTGTGGAAGCTCATCCACGAGGAAGACTTCGTCAACGCGCTCGGCGCCATGTCGGGCAACCAAGCCATGCAGCAGGTCAGGGCGGGCTTGAAGGCGATCTATCTGTCGGGCTGGCAGGTCGCGGCCGACGCCAACACGGCGTCCGCCATGTATCCGGACCAGTCGCTCTATCCGGCCAATGCAGCGCCGGAGCTGGTCAAGCGCATCAACCGCACGCTTCAGCGCGCCGATCAGATCGAAACGTCCGAGGGCAAGGGGCTGTCGGTCGACACCTGGTTCGCACCGATCGTCGCCGATGCCGAGGCCGGCTTCGGCGGACCGCTCAACGCGTTCGAGATCATGAAGGCTTTCATCGAAGCCGGCGCCGCGGGCGTCCATTACGAGGACCAGCTGGCGTCGGAGAAGAAGTGCGGCCATCTCGGCGGCAAGGTTCTGATCCCGACCGCGGCGCATATCCGCAACCTCAACGCGGCGCGGCTTGCTGCCGACGTGATGGGCACGCCGACGCTGGTGGTGGCGCGGACCGACGCGGAGGCGGCCAAGCTGCTCACCTCCGATATCGACGAGCGCGACCGGCCCTTCGTCGATTACGATGCGGGCCGCACGATCGAGGGCTTCTACCATGTGAGGAACGGCATCGAGCCCTGCATCGCGCGCGCCGTCGCTTACGCGCCGCATGCGGACCTGATCTGGTGCGAAACCTCCAAGCCAGATCTCGAGCAGGCGAGGAAGTTCGCCGAGGGCGTGCGCAAGCATCATCCGGGCAAGCTGCTGGCCTACAACTGCTCGCCGTCGTTCAACTGGAAGAAGAACCTGGACGACGCGACCATCGCGAAGTTCCAAAGGGAGCTCGGCGCCATGGGCTACAAGTTCCAGTTCATCACGCTTGCCGGCTTCCACCAGTTGAACTTCGGCATGTTCGAGCTGGCCCGCGGCTACAAGGACCGGCAGATGGCGGCCTATTCGGAACTGCAGGAAGCCGAATTCGCGGCAGAGGCCCACGGTTACACCGCGACCAAGCACCAGCGAGAGGTCGGCACCGGCTATTTCGACGCCGTGTCGATTGCGATCACCGGCGGCCAGTCTTCGACCACCGCCATGAATGAGTCGACCGAGCACGCCCAGTTCAGGCCGGCCGCCGAGTGACGACAACTTAAGAGGAAACGCCCAGAGAGGCACTTTACGTCGAGGAGAAGAGCAATGGCATCGATAAGCCGCGTCAAGGAACGTGCCGAGGAACAATCGAGCGCGATGAGCGTCGATCAACAGGCGACGATCCGCATGCTTGCCAACGACCTGCACAGGCTGAACCAGTCGGTGATGAAGGCGGTCGAGGCGGGGGTGTCCGTGGAGCTGGTGCGTTCGGCCAGGCACCATGGCGGGGACGGCAACTGGGGTGATCTTTTGATCCCGGTGATCGTCACCCAGCAGAACCATAGTTGACGTTACGTAACAAATCTTCGACGAGTGTCTCCCGTGCGCTATACGTTCGGGAGACTTTCGGTTTTTTCGAATTCCGCTTGCGATAGCAGGGAGAACTTGCGCCGAATTTTAGCAATTCTTTCTATATTCTCATTTTCCACTATTTCTCCTTGACACCGCTGGCGATCTCGCGCCAATTGGCTCAGGTTTCAACCCTGCATTGAACCAGAGCGCCCGCCAGACATGTGTCCCACCAACCGTGACGACTCTCCAAACCCAGTGAAACCGGCGGACCGCGGCGCGGCAGCCCGGCTGCCGGCGGATTTCTCCAAGGTGCTTGTGGTCGGCAAATCATCGATCAACCGGGTTGTCGTGTCGAAGATCGTGGAAAGATGCGGTCTGAAGCCGATTTCGGAGCCGCCCGAGACGGCCGAGAAGGCGCTGGCCAGCCAGATTCCTGGCGCGGTCATCGTCGACGGCGGCCCCGACGACAAGGATTGCGACAGGCTGCTGTCCGGCATCGACGCGCTGCGGCGCGCTTCCGGCAAGGCGCTGCCCTCCGTGATCCTGCTTTCAACCAGGAATGGCACTCCGGACAGCCTCGGCCTGGCGAGCGTGGTCGACGCTGTGGTTGCCAAGCCGATCACGCCTGAAAGGCTGCAACCAGTGATCGATCGCCTGGTCGGCCGCTGCTAGAGCGGTTTACCGTTTCACGGAAACGCCGAGCCGCTCTATCTCTTTGTTTTGACGCAATTCCGGACGGAAGGCTACGGCGAAGTCGCCGAGCCCGACCGTTACACACTTTTCCTGGAATTGCTTAGGCTGGAGCAGCGTTCAGCCAGCTTTTGCGATCGCCTCGACCAGCCCCGGCAACTCGCCGAGATTTGCGATCTCGCGAAAACGCGGCGCTGCAACGGGCGCCTCGGCATGTTCGACCGCCCAGGTCAATTCGTGCGGCACATGGATGCCCCAGCCGCCGGCCTCGATGGCGGGAACCACGTCGGACCTCAGAGAATTGCCAACCATCATGCTGTTCTGCGGACCGTCACCATGGCGGCTGAAGATGCGGGCATAGGTGTCGGCGCTTTTGTCGCTGACGATCTCGACGGCATCGAAGAGATCGCCCATTCCCGACTGCGCAAGCTTACGCTCCTGGTCGAGAAGATCGCCCTTGGTGATCAGCACCACGCGATAGGCACCGGCGAGCCTTTCGACCGTCTCACGCGCATGCGGCAGCGGCTCGATCGGGTGACTGAGCATGTCCCGGCCGGCGGCCAGTATTTCGGCAATTGTCGAGGCTGGAACTCGACCTTTGGTAACCTCGATCGCCGTTTCTATCATCGACAGCGTGAAACTCTTTATGCCGAAGCCATAGAGGCCGAGATTGCGCCTTGCGGCTTCAAGCAAGCTTGCCGAGACCTGGCCTGCCTCGCCGTGTTCGGCAAGCATCGCGACAAAGCGCTGCTCGGTCATGCGGAAGAACTGCTCGTTCTGCCACAGCGTGTCGTCGGCATCGAAGCCGATCGTCGTCAAATGGGGGACGGACATAAGTGGACACCGTTCCTTGCAAGCGGGTGGTGTAGACGTTGTTGCACCGCGCCGCCAGTCTGAAGATGGTTACCCGCCCGAGGCGATTTAATGCACGTCGCCCAAAGCTGCGCAGCGGTTTTGGGCGAACGACATACATAAAAACAAGAGTTTGACGCGCGTCGCTCGAATCCGTTTCGACGCGACGCGCTTTGGCGGCCTCCCCTTCCCTTCCCCGGTGACGCCCGGCTATACTTCGAAATCCGCAACACAATCTGGTGAATGATGCCGCCTGAAAAAAAGGAAGTCCGTCCGTCGAGCCGGGGGGGACGCGCCCGCACGCCTGCCTTCCTGAAAAACGAACGCGGTGTGAAGAATTGGAAAGAAGCCAGCGCCTGGCTGGAATGGCGCGGCATCGAGGACATCGAATGCATCACGCCGGACCAGGCCGGCGTCGCCCGCGGCAAGATGATGCCGTCGAAGAAATTCACCTCCAACACTTCGCTGGCGCTGCCTTCGGCGGTGTTCATGACGACGATTTCCGGCGGCTACCCGGAAGACGGCAACGGCTTCCACTATCCGGAGGATGACGGCGACCTGAAGCTGCTTCCCGATCTGTCGACGCTGACCGCGGTGCCTTGGGAAGAGGATCCGACCGCGGCGGTGATCTGCGACCTCGTCCACCAGGATGGCCGGTCCGTCGAGTTCACGCCGCGCAATGTGCTGAAGCGCGTGCTGGCCGCCTATGACGACCGTGGCCTGAGGCCGGTGGTGGCGCCCGAGATCGAGTTCTACCTGGTGCGCAAGAACCCCGACCCGGACTATCCGCTGACGCCGCCCGTCGGGCGCTCGGGTAGGCCGATCGGCGGCGGCGCCGGCTACTCGATCGCCGGCGTCAACGAGTTCGACGAGCTGATCGACGACATCTATCATTTCTCCGAGCGGCAGGGCCTGGAGATCGACACGTTGATCCACGAGGAAGGCGCCGGCCAGCTCGAGATCAACCTGCGCCACGGCAACCCGATCGAACTCGCCGACCAGGTCTTCATGTTCAAGCGCACGATCCGCGAGGCGGCGCTGAAGCACGAGATCTACGCCACTTTCATGGCCAAGCCGATCCAGGGGCAGCCGGGCTCGGCGATGCACATCCATCAGTCGGTGGTCGACAAGAAGACCGGCAGAAACATCTTCTCGACCGAGGACGGTTCCGAGACAGACGCGTTCTTCCATTTCATCGGCGGCATGCAGAAGCATGTGCCGAACGCGCTGGTGATGTTCGCGCCTTACGTCAATTCCTACCGCCGGCTGACGCAGGCGGCCTCCGCGCCGGTCAACACCAAGTGGGGCTACGACAACCGCACGACGGCCTTCCGCGTGCCGCGATCCGACCCCGGGGCGCGGCGCGTCGAAAACCGCATCCCGTCGTCCGATGCCAATCCCTATCTGGCGCTCGCCGCCTCGCTTGCCTGCGGGCTGATCGGCATGACGCACAAGGAAAAGGCGTCGGCGCCGGTGCTCACCACCGCCAACGAGGATGAGATCGACCTGCCGCGCAACCTTCTCGAGGCCGTCGACCTGTTCGAAAGCGACAAGGAACTCGGCGCCATCCTCGGAAAATCCTTCGCCGCAACCTACGCGGCGATCAAGCGGGCGGAATTCGAGACCTTCATGGAAGTGATCAGCCCGTGGGAGCGGGAGTATCTGCTGCTGAATGTTTAGGGAGTAAGGCAATAGGGCAGTAAGGCAGTAGGGATGGCAGCAAAGATCGAGTCGTACCGGGAGTTGGTCGTTTGGCAGCAGGCCATGGACCTAGCAACCTCGACATATGAAGCGACAAAATCCTGGCCCAAGGAGGAACTCTATGGGCTGACCGCTCAGACACGACGAGCTGCGACTTCCGTCCCCGCGAATCTCGCTGAAGCCTACGGCAGAGAGAGCCGTGCCACCTACCAGCAATTTCTCCGGATTGCCCAAGGATCACCGAAGGAGTTGGAGACCCATCTTCTCATCGCTCAACGAATTGGGATCGTCGCTTCCGAAACTGTCGAATCGTTGATGACACGCACCGAAAGCGTAGGGAAGCTGTTACGTCTTCTCATCCGCAAGCTGTCGAACGACTAGCCCTACTGCCCTACTGCCCTACTGCCCTACTGCCCTACTGCCCTACTGCCCTACTGCCCTACTGCCCTACTGCCCTACTGTCCTACTGCCAATCGAACTATGGCCTACCAATCTCCCATTTCCCCCGGCCGCTCCTGGTATGAGGACACGGTCGGAACCCGCCCCGAATATCCGGCTCTGGACGGCGACCGGACTTGCGATGTCGTCATAATCGGCGGCGGCTTCACCGGTCTTTCGGCGGCGGCACATCTGGCGAAGGCCGGCATGAATGTCGCGCTGATCGATGCGTACCGTTTCGGCGACGGCGCGTCGGGGCGCAATGGCGGTCAGCTCGGCACCGGCCAGCGCGCTTGGGCGGAAGAACTTGAAGCCGAATACGGCCTCTCGCGCGCCAAGGCGCTGTTCGATCTCGCGGAAGAAGCCAAGGCGCATCTGCTGGATTTCGCCGCCGCCAACGAAATCGAGATCGACTACATGCCGGGCCAATTGTCGGTTGCGCACAAGCGACGCTATGTCGACGACTACAAGCGCCATGCCGAGATCATGGCGAGCCGCTTCGGCTATCCGCACATCGCCTTCATGGGCGCCGGCGAGACGGCGGAACGGCTGGGCTCGACGCGCTATTTCGGCGGCACCCGCGACACCGGCACCGGGCACATCCACCCGTTGAAGCTGGTGATCGGCACGGCAAGGGTGGCTGCCGCGGCCGGCGCACACCTGTTCGAGCGGACGCCTTCGACCGGCATCGCCTGCGGCGGCGGCAAGGTGAAGGTAACGACGCCGAAGGGCACGATATCGGCCGAGAAATGCCTGATCGCGGTCAACGCCTATGGCGGCAATCTGGAGCCGGTGAGCGCGTCCCACATCATGCCGATCGGCTCCTTCATCGGCGCGACCGTACCGCTCGGAACACAATCCAAGGTGCTGCCGGGAGGCGAGTCGGTGGACGACTCCCGCTTCGTCGTGCGCTACTTCCGCAAGTCGAGGGACGGGCGGCTTTTGTTCGGCGGCCGCGAAGTCTATGCCGTCAACGATCCAAAGGACATCCATATCCACATCCGCCGGCAGATCGCCGAGCTCTACCCAGCGCTGAAGGACGTCGAGATCACGCATGGCTGGGGCGGCTATGTCGGCATCACCATGCCGAGGAAACCCTTCGTGCGCGAGGTGATGCCGAACGTGATCTCGATGGGCGGTTATTCCGGCCATGGCGTCATGCTGGCCAACTTCTTCGGCAAGCTCTATGCCGAGACGGTCGCCGGCAATCGCGATCGGCTGAAGCTTATCGAGGATCTGAAGATTCCCGCCTTCCCGGGCGGTCGTCGTTTCCGCGCGCCGCTGTTGTTTCTGGCGCTCAACTGGTTCGCGCTGCGCGACAGGATCTGAAGCGGGACGCTGCGGAAGCTGTTGATTCGACAAGTCCGCTTCCCTTACGGCACGTTGCAGAATCCTTAACGAACGCACAGAATTTCGCAAAAAGGCGCAGTGATGCCATAATCGGCGGTAAAGGATGCCGGTTCTGGGCGATAAAACGGGGATTTGCGCGGGCCTGCCCGCTGAAATTTCGGGACCGATGCCGTTCAGCCGCGAACTTCTTGCGGCAAGATCGAAAGAACGTCGGCCCGGTTGTTGGAGGTGGTCTAAGTGAACGTGCCCTTCAGTTTCGGTGCACCGGAACGACGGCGCTTTGCAGTGCAGTTCGGTTACGACATGCGGCCCTCGTTCTGGCAGGGACTGCGGTCGAACGCGCATCTTGTGATAGCGGCTGTCGGTACTGCGGCGCTACTCGGTGTGGCGGCGGTAGCGCTTTGGCTGGCCCTGCCGGCCAACGAGCGGCAGGCGAGCGCTGAGCAAAGCGTGCCTGCAATCCCGGTCAAGACGACGAAAATCGCCCCGGCCGCCGCAAGCGCAGTCAGCGTCGCCGCCGCGCCGCAAGCCGCGCGCAAGGCCGACGCGGTTTCGTCGGTCACCGCCGCTCGCGAAGCCGCCATCCCGGCGCTGGCAGCCAACAGCCCGCGCTGGACCGGCGCGGGAGCCGAGCCAGCATCGGCCGGGGCTGCGCCCGCTTCACCCCCTCCGGCTGCCAAGCCGCCGGCGGAGCAGAAGCCGACCGTTGCCGCCTTCGCCGATTCCGTTGCCGAGACCGATGCCTCGACGGCCCTGTCGAAAGTTGCGGCGGCTGAGCAATCGGTGGATGAAAAGCAGCCGGACGACAAGATGGATGGCGCCCAGACAGCAGCTATCCCCGACGCAAAGCCACAGGTTCCAGAGGCTCAGCCGGCCGGCGACGAAAATGACGCCGCGACAAAGCCAAACGAGCAGAAAGTCAGCGCTGCCGCCAATGGACGCATCCTTAGGGCAGTCACCATGCGCACCGGCCCGAAGAAAGGCGCCGCCGCAATCGTCACGGTGCCGGCAAAGGCATCGGTGCAGGTGGTGAGCTGCAAGAAATGGTGCGAGATCGTCTATAACGGCAAGCGCGGCTGGATCTACAAGACCTACGTCAAGACCGGCGCCTGATCCGCCTTCAAAGTGTCTGTTTTTAGCGATTCCGGACGAAGACCGTTGCGCGCTTTCCCTGGAATTGCTCCGGCTGAAGCCGGCCGGAACGCCAAAGCCCTGTCGCGCTGGGGCGGATCAGATGCAGCGCCCACCATCGACTTCCAGCGCCACGCCGGTAATGAAGGCGGCTTCGTCCGAAGCAAGCCAGAGTGCCGCGTTGGCGATGTCGAGCGGCGTCGAGAGCCGGCCGAGCGGGATCGTGGCGCGGAATTTTTCGCGGATCTCCGGCGTATCGGCGCCCATGAACTTCTCCAGCATGCCGGTCTCGCCGGCGACCGGGCAAAGGCAGTTGACGCGGATATTCTTCGGGGCGAGTTCGACCGCCATCGACTTGGTGGCGGTGATCGCCCAGCCCTTGGAGGCATTGTACCAGGTGAGGCCCGGCCGCGGCCTGATGCCGGCCGTCGAGGCCGTGGTCAGAATGACGCCGCCGCCCTGCCGATCCATGATCGGCACGACGGCAAGGGCGGCATGGTAGATCGCCTTCATGTTGACGGCTGTGATCAGGTCGAAGGTTTCCTCGTCGACGCCGAGCATGTCGCCGTTGCGATGGGTGTAGCCGGCGTTGTTGACCATGATGTCGACGCGGCCGAAAGCGCTCTTGGCGGCATAGACCATCTCGTCGAATTCGGAGCGTAGCGAGACGTCGGTCTGGGTCCAGATCGCGCTGTCGCCGATTTCCTCCGCGACGCGCTCGGCGCCCTTGGCGTTGAGGTCGGCGACGACGACGCGCGCGCCCTCCTCGGCGAAGCGCTTCGCCATGCCCTTGCCGAAGCCCGACGCCGCGCCGGTGATGATGGCAACCTTGTTTTCCAGACGCATGGTTTTCCCCATCATTGCAGTCATCCCGTCTTTGAGGGGTGTCCGCCGCCATTCTCCCTTAGCTTTCGTCACATTCACGATCTATGTTGCAGGCGCGAACGCTTCCGGAAAGCCATTGTTTGCCGACAAGCCTGCCGGTAGCGCCAGTGTCAAGGCCACATCTGGGCCCAATCAATGGCAAGCGATTGGTCCTAGATGTGACACCATGGCACTGGACGATTTAAATCGATTAGAATATATCAGCCCCGCTACCGGCGACCGGCATCAAATCGGACTGACCATGACCAGCCAGATCATCCCCGTCGACCCTTTCGACTTCATCATTTTCGGCGGCACCGGCGACCTGTCGGAACGCAAGCTTCTGCCTTCGCTCTACTATCGCCAGTGCGACCATCAGTTCTCCGAGCCGACGCGCATCATCGGCACGTCACGCGCGAAGATGACCGATGCCGAATTCCAGACCTTCGCCAAGCAGGCGATATCGCGGCATGTGAAGCCGGCTGATATCGACGCCAAGGAACTGGATCGGTTTCTTGCTCGCCTTTCCTACGTTTCGGCCGATGCGACCAGTGGCGTGGGTTTCGACAAGCTCAAGAAGGCCGTCGGCGACAGCGACCGCATCCGCGCCTTTTACCTCGCGGTGGCGCCGGCGCTGTTCGGCGACATCTCGCACCAGCTCCAAGAGCATAAGCTGATCACGCCGAACTCGCGCATCGTGCTGGAGAAGCCGATCGGGCGGGACCTCATCTCGGCGCGGGCCCTCAACGACGCGGTGGGCGACGATTTCCACGAAAGCCAGATCTTCCGCATCGATCACTATCTCGGCAAAGAAACGGTACAGAACCTGATGGCGCTGCGCTTTGCCAATGCGCTCTACGAGCCGTTGTGGAACTCCGCCCATATCGATCACGTGCAGATCACCGTGGCCGAGACGGTCGGGCTGGAGGACCGCGTCACCTACTACGACAAGGCAGGCGCGCTGCGCGACATGGTGCAGAACCACATCCTGCAGCTGCTTTGCCTGGTCGCCATGGAAACTCCGTCGTCGATGGACGCGGACGCCGTGCGCGACGAGAAGCTGAAGGTGCTGAGGGCATTGAAGCGCATCAACGGCAACGAGGCGCCGAAGCAAACCGTGCGCGGCCAATATCGCGCCGGCGCCTCCGCCGGTGGGCCCGTCAAAGGCTATGTCGAGGAGCTCGGCAAGGACAGCAACACAGAGACCTTCGTTGCCGTGAAGGCCGAGATCGGCAACTGGCGCTGGGCCGGCGTTCCCTTCTATCTCAGGACCGGCAAGCGTCTGGCGACCCGCGTTTCGGAAATCGTCATCGAGTTCAAGCCGATCCCTTATTCCATCTTCGGCGACAGCGCCGGGCCGATCTTCCCCAACCAGCTGGTCATCCGCTTGCAGCCGGACGAAGGCGTCAAGCAGTATATCATGATCAAGGATCCCGGGCCTGGCGGCATGCGGCTGCGCCAGATATCGCTCGACATGAGTTTCGCACAGTCGTTCCAGGGCCGGGCGCCGGACGCCTATGAGCGGTTGATCATGGATGTGGTGCGCGGCAACCAGACGTTGTTCATGCGCCGCGACGAGGTCGAGGCGGCCTGGAAGTGGATCGATCCGATCCAGAACGCCTGGGAAAGCGCCCGGCAGGAAGCGCAGGGCTATACGGCCGGCACCTGGGGGCCATCGGCCTCCATCGCGCTGATCGAACGTGACGGACGGACATGGCACGAGAGCAACTGAGCCAGCCTGCCTATAACTGGGACGGCTTCGCCGACCGGCAGCAGCTGGCGGCCGCCCTTGCCGGCAACGTCGCGGCCCGGTTGACCAAAGCGATTGCCGAGCGCGGCACGGCGCTGCTCGCCGTATCCGGCGGCACGACGCCGGCAAGGTTCTTCGCCGCCCTCTCCTCGATCCCGATCGCCTGGGACAAGGTCACGGTGACGCTGGTCGACGAGCGTTTCGTGCCGCCCTCCTCGCCGCGCTCGAATGCCGGGCTGGTGGCTGCCAACCTGCTCCAGAACAAGGCCGCAGCCGCGCATTTCGTGCCCCTTTACCATGAAGCGGCGAGCATCGAGGACGCAGCCGCCTCGGACAGCGAGGCCCTGCAATCATTGGCATGGCCGCTCGACGTCGTGGTGCTCGGCATGGGCGGCGACGGCCACACGGCCTCCTTCTTTCCCGATGCGGACAATCTCGCTGAATTGCTCGACCCGTCGTCGCAGCGGATCGTGCTGCCGGTGCAGGCACCGAGCGCAGGCGAGCCGCGGCTGACGCTTTCGATGGCGCGGATCGTTGCCGCCGGCTTCATCGCGCTCCACATCGAGGGAGAGGACAAGCGAACGGCCTTCGACGGCGCGATGGGAGCGGGCGTGAAAAAGCCCATCCGCGAAGTGCTCGAGGCGGCGCCAATACCGGTAGAGGTGTTCTGGGCACCCTGATTTCACGAAGAGGCAGCCCCGGAGGCTGTGGGAGGACGTTTCCGGGGCTCGAAAGGACCAGTCATGACAGCCAGACGCGATATCGAAACCATCACGGAACGCATCCGCCAACGCTCGAAAGCCGGCCGCGAGGCCTATCTCGGCCGCATCGCGGAGGCATCCGGCCGCGCCGCCAACCGGGCGGTGCTGTCCTGCGGCAACCTCGCTCACGGCTTTGCCGTCTGCAGCCCGTCGGAGAAAGTCGCGCTCGGCGGCGACCGCGTGCCCAACCTTGGCATCATCACCTCCTACAACGACATGCTGTCGGCGCATCAGCCCTTCGAAACGTTTCCGGCGCTGATCAAGGAAGCGGCACGTGAGGCCGGCGGCATCGCCCAGGTCGCCGGCGGCGTGCCGGCGATGTGCGACGGCGTCACGCAAGGCCAGCCGGGCATGGAACTGTCGCTGTTCTCGCGCGACGTGATCGCCATGGCGGCGGCGATCGGCCTCTCGCACAACATGTTCGATGCCGCCGTCTTCCTCGGCGTCTGCGACAAGATCGTGCCCGGGCTGGTGATCGCGGCGCTCACCTTCGGGCACCTGCCGGCCGTCTTCATCCCGGCCGGACCGATGACGTCGGGCTTGCCGAACGACGAGAAGGCCAAGGTCCGCCAGCTCTATGCAGAGGGCAAGGCAGGCCGCGCCGAACTGCTCGAGGCGGAGTCCAAATCCTATCACGGGCCGGGCACCTGCACCTTCTACGGCACCGCCAATTCCAACCAGATGCTGATGGAGATCATGGGCCTGCACATGCCCGGCGCCTCCTTCGTCAATCCGGGCACGCCGTTGCGCGACGCGCTGACCAAGGAGGCGGCGAAGCGCGCGCTGGCGATCACCGCGCTCGGCAATGCCTATACGCCGGTCGGTCGCATGATCGACGAGCGCTCGATCGTCAATGGCGTGGTCGGCCTGCACGCGACCGGCGGCTCGACCAACCACACCATCCATCTGATCGCGATGGCCGCGGCAGCCGGCATCGCGCTGACCTGGCAGGATATCTCCGACTTGTCGGAAGCGGTGCCGCTGCTAGCCCGCGTCTACCCCAATGGACTTGCCGACGTGAACCATTTCCACGCCGCGGGCGGGCTCGGCTTCCTGATCCGCGAGCTGCTCGATGAAGGCATCCTGCATGAGGACGTGCAGACCGTCTGGGGCGAAGGCCTGCGGCCCTATGCGGTCGAGGCGAAGCTCGGCGCCGATGGAAGCGTCGCGCGCGAGGCGGCACCGCTCAAGAGCGGCGACGAGAAGGTGCTGGCGCCGTTCAAGAAAGCGTTCCAGCCGACCGGCGGACTGAAGGTGCTTGCCGGCAATCTCGGCCATGCCGTCATCAAGACCTCGGCCGTCAAGCCCGAGCGCCGCATCATCGAGGCGCCGGCCAAGGTGTTCGACAGCCAGCAGGGGTTGAACGATGCCTTCAAGGCCGGCACGCTCACCGGCGACTTCGTCGCCGTCATCCGCTTCCAGGGACCGAAGGCCAACGGCATGCCGGAGCTGCACAAGCTGACCACCGTGCTCGGCGTCCTGCAGGACCGCGGCCAGCGCGTCGCGCTGGTGACGGACGGGCGCATGTCGGGCGCCTCCGGCAAGGTGCCGGCGGCGATCCATGTGACGCCGGAAGCGGTCGAGGACGGACCGATCGCCAGGATACACGACGGCGACATCATCCGGCTCGACGCCGATGCCGGCACGCTGGAAGTGCTGATGCCGGGGACGGAACTCGCGCTGCGCCGCACGGCCGATGCCGACCTCATCGGCAACGAATTCGGCTTCGGCCGAGAGCTGTTCGCCGGCTTCCGGCAGCTGGTCGGCCGTGCCGACCACGGCGCCGCCGCCTTCGCAAACGCCTGACGGCTTCCCTAAGCGCTCAAAAAGGGCGGTTCAAAGCCGCCCTTTTTCTTTGGTCACGGACCGCGATGTCTATTGAACGGTGACCTCAGTCCGCTCGCCGGCCTTGATCGTCACCGGCACTTCCTTCTCCTGGCCTTCAGCCGACATGTGCCGAACGACGACATAGTCGCCGGCAGGAACTGTCTGCTGCCAGCTGTCGCCATAGCTCAAGCCCAGCGACTTGCGCTTGCCCTCGATGTCCTTCTTCAACGACAGTATCTCGATCGAATAGGCGCCGGGCGCCGACATCGCCAGCACGCCGGCATCCAGCGTGACTTTGATGTCCTGGTTGTCGCCGGCCTTGATGCTGAAGGGCTGTTCCGAGACGGCAAGATCGAGCGTGGTGATGGCGACATAATCGTCCGGCGGCAACCAGAACTTGCTGTCGGCGCCATAAGAGTGCTCGACACTCTCGCGACTGCCATCGATCTTCTTCTTCGCCTTGACGATCTCGAAGCCGATGCCGGAATTGTCGGCCTTGTCGCCGCCGGCGGTGTAGAAGGCGTTGAGCACGGCGTGGCCGACGCCGACGACGACGTCCTTCTCGACGGTCTGCCCGGCGGCAAGCTGGACGGTCTCGATCGCGCTGCCGGCGCCGATCTGCACCGTCACCTTCTGCTCACCCGCCGGCACGGTCGCCTTGGCGTCGCCATAGTGGGTGGTGCTGCCGCCCGGATAGGCGAAGTCAACGCGCGCCTCGCCGCTGATCTCCGAGCCCTGGCTCGCATGCGGATGGATGACCAAGGTGCCGCCGTTCAGCGTGAACAGCGGCTTGTAGACCTGACCGGCCTCTATTTTGATCTTCTGCTCGCTCCTTGCCTCGTCGTCGCGGCCGACGACGATGTAGTCGCCCGGCTCGAGGTTGGTCTTGAGCTCACCATACTCGGTCATGACCTGATCGCCGCGCGAGCCATCGGCCGCGGCTTTGTAAATCTCCCAGGCATTGCCATCGGTGATCGGATCGCCGCCCTCGGCCATGACCACGCTCGGCATGAAATTGAATTCAGGCTTGGCGGGTTCGGGCGCTGGCGCCGGTGCGGGAGCCGGGGTGGGCTCTGGCGCGGGAGCCGGCGCCGCGACGGTTTCGACGAGCGCCTCTTGCAGCGCCTTCTCGTCGGAGGCCTGGATGTATTTACCGCCGGTATTTTCGGCGAGGCAGGCGATCTGCTTGCCCTCGTCGGCGGTCAGGCCGAAGCCGACCACGTCGGCGGTGAAGTCGACGCCGGTTTCCTTCAGTTCCTTGCCGAGCGCGCAAGGATCGCCGCCGCAGGTCTCCAGCCCATCGGTGATGAGGACGACGGTGGCCTTGTCCTCGGTGTATTTCAGCGCCTGGGCCGCCTGCTTGACGGCCGCCGTCAGCGGCGTCTTGCCGAGGAATTTCATGCTGTCGGCGGCAGCCGAAATCGCGCTCGCCGAACCCGCCTGCGGCGGCACGATCAGCTCGATATCCTCGCAACTGCCCTTGGCGCGATGGCCATAGGCCATGAAGCCGATCTCGTCGTCGGCAGGCACCGACTGCAGCACCGTCCGCAGCGATTCGCGCGCGATCTCGAGCTTCGGCTTGCCGTCGATCTGGGCCCACATGGAGCCGGATGCGTCGAGAATGATGATGACCTTGTTGGCGGCAAAGCCAAACGTGGTCGTCGACAAAAGGAGGATCGCCGCAGCGACGCTCCGTGCCAGTCCCGCCATGAAAATCTCCTGAGTGAGCCCCCTGTCCGCGCCGGGAAAGCTATTTGAGGCGGGCGTTGGAGACAAGTCCAATGGCCGGCGAAGCCGCTCAGTAGGTGGTGCGGCGCTCTTCCGAGGGCGGACGGCCGAATTGCAGCCGGTAGCTCTGCGCGAAATAGGAATGCGAGGTGAAGCCGGTGGCGATCGCCACGTCGAGGATCGGCATGTTGGTCTGGCGCAGCAATTCGCGCGCCCGCTCGAGCCTGAGCCGCATGTAATAGCGGCCGGGCGTCACATTGAGGTGGCGCAGGAACAGGCGCTCGACCTGGCGCACCGAAAGCCCCGCCGACTTGGCGAGCTGAACCGCCGACAAAGGCTCGTCGAGATGGTCGGCCATCAGTTCGACGATGCGTCTCAGCTTTTCCGACTTGCCGGTGAGATCGCGCTCGGGGCCGACGCGCTGTCGGTCGCCAGCCGAGCGGATGCGCTCGTGCTGGAACTGGTTGGCGACGCCATTGGCAAGATTGGAGCCGAAATCGCCGCGCACGATCTCCAGCATCAGGTCGATCGAGGTGGTGCCGCCGGCGCAAGTGTAGCGCTTGCGGTCAATCTCGAAGACGTTGCCGGTGCAGTTGATGTCCGGGAAGCGCTCCATGAAGCCGGCGCGGTTCTCCCAGTGGATGGTGCAGCGATAGCCGTCGAGCTGCCCGGCCTCGGCGAGCAAGTAGGAGCCGACCGACAGCGCGCCGAGCGCGTTGCCGCGGCGGCCCCAGCTGCGCAGCGCCGCCAGCACCTTGCTCTTGCCGGGAAATTCGGTGGTCAGCCCGACCGACACGAACAGGATGTCGACCGGCGGCATGTCGGCGACGGAATAGTCGATCTTCAGCGGCAGGCCGTTGGAGGCCATGACCGCGTCGCCATCCGCCGATATCGTCGTCCAACCGTAAAAATCGCGGCCGAGCAGGCGGTTGGCCGAGCGGAAACAGTCGATCGCCGCGGCCAGCGAGAACATCGAGAACTTGTCGACCAGCAGAAAGCCGAACTGCCGCCCCCCCTGAACGGGATCGTTCGTGACCGGCCGTTCCACAGGGGCGATTAAGTTCGGCAAGGATCAGGCTTTCCGATCAGAAGGACGGCCGCTTCAACCCAGCCGCGAGGTAGGCGGAAGCTACAGTGTTGGCCATCAGCATGGCAATGGTCATCGGTCCGACGCCGCCGGGGACCGGCGTGATGGCGCCGGCGACCTTGGCCGCATCGGCATAGGCGACGTCGCCGACCAGCCGCGACTTGCCCTCACCCTTTTCCGGAGCGGGGATGCGGTTGATGCCGACATCGATGACCGTGGCGCCGGGCTTCACCCAATCGCCCTTGACCATTTCCGGACGGCCGACGGCGGCGACCAGGATGTCGGCGGTACGAGCGAGTGCCGGCAGGTCCCTGGTGCGGCTATGGGCAATGGTGACGGTGCAGTTGGCGGCGAGCAGCAGATTGGCCATCGGCTTGCCGACGATGTTGGAGCGGCCGACGACCACGGCGTTGAGGCCGGAAAGGTCCTTGCCGCGCACGCGCTCGATCAACAGCATCGAGCCAGCCGGCGTGCAGGGCACGAAGGCGGTCTCCAGTTCGCCAGTGCCGAGCTTGCCGACATTGATGAAATGGAAGCCGTCGACATCCTTTTCCGGCGCGATCGTCTGGATGACCTTGCCGGCGTCGATGTGGCCAGGCAGCGGCAGCTGCACCAGGATGCCGTGGATCGACGGATCGGCGTTGAGGTCGCCGATGATCTTGAGTAGTTGAGCCTCGGTGGTCTCGGCCGGCAGCGTGTGCTGGAGCGAATGGAAGCCGCATTCCTTGGCCGTGCGCGATTTCGAGGCGACATAAACCTGGCTCGCCGGATCCTCGCCGACGATCACCACCGCCAGGCCGGGCCTGGTCGCACCCTTGGCCGACAGCTCGACGGTCAGTGCCTTGACCTTCTGAACCACGTCTTCGGCGACACTCTTTCCGTCGATCACTTCGGCCATCATTCACCCTCAACACGTTCCGCGGCCGCGCTCACGCGCAGCCTGATCCTCGATCCAGCATCGTGATCCGCCAGCGCTAGGCGCGGGCGGTCGAATGCCGCGCGGCATTTTCACGAAAATTCGACAGCGCAATCCCGTCAAAACGTCGTCGGATGCCGTAAACCCGAAACCGGCTGCTTTTATCGAAGCCAGCTTTTATCGAAGGCAGCTTCTATCGAAGACCGGGCGTTTTAGAAATAGCGGCGGCGGGAGCGGCTTTCGGTCAGGTCGCGCACCGCCTCGCGGAACTCGCGCAGGCTGGCGCGGATCTCGTCGATCTGGCCCTGCTGATCGGCTGGGGAGTGCGCTCTTCGGCGACTGGCGATTGTTGGAAAGGCGTCGACGACGAGGCGTAGACATCCTCGGAGGGTCCCGCCGACAGCGTATAGTCCGGCTGACGGGAATAGGCACGGCATTACGCAGGCGGCGCCTCGAAGCCGCGCTCCGACAGCGGCGCGTTGCGGGCGTGCGCAGGTTGGTCCAAGCCGGCCACCGCCGGTTTCCTGTTCCCCGGCGTGATTTCGCTGCCGGTCCTCGCCGCCGCCTCCTACGGCGTCTACCTGATCTTCTTCGCCGGCACGGTGGCGCTGCCGGTCTTTGCCGCGGTCGTCTTCGCCGAAGCGCTCTTGTGGCGGCCGGTGGAGGTGGTGCTGATTGTCAACAACGGCCTCGGCAAGTTCGGCCGCGCCGCGGTGCTGGCGATCCTGGCGACGGCGCTGCAGGCTGCCGGCGCGGTTCTGTTCATGCTCGGCGCGCAGCGCACCATCGGCGTCTGGTCGTGGTTCTATATCGACGCCAATGCCGTTTCCCGACCCGCAGTCCCAACTGATCTGGCCGATCGATCTCCTTGAGACTGGACTTTTCCCTAACCGCGCGAGCGTTTAAGGAGAGCCGTCTTGCGGAGGTTCTCATGACGATCAGGCTCGTTCTCGCCGGTTGCGGCAATATGGGTTACGCCATGCTCTCGGGCTGGCTGAAGTCCGGCAAGCTCGAGCCGTCGACGGTGTTCGTGGTCGAGCCCAAAGCAGAATTGCGCAAGCGCGCCGAGGCACTGGGCTGCGGTGCCGCCGCCGACGCCTCAGCCATTCCGGCCGATGCCGTGCCCGACCTCGTCGTCATCGCTGTGAAACCGCAGGTGATCCGCGACGTGACGGCGAGCTACAAGCGCTTCGGCGACGGCAGGACCACATTCGTCAGCATCGCCGCCGGCACGCCGGTCGCCACCTTCGAGGAGATCCTCGGCGACCTCGCGCCGATTGTCCGCTGCATGCCCAACACCCCGGCGGCGATCGGCAAGGGTATGATGGTGGTGTTTTCCAACCCGATGGTTTTGGACGACGTCAGACGCTTCGTCGCCGAGTTGCTCTCGGCCAGCGGTGTCGTGACGACGATCGACGACGAGAGCCTCATGGACGCGGTGACCGCGGTCTCCGGTTCCGGCCCGGCCTATATTTTCCATTTCATCGAGGCGCTGACGGTTGCCGCCGAGAAGGCCGGCCTGCCGACCGAAATCGCCAAGCTGCTCGCTATGCAGACCGTCTATGGCGCCGCCTCGCTTGCCGCCGAAAGCGACGAAGAACCGGGCGTCCTGCGCCAACAGGTGACCAGCCCCAACGGCACGACAGCCGCGGCACTTGCCGTGCTGATGGGCGAAGACCGGCTGACGAAGCTTTTGACCGACGCTGTCGAAGCGGCGCGGCTCAGGTCGATAGAGCTGGGGAAATAGCACTCACGCCGTACAGCATCTCGTCCTGCAGCTTGCGCAGGGCATAAAGCCTGGTCGTCTTGTCTGGGGCGGCATTGTCGCTGGTCAGCAGCTCGCCCTTCCCGACCGGCTTCAGCACCTTGCCGCCTTCGAGCAGCCCGACGGGCACGGCGCGGCTGGCGCGCGCCTCGGCGGTGGTCATCGTCCAGGAGCGGTAGCAGGTCTCGCCGATGGCATCGAAGGTCTCGCCTGCGGCGAGATCGCGCTTGGCGACCGCGCAGACCTCGGCCACCGGCCTTGGCAGCGGCACCATGTCCGGCTTGCCGTAAAGCATGATGCGGGCCGCGGTCAGCGGCACCTCCAGCGAGGTCAGGTGGTAGGGTCTGAAGAAGCTGTAGTAAGGGCCGTGGCCGACATGGAGATCGTCCATACGCTCGATGACGCGCGGATGCGTCGCCTCGACGATGACGAAGACGCCTGGCGCCACGCCCTTGCCGATCGTGTAGTCGACGACGCCCTTTTTCGACAGGATGCCGCCGTCCTCACGCGGGACGAGCACCTCGGCGAGCTGGTCGCGATCGGCCTTGGGGCCATGCATGCCCGGAACGTCGGGCACAAGGCCGGTGGCATTAGCGATGGCGCACATCTCGACCATGGTCTTCGAACCGTCGACGAACTCGACCAGCATGCGCGGGTTCATGTTCCGGCGCAGCGCCTCTTCCCGGTAGTCGTCGGGAACGGCGTCGTGGTTGAGCGGGTTGTTCTTGCCCTTGCCGGCCGAGACGATGGTGTAGCCGAGCGCCGAGGCGAACTCGATCAGCTCCATGCAGCTCGACGGCTCGTCGCCGGCGCCGACCGAATAGACGACACCCAGCCGGTCGGCCTGCTGCTTCAGATAGCAGCCGATGGTGACGTCGGCCTCAACATTCATCATCACCAGATGCTTGCCATGCTCCATGGCCATCAGGTCGAAATCGGCGGCGACGCCGGGTTTTCCCGTGGCATCGATGACGACATCGATCAGCGGATTGGTGACCAGCATCTCGTTCGAGGTGATGGCGATCCTGCCGCTCTCGACCGCCCGGCTGACCTTGGAGGCGGTATCGGCTTCGGCGGCCATCGCATCGTCGCCATAGGCGATGCGAATCGCGTCACGGGCCGTGTGCGGGCGGCGCGTGGAGATGGCCGCTACCGAAATGCCGGGCATCAGCATGCCCTGCGTCACCAGGTCGGTGCCCATCTCGCCGGAGCCGATGACGCCGATGCGCACGGGACGGCCCTCGGCGGCGCGCCGGGCGAGATCGCGGGCAAGCCCGGTCAGGGCGACATTTGTCATACAAGAACGTCCATGCTTTGCTTCAGCCCGCAATACAGGGAACGATCCCCGTTTGCCAACAAAACCAGCCGGTCATGGCAATTTCCGGTGCGCGCCGCGCACAACCCGAGCAGTTTTTTCGCAGCGGATTCGCGGCCTTCGCGATATGCTCGAGTCTTGGAAAGGCCCGATTTTCCGAGGGAGAAAATGGCCAGGTCGACACCAAACGGTGTTTTTGCCGGCAAGGGGCGCCAGCTGCCGGGCGGCTTTCGCGCGAATCCCTTTGCGGACCCGCAAATGGTTAACAAAACTTATGATTGCAGTCGTTTTCGGCGGAATCGGGATCCAGGCGGGCACCGTTTCTGTGCTATTTTTGCTACAACCGATCGGACTAATGGCCGGAATCCCCGCTTTTAGAGGTGCCAAAATCAATAAGCGCTCACATCCCCGAAAAATCTGTTAGATACTGCCCGAAAGCTCCGGTGGCAGGCTTGGGCAAATAAGCGTCTAGAAAAACAATAAGGCGCGGGGATAGTTACGGGGTAGAAATGACCAGGACGGGTAAAGTTACCGTCGGCTGGCGCTTTGCGCTCGCCATGACGGCGTCTATGCTGGCTTGCGGAAGCGCCAGCGCACTCACACTCAAGGAAGCTGTAGCAGTCGCCGTCGAGTCCAATCCTGAGATTGGGCAGGCGATCGAAAACCGCGAAGCCATCGAATTCGAGCTGCGCCAGGCAAAAGGCCTCTACCTTCCCAGCGTCGATCTGGAAGCGTCGACCGGCGTTCGCCGCCTGGACAATTCCTCCCGGCGCGCGCTCGACGAACAGCACGACGCTCTCTACCCGAACGAGGCGGACCTCACCGTTTCGCAGACGCTTTATGACAGCGGGGCAAGGCGGGCCGAATTGAACCGGCAGGCCTCGCGCGTGGACGGAGCTTCCTTTAGGGTGCTGGAGCGGTCCGAATTCATCGGGCTTGCGGTCGTCCAGGACTATCTCGAATACATGCTGCAGGCGTCGATCGTCGCCGAAGCGAAGAAGAACCTCGCCTTCCATCAGTCCATCCTCGGCGACATCAAGCAGGGCATCGCGGGCGGCGCGCTCAACGATGCCGACCGGCAGCAGGCCGAGGAGCGCCTTTATGCCGCCAAGGCGCGGATGCAGGAGGCAACGGAAGAATTGGAGGCGGCCAAGATCCGCTTCTTCAAGAATGTCGGCAAGCCGCTGACCAATCCGTCGCGGCCCGCCGATGTGGCCGGCGCGCTGCCGCGCTCGCTCGACGACGCGATCGGGCTTGCCCGGCAGAACAATCCACGCGTGCATATGGCCAACAGCGACATCGACGCCGCCGCATCGCTGGTCGACGCCGCGCGGGCGAAATACGGCCCCACGATCACCGCCGAGGGTGTCGCCAGGGGCGGATATGACATCGACGGCGACAATGGCGACACCAGCGACCTGCAGGCTCGGGTCGTGCTGCGCTGGAACCTCTATCGCGGAGGCATCGACAAAGCCAACGAGCAGGAGCAGATCCGCCGCACCAGCGAGCAGCGTCTCGCGCTGCATCAGGTGCTGCGCGAGATCGAGGAAGCCGTCCGCACATCGTGGGACCGCCGCTTCCGCCAGGCGGAACTGGCGCAGACGCTGCGGCTGCAGGCTGCCACCAACGAGAAGCTGGTTGCTTCCTACCGCGAGCAGTTCAAGGTCGGACAGCGCTCGCTGCTCGACGTGCTCGACGCACAGAACACCCGTTTCAACACTGCAACGCTGGCCGATACCTCGTCCTATGCGTCGCTGTTTGCCGAATACCGGCTGCTGGCCGCGACCGGGCAGTTGCTGAAGACGATGAACATCCAGCCGGCCAAGCAGGCCGCGGCCTACGCGCGGACGGAATTCGGCGTGCCGGAAACGGCCGATACCGAAACCTATGCGCGGACGCCGTCGGAGCAGAAGAACGACGTGCCGTTCGACATCCTCGCGCCGGTCAGGAAGAAGTAGCCGATGTAACCATCGATCTCTGGTCCTCCGGGGCGGATCGTGAACCAGCAACCTAACATCGTCTCGCCCAAGGAGGCTTTCAAAGCCTGCTTCTCGGCGATTGCAGCCTATCTCGGCCGGCCGAGCGCGGAGACCGTGCTGTTTGCCGGGGTGCCGATCTCGGAGACGCGCATCGAGCCGGACGACATCAGGCATCTCGCCGAACGCATCGGCCTCGAGACGCAGGCGTTCGGCCATCGCGATTTCGTGCGTGGCCGCGTCGATCTTCCAGCCATCGTCTTCCGTGCCAACCAGTCGCCGGTTGCGCTGCTCGCCGAGACCGAGACCGGGCAATATCTGACGGCGCCGCAGGAAAACGGCCGCACCACGATCGGCAAATCGGAACTCGCCGAGAGCTATATCAGCGGCGGCGCCTCCTTCTCGATCACCTATGACAACACCGCCGAAGAGATGACAGTCGGCACGGCGCCGAGGATCGAAAGGCGCCATTGGCTGACCGGAACGATGGGCGCCTTCTGGCGCACCTATTCGAAGGTCGCGCTGTCGGCGATCTTCATCAACCTGTTGGCGATCGCCTCGCCGATCTTCACCATGAACGTCTACGACCGCATCCTGCCGAACAAGGCGATCTCGACGCTCTGGGTGCTGGCGCTCGGGATCGGCGCGGCCATCCTGTTCGATCTCCTGCTGAAGACGGCCCGCGCCGCGCTGATCGACTATGCCGGACGCAAGGCGGATCTCAGGATTTCCTACCTGCTGTTCGAGAAGGTGCTCAACTCGTCCCTGGCGGCGCGGCCCGGCTCGACCGGCGAATACGCGAACCGGGTGACGCAATATGAATTCGTGCGCGAGTTCTTCACCTCGAACACGATCAGCGTGTTCATCGACACGGCTTTCGTCTTCGTCTTCCTGGCGGTCATCTACGCCATCGGCGGCTGGCTGGTGATCATCCCAGCCGTGGCCTTCGTTATCGCCGTCGTCGTCGGGCTGGTGACGCAGCGGCGCATCGGCAGGCGGGTCGCCGCTTCCATGAACGAAGCGTCGCAGCGCCAGGCGCTTCTGGTCGAATCGATCTCCACGCTGGAGACGATCAAGTCACTGCGCGCCGAGGCCTATCTGCTGCGCAAATGGCGCGAGCATTCGAAGAACGCGGCCAACACGTCGGAAAAGATCAAGGAGCTTTCGGCCGCCGCCGGCAACATCACCGGCGCCATCCAGCAATTCGTGACCGTCGCCCTGGTGGTTGCCGGCGCCTACGCCTTCTCGGAAGGCCAGGTCTCGACGGGCGCGATCATCGGCACCGTCATGCTGGCCGGCCGGGCGGTCGCGCCGCTCAGCCAGATCGCCATCACGCTCGCCCGCTTCCGGCAGGCCATGCTGTCGCTCAGGATCGTCAACACGATCATGTCGCAGCCGGAGGACCGGCCCGACACGGTCGGCTTCGTCAACCGGCCTATCCGCAGCGGCGCGATGCTGTTCAAGAATGTCGGTTTCGCCTATCCGGGCACGGAGAACGAGGTCCTGAGCGGGCTCAACATCGCCGTCAGGCCGGGCGAGCGGATCGGCATCATCGGCCGCATCGGCTCCGGCAAGACGACGATGGGCCGCCTAGTCGGCCGGCTCTTCCTGCCGACCTCCGGCGAGCTGCTGCTCGACGGCATCGACATCCGCCAATATCACCCGTCGGAGGTGCGCGCCGCGGTCGGCATCGTCGCGCAGGCCGGCGACCTTTTTTCGGGCACCATCAAGGAAAACCTTCTGATGGCCGCTCCGGAGGCGACCGACGAGGAGATCATCGATGCCGCGAAGGCCGCGGGCGTCGACGACTTCGTCTCACGGCATCCGCGCGGCTACGACATGAATGTCGGCGAGCGGGGCACCAATCTCTCGGGCGGCCAGCGGCAAGCCGTGGCGATCGCGCGGCTGCTTCTGACCAAGCCGAAGATCGTCTTCCTGGACGAGCCGTCGGGTTCGATGGACCTCGCCTCGGAACGGCAATTGATCAAACAGCTCAAGGTCGCATTCGACCGCAACACGACGCTGATCGTGTCGACCCATCGCTACAGCATGCTGGAGCTGGTCGACCGCCTCATCGTCATCGAGCAGGGCCGCGTGGTCGCGGACGGAGCGAAGGAACAAGTCATCCAGGCATTGCAAAAGGCGAATGCCTGACTGGGGCGCGTTGGGGAATGTTTGCAAGGGAAGATCGGCCGCCGCTTTTCGCATCGGCGTCCGTCTACATCATAGGGGCACTGTTCGTGGCCTTCACCGCCTGGGCATCCTTTGCCGAGGTCGACGAGATCGCGCGCGGCGACGGCAAGGTCATTCCCGCCTCCAAGACGCAGATCATCCAGGCGACCGAGGCCGGCGTGGTCCAGGAGATCGCCGTCAAGATCGGCCAGACCGTCAAGAAGAACGACCTGATCATCCGGCTCGACAATTCCGGGAACACTTCGAGCCTTGGCGAGGAGCAGGCCAAGGCGAGGGCGCTGCAGGCGCGCATCGCGCGGTTGAAGTATGAGCAGAGCGGCAATGTCGAGGGGTCGTTTCCCTGTCCGGCGGAAATCCAGAAGGTCGCGCCGGAAATCTGCGACAACGAGCAGAAGCTGCTGGTCGCGCGCCGCGAGAATTTCGAGGTGAAGCTGTCGGTGCTCAAGTCGCGTCTCGATCAGCGCGAGAAGGAGCTGGACGAAGCAACCGCCAATTCCGATCGCCTGTCCAAGAGCCTCGCCGTCAGCGATCAGGAAACGGCGCTGGTCGAATCGATGGTCAAGAAGGGGCTGATGGCCAAGACCGAGCAGATCCGCGTCGAGCGCGAGCAGGCCGACCTCCACGGACAGCTCAACCTCGCGGGCGAGACGATCAAGAAGACGCAGGCGGCGATCACCGAGGCGCAGCTCCAGGTCAACGAGCTCGGCCTGCAGCTGCAGCAGGAGGCGTTGAGCGACCTGACGCAGGCGCTGGCCGACCTGTCGGTGGTGGACGAAACCATCCGCGGCGCCACCGACAAAGTGGCAAGGACCGACATACGCTCGCCTGTCGACGGCATCGTCAACACGCTCGATGTCAACACGCTCGGCTCCTTCGTGCAGCCCGGCGCGGTGGTGGCCGGCATCGTGCCGACATCGGAGACCCTGCTTGTCGAGGCGCGGGTCTCGCCGCGCGACGTTGCCTTCATCCAGCCGGACCAGGACGCGCTGATCAAGGTCACGGCATATGATTTTTCGATCTTCGGCGGTATCGAAGGCAAGGTTTCCAATATCACCGCCGACAGCCTGGTCGACCAGAAGACGGGCGAGCCCTACTACCAGGTGCGCGTCGCGACCGAGAAATCCACGCTGCAAAGGAACGGCAAGACCTACTCGATCATCCCCGGCATGATCTGCTCGGTCGACATCAGGACCGGCCGCAAGACGATCCTCAACTATCTTTTGAAGCCTATCAACAAGGCGCGTCAGGAGGCGATGAGTGAACGATAACGCCGCCCGCCCCGACGCTCCGCGCGAACGGCTGCTGCCGTCGCTCGCGGCCGAGGATTTCGGCCCGGAGTTCCGGGTCGTGGCGCGTGGCGGCGTGCGCCGCGGCATCCGGCTGGAGCGCGCCTTCTGGGTATCGCTGAAGCAGATGGCCGAAAGCCGCAAATGCACGATCGGCATGCTGGTCGAAGAGATTGCCGAAAATCATCCCGACCAGGGCAACCTCACCTCGGCGATCCGGGTCGCGTGCATGAGGGGCCTCGCCGAGGAAAGCATGGAATTGCGCAAGCTCGCCTCGATCCGGACGATCAACGCAATCCTGGTCGCCTGCCCCTCGCCTGCCTTCGCGCTGTCGTCGTCGAAGAAGATCCTGACGTTCAACGCGCCGTTCCAGCAATTGGTCAGGCGGCAATTGCCGAACGCACCGGGCGACGACGGCAGGCAGGACCTCAAGCTGGCGCTGGACCTGAACGTCACCGACATCTTCGCCCGCCTCGATGCCAACAGCGAGACGCCCGTCACCACGGGCTTCGTCATCGGCGCCGGCGAGCGCCGCTACCGCGGCCAGCTCAGCGCGGTGCGAGCGCCGGTGGCCGAGCCGGAGCTTTTGATGGCGTTCGTCTTCAACGGGTAGGTCGCAAGCGCAGCATTTGACGACGCGGACGGTGTTGCGTTGGCAGGTCGTATGCGCCGGAGATTAGCCGGGACGCCTGTCACTTCGTCATCAACTCTGAGGAATGGCGGCGTCTCTGAGCCTAGCGTTTAGGGTGACGACGATCTTTCGCATGACGGCGGCGATGGCGACCATTGGCTTCTTGCCGTTGGCGCGAAGGCGTTTGTAGAAGGCTGCGAACTCGCCCCTTCCGGCAGCGGCGTGCAAGGCGGGCATGTAGAGCATGCTCCTGATCTCTGGTCGTCCGCCACGGATTTTGCGGTAGCCGTGTTTTTGGCCGCTGTCGTTTGGATGAGGCGCGAGCCCTGCAAGGGCTGCAGCCTTGCGGCGTGTCATGGTGCCGAGCTCGGGCAAGGTCGCCAAGAGTTTGGCCGCCACGATCGGGCCGAGACTGTCCATGGCCGTGCAGATGGCTGCCCGGTGCTTAAGGGTGGTGCTGTTGGCGATAAGCTCGCGGATGTCGGCCTCGATGGCCTTGATCTGATTGTCGACGGCTTTGATCAGCGCCTTGAAGGAGGCGGCGAGCTCGCGGCCGCCGGGGGCCTTGAGGCGGTTCTTCTCGGCGCCCCTGAAGGTCATGAGATCCTGGCGGCGGCGCACCAAGGCGCGCAGGCGGGTCTCGTCGGCGTCCCGAGCCTGCCACAGGCACAGCTTCTCCCAGCGCTCACGGCCATAGGCCCAAAGCATGCCGGCATCGATGGCGTCGCTCTTGCCGTGCGTGCCGAAGGAGCGGATGAAGCTCTTGAGCTTGAGCGTGTCGGCGCGGTGGCAGGCGATACTGGCGCGCAGGCACTCCTCGAGCAGCAGGCTTTCATGACCACCTGTCGGCTCGCACACGACAAGGTCGATGTGTTTGTAGCTCTTGAGCAAGGCGCGGATCGTACGCCGCTGATTGGCGATGGTGCGGGTGGTGGCGCCGTCATAGACGGTGATGGTGTCCTTGGCGATGTCGAAGCCGAGGCACAATTGCGGTTGTTGATGCAGGAAGGCCATGCTGGTGGTATCCTTAAAGGGCTTCGGATTGTTTGCGGGCGTGGCGTGAGCCAGCGGCCAATCAACTCTCCAAGCGATGGCGGACAAAGACGGCAGGGACCTTGATGACGTCGGGTGTTACCCGAACCTTGGGACGGTCGCCTGCCGCAGGGACTGCTGGCTGTGATAGGCCGCAGTCCCGGCCGCCAAACTACCCGATCCTTCTCAAACAATCCTCGGGCGGAGCAAGGAGCGAAGCGACGCGGCGCAGACCCGAGGATCCATGCCGTTACATTAACGCTCTGCCACGGTGCAGAATTCTGCTCCGTTGTACACTTCGGCGAATGTCACGGCATGGATCCTTGGGTCTTCGCTCCGCTTCGCGTCGCTACGCCCAAGGATGACGACGTTGGAAGGGCTTCGGCCAATCGCGAAGGTTCCAGGGTACTATCCTTGAATAGTTTAACCGACAAGCGGCCTAATTCGCACCAGGACTGGAACTCGCTGGCGTCACCGTCGCCTCAGGCGAAGCGCCCTCGCCCGGCGCGACCGTGGCGAAGCCGCCGGCGATATCGGCGATTTGCGCGCCCGACTTCGATCCGTGGATCCAGGCGCGATCGGTGCTGAAGGAATAGAGCGGGACGTAGTCGGGCAGGTCGCTGTCCATCGCCACGTTGTTGCTGAGGCTGTCCAAGATGAAGGTGCCGCTTCCCGTGCTCACCGACAGCACGGCATGAAAGAATTTCCGGCGGCGGTCCTGCAGCACGACGAGCGACATGCTCCGCGCCGGGATGCCGGCGCGCAGCAACGCCGCCATCTTCAATATGGCGAAATCCTCGCAATCGCCGGCACGATGCTCCAGGATTTCCGACGGCTTCGCCCAGTAGTCGAGCTTGCCGTAGACGGCGCTGTCCTTGCGATAGGCGATCAGCCGGTTGATGCTGCTGTTGACGAAGGACAGCTTATCGCGAAAACCCTTGCTGCCGGCGATGTCGATGATTGTACCAAACGCAGCGTTCTCACGATCGCAGGGACTTCCGGCCGTGCAGTCGACGATGGCCTTGTAGACAGGAGCCCAGCGCGCGGCGACCGGAAAGTTGTGCATGGACAAGGCCACCGAGCCGAACACGCCGGGGATGATCGCCCCAGTCTGGATCGGGTCAACCTGGCTCGGGTCGATGCCAGGGGCAGCCTCGCCGCCCGAACCCGCCGCCGGGTAAGCGTCGAGGGGTCCGTAAGCGCCGACGACGCCGGTTATCCGGTAGGCGGCGGCCGGCTGCCAGGGCTGCGGCCTGCTCAGCGAAACGCCGCCGAGAAGGGCTGGCGCAAACACCGTCTGGGGGGTCGGATTGGCCAGGGAGATCGTGCCGGCGGATGACTGATTCGCCACCCCCGCGAAGCCAATGGCCAGCAGCAGAACCTTGATCCCCGACACTCCAGGGGCAGTCTTTTGTATTTTCATAACGCCCACCTTTGACTGTGGACGCTACCAATCTTGTCTCAAATTATCGGAAAGGAAGGTGGGTAAATTTCCGCGAATCAATCTATTCTGTTTTCTATCAAATTTTATTCAAATTTATACTTCTATTTACCAAACCTGATTCGGGCTCCGAAATTGATCCGGCGCGGTTTCGGAGAATACATAACGCCATATATCATGTGGATTTACCAAGTGTAAAAAATGCAAATCTCTACATATTCGGGTATATGAAATAAGTTGAAGCTCTGTTGCAAAGTTCGGGCCTCGCATGTCTCTTTCCGGGAAATGCCGAAGGGGGCTTGAGCTATGACGACCAGTATCGAATTCGACGCCGTTTCCAATTCCTGGGACGACCACTCGACCGTTGGCGAACATCCGATCCCGGCGGGCGTGCAAGTCGCCCAGGCCAGCGGCCAGGCCGCGGGCGAGCCGGTGCCGGTCGATGTCGGCAAAGGCGCGCCGGCACAGGGCGCCGACAATGCACAGGGTGCGAACAAGCCGGCGGCGGACGCCAGTGCACCTGCCGCAAACGCGCCGGCGGCGAATGCCGCGGCCTCGAACGTTCCGCATGAATATCACGCCGAAGCCGGCAATGTCGTGAAGCTTCCGGCCAATGTGTCGATCGACAACATCAAGGTCGAAGGGCACAACCTCGTGCTGCAGCAGCCCGACGGATCCGAGATCGTCATCAAGGACGGCGCGCTCAACGTGCCGACCTTCATCATCGGCGATGTCGAGGTGCCGCGCGTCGCCTTGATCGCCGCTCTTGAAGCGAGCCATGTCGACGTCGCCTTTGGCGCCGACGGCTCGATCTCGGCCGGCGGAAACGGCTCGCCGAGCAGCGCCGGCGGCAATTTCGAGCATCCGGCAGGCGGGATCGGCGACGGCTTCGGCCTGACCTCGCTGCTGCCGCCAACGGACCTGGCGTTCGGCCAGCCGGACCATCGCGAGCTGTTTCCGGGCCTTCTGCCCGACTCGACGCCGTCAATCATCGACCTGACGCCAGAGGCCGGCGGCGGCGACACCATCGTCAATGAAAAAGGCCTGCCGGAAGGCTCCGGCGAGGTCGCGGCGCCAGGCGTCGACGGCGACCCCTCCGAACACAACACGGGCACCTTCACCATCTCCTCTCCCGACGGGGTCGGCTCGCTGACCGTCAACGACCAGGTGATTTCGGGCGCAGCCCTTGCCAACAGCGCGTCGACGCCGATCGAAATCACCACGCCGCTCGGCAACACGCTGACCATCGACGGCTACGACGCCGCGACCGGCCAGGTGAGCTACAGCTACACGCTGGAGCATAGTGAGACCCACCCAGCAGGCAGCGATCCGATCTTCGACAACATGACGGTGACGGTCACCGACACCGATGGCGACGTCTCCGCTCCCGGCACGCTGTCGGTGCGGATCGTCGATGATGTTCCGACGGCGCACAACGACAGCGCCACGCAGGCGACCGAGAACGCCCCGGTGACGGTGGACGTGTTCGCCAACGACGTGCCTGGCGCGGACGGCGTCAACATCGCAGACCCGACCAAGGTGAGCCTGGTGGCGAACTCGCTGACCGGCTCCGGAGCGGTGACCTACAACAATGACGGCACCTTCACCTACACGCCGGCCGCCGGCGAGCAGGGCACGGTGACGTTCCAGTACCGGATCGTCGACGGCGACGGCGACCCGTCGGTGGCGACGGTGACGATCAACCTGCTGAACGACTCGACGCCGACGATCGAGATCGGCGCGGGCTCCGACACCAGCGTCAACGAGGCGGGCCTGCCGCCGCGGGCCGGCGAGACTGCGGGCTCCTCGGCAACGGCCGGCGATCCGAACAATCTCGCCGACACCAGCGAGACCGCGACAGGTTCGCTCAACATCACCACGGGCGGCGACACGATCGGCCACCTCTATGTGACCGACAAGAACAACGTCCAGGTCGAGGTGACCAACGCGGCCGGCGGCATCCTGGTGCACGGTCAGTATGGCGACCTGACCATCACCGGCACGCCGGCGACCGGCTATACCTATTCCTACACGCTGCTCGACAACACCTCGGGCAACGGCACCCATGACGACTTCGCCGTCAAGGTGGTCGATTCCGACGGCGATCCCGCCTCCACCACACTTACCATCGACATCGTCAACGACGTGCCGACGGCGCGTGCCGATACAGACGCGGCGCAGTCCGGCGAAACGGTGACGGGCAATGTCGAGACCGGCACCAGCACCCACGGCACCGGCGCGGCCGACACGGCGGGAGCGGACGGGATCGCGTCGATCGCGTGGACAGGTTCGGTAACGAACAACGGCGTGACGACGGTGACGGGCGCGCATGGCGTGCTGACGGTCTACGCCAATGGCGATTACAGCTATCAGGCCACCCCGAACGCTCCGACCGGCACCGATGTCTTCAACTACACGATCACCGACGGCGACGGCGACACCTCGCCGGCGACGCTGACGATCGAGGTGACTGGCAGCCAGCCGCGTGTCGTGGCGGAGGTTGCGGCGGTCAACGAAGCGGGCATCAACACGACGCCACCGGCCGGCGACCTCGGCCCAGGGACGGTGGACGGCTCGCATGCGGGCGACGGCTCGGAAACCACGACGGGCACGCTGACCTTCTCGGATCCTGACGGGGCGACCGTAACCGGCGTTGAGGCCGGCAATGTCGGCAGCGACGTGAGCGGCAATGTCGGGACGAACATCAATGGGACGTACGGCATCCTGCATGTCAACGCGGATGGCACTTACACCTACACATTGACGTCGCCGGAGGCGAATGTCCCGGCGGGCAACGATGGCGCTAATTTGCAGCCCATACAGGATGTGTTCACGTTCACCGTAACCGATGGTTTTGGCAATACGTCGACCTCGACCATCTCGATCAATATCCAGGACGATGTTCCCTCGATCACCAACGCGGTCGTCGGCAGCTCGGTGACGCTCGACGAGACCAGCAACGGCCCGACGACGGACGGGGT
>NZ_JARTVO010000008.1:98260-317548 GCF_029625675.1 Mesorhizobium sp. WSM4884
ATCGCCGTGACGGCGACGGTGACGGACGCGGACGGCGACAGCGCCTCAACCGGCGCCATCGACGTCGGCGGTGCGGTTACCTTCCTCGACGACGGCCCCTCGATCACCAACGCGGTCGTCGGCAGCTCGGTGACGCTCGACGAGACCAGCAACGGCCCGACGACGGACGGGGTGCTGAACCCGGCGATCATGACGGCCACGAGCGCTGCGGCGATCGTGACGCTGACGTCGAGCTACGGCGCCGACGGCGCCGGCACGACGGCCTATGCGCTTTCGGTGACGAACTCGGCCTCCGGGCTGGCGACGGCGCAGGGCGACCATGCCATCACGCTGGTGCAGGTCGGCGCCACGGTGCAGGGCCAGTACACCGATGCCGGCGGCACGCACACTGCCTTCACGGTGTCGATCGCTTCGGACGGCAAGCTGACGGTGGTGCAGAACGTCGCGCTCGAGCACCTGGTCGACGGTTCGACGGCGGCCGCCTACAACGACGCGCTGAGCCTTGCCGGCAAGATCGCCGTGACGGCGACGGTGACGGACGCGGACGGCGACAGCGCCTCAACCGGCGCCATCGACGTCGGCGGTGCGGTCACCTTCCTCGACGACGGCCCGACAGCAGTCTCGCCGGATTATGCGGTGCTCGCGAACGGGGCAGGCAATCCGGTCACGTTTGCTCTGGACGTAGACCACTCGCTGTCTACTAACTATGGGGCGGACGGCGCAGGCACAGCGATTTTCGCGGCATCCCTCGATGGCGCGGACAGCGGCCTGACTTCCGGCGGCGCGCATATCATCTACGACGTCTCTGCGGACGGTCATACCCTCTATGGAATTGCCAACGGGTTGACGGTGTTCACCGTCACGCTCGACGCCCAGAATGCCAACTATACTGTCGACATGGACGGAACGGTCGACAGCCTGACGCAGGTGACTTTCTCCAACGGCACCTACGATTTCGACGGCGGCAACGGTGCCTGGGCCGGCTTCGTGCCGACTGGTCAGAAAAACTCCGGCACCCCGGTCGACGACAATTCGAAGGACGTGCTTTTCACGCCTTTCGGCACAGGCACGACCATCAACGGCAACGCGAACTCCTTCGGTATCGGCGGCGGCGCCGGCGGACAGAACATCGGCGCGGGCGAAGGCATCCGGGTGGACTTTGTCCAGGATCTGACCGGCAACCCGATGGGGGCTGGAGGCTATGGCGATCCGACAAATCGCGACCACGTGTTCGACAGTCACTACACCGCCAACGGCGCCAGCTTCACCTTTGGCGACGGAAACACCGACTCGGTTCTTCAAATCACGGCCAAGGACGACAACGCCACGACGGGCACCGACAACAACAAGACAGTTGGAGACGGCGTGCTCGATTCGGTCACCTCGGTCGCGATCGCGTATGACGGTGAGACGCAGATCGTCAATTTCGCGGACATCGGCACCGCCGCAACGGCCTATACGGTAGGCAATCCCGGCGGACTGACCGACAGAACCTATACGGTTCAGTTCGTCGATGTGGATCCCAGCGCCGCAGTTCATTATGCCGTCCAGATAACAGGCATAATGGACGACCATGTTTCCGTCTCGACGTTCACGGCCGACGGCTACAACAGCCTGGAATTGTTGAACAAGAGCGGTGACGACTTCGCCATTACCGGATTTGGCGCAGCCGTTCAGAGCACCGACCCCGTCAACTTCAACCTGCCGATCCAGATCGTGGACGCGGACGGGGACTTGGCGACAAGTCTGATCGGCGTGACGCTGAGCGGGAACACAATTGCGGATCACTCGGCGGACGCTGCCGGCGCTTCGCACAACTACACTTCGACGGCGGCGGCGCCCGATATCATCGGGTCTGCTTTCGACGACGTCATAACCGGCAACGATGTCGGGAACGTGCTGTATGGCGGAGCTGGAGCGGACAACTTGAGCGGAGCAGGCGGCAACGACACACTCGTCGGCGGAGCCGGCAACGACACCCTCGTTGGCGGAGCCGGCAATGACTTGCTCGTCGGCGGCTCGGGCCAGGACACGCTAACCGGCGGCACCGGCGCAGACACGTTCAGACTCGACCACCTCGACATCAAGGATCTCATCACCGACTACAATGGGGCCGAAGGAGACAAGATCGACCTGTCGTCGCTGTTCGAGACGGCGGCGGGGGGCAACATCGCCGACTACGTGCACTATGATGCCGGCACGAAGACGCTGAGCGTCGACACCAACGGCACGACCGGCGGCGCCAATTTTGTGGACGTGGCGCAACTGACGAACGGACCTGCCGCCGGCACGATCAACATCCTCTATGATGACTCGAACCATCAACAGCACACGGCCACGATTTAATGCTTATGCGCAGCCACACTCCCATGCTATGCATAAGCAACGCGTGAATTCGCAATTCGAAGAGGGGCTTACATGAGACATTCCGCGAGACTGCTGGCTTCGGCCACGGCGCTGTTCTTGGCCGGGTCGACGGGGTTTGCCGCCGACATCATCGGCGAGCCGGCGGTGAATTATTGCCGTACCGTCGGCACCTCGGACCTGGTGCTGACCGACAACATGGTCGAGCTCAAGGACAGGGTGGTGAAGCTGATGGACGACTCGATAGCCGTCGCCAACAGTCCGGAATGGATCAACTCGTCGCGTCCGGCCTTCGTCTGGGCCTCGGAAGCCAAGGTCGCCTGCGGCAAGGCCTATGGCTACCTCAAGACGAACTACAAGGACGAGGACTACCTCAACAAATGCGAGTGCTTCCACGACCGCATGGTCGAGTACATGCACTGAGCTGACGGGCGCGCGCCGACCGGCTGCGATGGCAGCCAGGGGAAGGCCTGCGATCGCTTCGCCCTTCGCCTTGGCTGGCTTCAGTCGGATTGCCGCGCAACACGCCGCGGATGCGGCCGCTCATCGCGATGCGATCCCGAACCGACGCGCGAATAGAGGCGCTCAGGGCGCGCCTTTTCGACGGCTAAACCATGATCCGGGAATTACGGGACGGCTTCGCAAGCCTATCGTAAGAAGAATCGTGTACAGACCGGAAGATACCCGGCGACACATGGTGGCAACACATGGGGTGGATGCATCATGAAATATGAGCGGCACCATGCGCGCATGTGGGTAACCGCCGTTGCGCTCGTCGCGACGTTGTCCGGCTGCCAGTCGAAGAGCGGCGCGTCGGACGTGCTCGACCCTTCCGCGATCGCGGCGCCGGCAAGCCAGGCAAGCAGCACCACCACAACGGCCCCCGCGCAGCTGACCGCCAGCTCCGCTGCCGCGCCGAAAGGCAACCTGACGCTCGGCAGCGGCCCGACCAAGATTACCATGCTTTTGCCGCTGTCGGCCCCGGGAAGCGCCGGCGAGGACGGCAGGAAGATGTATGACGCCGCCAGGCTCGCGATGACCGATCTCGGCGACAAGCTTTTGACGCTGACGATCGAGGACACGCGCGGCGACAGCGGCTATGCCAAGGACCTGGCGGTGAAGGCGATCACCTCGGGCGGCGCGAAGGCGATCATCGGGCCGGACGAGCTCGCGGCGGCGCAGCACCTCGCCAAGCTCTCCGGCACGCAGCGGCCGCCGGTGCTGGCGCTGGCCGACAATTTCGCCGGCGGCCCCGGCGTCTATTCGGTGCGGCTGAGCGAGGCCGACAGCGCGGCCGCGGGCGCGGCAGCGGTGGCCAGCAAGGGCGCCAAGAAATTCGTGCTCCTGGTGCCGGCGGGTTCGAACGCCGGCGTCATCGAGGCCCGTGTCGGCAACGCACTCAGCATCTACGGCGCGGCGCTTGCCGTGACGCTGCCCTATTCGGCGTCGGACGGCGCCAAGGTGGTGTCCGACATGGGCTCGCTGGTCGAGGCGCCCGACGCCGTGATCGTGGCCAGCGGCGACGGCAGCCCGACGCCCGTGCTTGCGGCGTTGAAGGCGAAAGGCATTCCCGGCAAGGCCGTGAGCCTGATCGGCACCGACCGCTGGCTGGAGCGGCCGATCGATCCGCTCTACGAGGGCGCCTATATCGCGACGCTCGACCAGAGCGAGACCGGGCCGATCGCCGACCGCTTCAAGGCGACCTACAATTACCAGGCGGACGTCAACGTCGCCTACGCCTACGACATGGTGGCGCTGTCGGCCGGCATAGCGAGCTCGGTCGGTCCGAACGGTTTTTCCAAGCAGGTGCTGGAGAACGCGAGCGGCTTCCGCGGCTCGACCGGCCTGTTCCGCTTCCGCGCCGACGGCTCGAGCCAGAGATCGATGCCGTTCTTCAAGGTGGAGAAGGGCAAGCTGAAGCTGGTGGAGAAGCAGACCTCGGGGTTTTGAATTTCATTGGGGTGGGCGGGCCGTTGGATTTCCTTAGAAAGCTTCTCATTCTGGCCGCCGTCGGGGCGGTGGGAGCTGGTGCCGTCGCGCTCATCGAACGGCTGATGTTCGAGGCGCCAACGCCAGCCGTCTCCGGCGAGCCGCCCCCGCTGCCTGTCACCAAGAAAAAGCCGGTGCGACAATGGAAATGGCGCCTGACATAGCTGCCAGTTTTGCTCGGACTTGCGCCTTTGCACGCAGCCTCAGTGGGCATCCATGTTTGGTACGAACGTCGTGCCTTGAAGGAAAGCGTCGCCAAGAATCAAATGGCCTCAGCCACGTTTCGAGCTTGTTGAGAGCCATCCCGCGAGCATCCAAATGATGGGCGTCGCTAGCATGGATGCATACCCGTCAATGGCGTAGTGCCAAGCTAGATGCACAGCACCCAGTTGGGTCATGATTAGGAAGGCAACGCCAATCCATCGCAATATACCGCCAAAACGCCAGAGGAAGACTGCGTTCAACATGGCTATGGCAACATGCATTGAAGGGAAGGCCGAAATCCCGCTACCCATACGGGGACCGTCTGATGCTGCATTAGCGAGAAGCATGTTCTGTGCGTATAGAGCCCATACAGGGTAGACGTTATTCGTAGCCTTGAGGTAATCCATAAGCGGAGCAAAGGTGCCGTCACCGAAGAACGGCATGACGAAGGCTGGGCCGACCGAGGCAAATATTGTCGCTGCGACATTTCCGAGGATGGCCCACGTCAGAACAAAAGCCACCAGATAGCGAGAGCGGAGGCGATCATTGCCCACGGAGAATGTTACGCAAAATAAAACCACAAACATAAATACGAACCAAAGGTTATAAAAGAAATTAATTGTAAATGTCGCAATTCCTAACCCCAATACCGGGTGAAATACCCTCCAAGCATCGGTGCCGAAATTTATAAATCTGTCTACTTCAACTAGCTTTCCATCCAAATAAAATGGAACTATTCTGTTTATTCCGTCCTTCATGCTTGTAAAAACCGAGAAAAATATTGGAAAAACAATTAAGACCGGAACGCCTCTTATTATTCTTTCGCCAAGTTGATATTTTGCAAGCTTCGACTTAATCTCTGAAAATATCCGTTCCGGCCTGCTCAGCATTACGCGAATAGAAATAATCGAAAACAAGACGACCGCAACAGCGCAGCCAAACACCCAGAAACCTTGATTGTAAAGCTGCACGTCTATGGGGATTCCCCAATGTTCGGCTGCGGTAACCGCAAGGAGTATGTAAGTCGCGATCGCGATGTAGAAGGAGTTGTTCGCGCGCCAGGCCGCAAGACTACCGCCATGAAGTATAGCCTCTGTCATCGGCATTTTGATCAGGTCCAGCTTAACTTGGCAGGACGCGCTGTCGCGGTCCATCACACATCAGCATATACGCTATTCATGAGTAGCAGCACTATCGTGCAGATCGCAGCGAGCGAGATTGGCACCCCGAACGGTACGACACCCTTACGGTCCAGGTGCTGAACGTAAACGCGGAAAGCCCCCTCGGGCAGCATAAAAGGATATTTTATGACCGCAGCAGTGGCGAGCGCAAACAGCAGAAGCAAAATCGAGAAGAAAGCAAGGCCAGGGCCTCCAATCACGAATGGAATAATCGCCATCAGTTTCACGTCGCCAGCGCCCAGCTTCCGCAGAGCCCAGAGCGGAAAGAGAACGACAAACAGCAGCAATGCGGCGATGGCGCTTAATCCCATGTCCCACCACGATCCCGCCTGAACGGACATCAGTTGTAAGGAACCGAGGCCTAGGCAAAGCAGCATCAGGACATCGCGGTTCGATATTTTCTGGGTCGTGAAGTCGAGCCAGGCAATCCTTCCGAGCAGGGGAACGGAAAGCATCTTGAAGAAGAGCGATACCGCGAGCAGAAGGCTCATGACCGCTCGATGTTCCGCACGCTGGACGATAGCAGCTTCAAATTGTTGGCCACGGTCGGATCGTTGGGCGCGAGCTCATAGGCCTTGAGGAAATTATCACGCGCTTCCTGCAGCTTGCCGCGCAGCAGATAGGAGTAGCCGAGGTTGTTGTAATATTCCGGTGTCGCGCCAAGCAAACGATAGGCGCGGCCGTAGGCGAGGTCGGCAAGGTCGAAGCGCCGGATGCGGTCGCAGGAGGCGGCTAGGCCCAGCCAGGCGACGCCATCATTGGGTGCCAGCCGTGTGGCCTTGTAGAACAGGGCGCCGGCATTGCCGTAGTTTTCCGAACGGAACTGGGTCTTGGCCTCGGTGACCGCCTGGTCCGACGCGTAATAGTCGACATTGCTGATTGTCTTCAGCCCGTCGAAGGCGTCGCCAAAGGCGGTGTAGTCGCCTTTGGCCGGCTCGTTGGTGCGAACGACACCGCCGGTGGAGTCATTCGTCTGGCAACCTGCAAGGAAGATAAGCAGCAGGCTGGCCGCGACTGCGATGCGCTTTGGCCGTGTCATTGTGTGTCCCACGAGTCCCCGACTCTGTTTAGAAACTAATCATATGACAAGTTAGAAGAAAATGCCTTTCATGCGGATGATGACCGGCAACATGACCACCATCATCACCACCGGGAAGATGCAGAGACCAAGAGGAATCATCATCTTGACCGGCAAAGCGTTGGCCTGCTCTTCCGCGCGCATGATTCTCTGGTTACGCATTTCGTCGCTGTAGACACGCAACGCCTCGGTGAGGCTCGTGCCGAGCTCTTCCGATTGACGAAACAGCACCGCAAGGGCCTTCGCCTCATCAAGGCCGATGCGATCTGCCAGTTCGCGCAGCGCCTCGCGCAACGGTTTGCCGGCGCGCAATTGCAGATTCATGATCGAAAGCTGAATGCCGAGCCACTTGTGGGTGCCTGCGAGTTCGTTGCCGACCCGATCAACCGCGGCCTCCAGGCTCATACCTGCATCGGCGCAGGTGATCATCATATCCATGAAATCAGGAAAGCCGCGCCGGTAGATCTGTTTTTGCGTATTCTCGAAGCGATCGAGCATGATGCTTGGAATAACGATACAGCCCAATCCGATCAGAGCCGCGCCAGCAAAGGCAAGGAAGCTGGGCAGTTGAGGTGGTAGCAGGTGGGAAAACAGCGTGTAGCTGGCGAGAAAGCCAATGCATACTGCGCCCAGACGAGAGACCATATAGATGACAGGCGCACTCGGTTGGTGGAAGCCGGCGCGGAAGAGTTTTGCCTCAAGTGCATTTGGCTCACCGCGTTCCTTTTCGAGGGCGCGAAAATACGCGTCCACCGGTCGCTGGGCCGATATCCTATTGATTTCCTGCTGAGCCGTCAGCGAGCGGCGACTTGTTATTCCCTCCGACAAAAGGCTTTCAGCGATCCGCTTTCTCGTCTGGAGAACCGGCGCCAATACCAAAGCGACCAGCAGAAAAAGCGTGCCCGCCGCCAAGAAAATGGCGAAGGATAGCAACATCGGCGAATTTCCAAGATCGTTCAGCAAGCCGATGACCCAGTGCTAGAAATCGAAATTGACCATGCGGTACATGATGTAGTCGCCCAACAGCGCCCAGGATCCGAAGATCACGAACACCGGCATAATGAGCGGACTGTTCCAAACGTCGCCATAGTAGCTCGGAGCGATTCCCAACAGGATGAGGAACATCAGCACCGGAAAGAGCGAAATAATCCAGGCAGACATCCGCCCCTCCGCCGACAGGGCCCTGATCTTCAGCCGAAGCTTGCGCCGCTCGCGCAGCACCGACGCCAGATTGGACAGAATCTCGGTAAGATTGCCGCCGGTCTTTGCCTGAATGGAAAGCGACACCGACAGAAGGTGCAATCCCTCGAAGCCGACACGCTCTGATAACTTTCGCACGGCCTGCTCAAGGCTGAGGCCAAACGAGATCTCATCCGAGACAATGCCGAATTCGGTTCCAAGCGGATCCGGCATTTCACGTGCCACGAGCCCGATCGCCACGGTTGTCGGATGGCCAGCGCGAAGGGAGCGCACGATCATGTCGAGCGCGTCAGGAAGCTGGCTGGCGAATTTGGCAATCCGCTTGTTCCTGGCCCGCCTCAGCACGAGGAAAGGTAGAGCGAAAGCAACAAATAGGAAGACGAGACCCGCGAAGGTAGTCGAGAAATCCAGGAGAAGTGTGGCGACCAAGGCTAGCACGAGCCCCGCCAGCAAGAAGACTGCCGCAAAACTGATCGGATTGCCGGTTATGCCAGACTGTGTGTAGAGACGATTGAGGGTTACGGCGCCAAAGGCAAAATCGCCCGATGTCGTCAAACCGCGTTCTTGGAGAAGCCCTTGCAGGCTCCGTTCCGCCGGAGCATCTTCGCCCATCACTTGAAGGCGGCGGTTTATTATGCCTGCCCTTGCACGCGTCCCGGCGACGGAAACGTACATAACCTCCACGGCGAGAATGACAGAGGCTGCGGCAAGCACGTAGACCAGATAAAGCAGCGTTTGGCCGGAAAACATCAGAGCGGCACCTGCGGATTGAAGGCGTCCTTGGCGAAATGATGCCCCAGGGTCGCCACTTCAGCCGCAAAACGCGGCCGAACGCCGGTGGCGCGAAACTCGCCGACAATCGTGCCGTCTGAGGCGATATCCCGACGAACGAAATGGTAGATCTCCTGCAACTGGACGACATTGCCTTCCATTCCGGTAATCTCCGAGATCGAAACCACTCGTCGTCCGCCGTCGGAAAGGCGCTGCGTCTGGACGATAATGTCGATGGCCGAGGCGATCTGCGACCGGATCGAGTCGTTGGTCATCGGCATGCCAGCCATGCCGACCATCTGCTCGAGGCGCGAGATGGCGTCGCGCGGCGTGTTGGCATGGATAGTCGTCATCGAACCTTCATGGCCGGTGTTCATGGCCTGCAGCATGTCGAAGGCTTCCTCGCCGCGCACCTCGCCGACGATGATGCGGTCCGGTCGCATGCGCAGCGCATTCTTGACCAATTCGCGCTGGCGAACCTCGCCCTTGCCCTCGACATTGGGCGGACGTGTTTCCAAGCGGCCGACATGCGGCTGCTGCAACTGCAGTTCCGCCGCGTCTTCGATTGTGACCAAACGCTCCCTGGTCGGAATATAGCTCGAAAGGGCGTTGAGCAGAGTCGTCTTGCCGCTGCCTGTGCCACCCGAGACCAGGATCGACTTGCGCGCCTGCACGGCGATCCGCAGCAAGTCGACCATCGGCGGACGAATGGAGTTGAAGGCGATCAGCCGCTCCAACGAATAAGGATGCTTGGAGAACTTGCGGATCGACACCAGCGGACCGTCGACCGAGATCGGCCGCACGGCGATGTTGACGCGCGAACCGTCATCGAGACGTGCATCGACCATGGGCGCGGATTCATCGACACGTCTGCCAATATTCGAGACGATCTTATTGACGATCCGTAGCAGATGCGCCTCGTCGCGAAAGCGGATTGCCGTCTCTTCCAATACACCGCGGCGCTCGATGAACACGTGCTTGTGCGTGTTGATCAGGATATCGGCGATCGAATCGTCCTTGAGCAAGGGCTCGATCGGCCCGAGCCCCAACATCTCGTCCGCCGTATCGCTGGTCAGCTGGTCGAGCTCTCGCGCGTTGAGCGGGGTGTTTCGGCCACGCACGAATTCGCGCACGATCGGCCGGATCTCGTTCAGGATCTCGTCCTTGGAAGCATTTTCAAGGGCGGTCAGATTGAACCTGTCTATGAGGTGCCGATGCAGATCGACCTTCAGCGACAGGAAATCGTCCGAGACCGGCTCGGCCTGGACCGGCTGCACGACCGCCGCGCCATTGGCTACCGTGGGCGCGTGCGTTGATTGCGGTGCGCGCTGCTCACTCTGCCCTTTGATGAAGCGACCCAACATGTCGCTGCCCCTTTGCGATTTCCCCGACATCGAAACTAAGCGTTAACCACGAGGGGCACAAGCGGCCTGGAAGACACACTAGATTTATTACTTGCGACATAGTTAAGAAATAGGGATTCGGGAAATCGTTTTATTTTCGCGCTCCCAACATCCACGGACCAAAGTCCTAGGACCTTTGGCGGCAACCATGCGATTATCCTAGCTAAGCCATTTAATATAAACGGATATGCCTTACCCCTAATGCTGTAGCCCCCGCGGGCACAGCGTGGCCGAATTGTGAATGAATGGTTAAGATCACTTGAAAACCAAAACGAATCAAGCCGTTGTGAAAATTGAACGAGGCTAAAATCGAGTATTGAACGGTTAAGAGACTGTTAATCCGTTTGACCGGCTTTTTCGCGGGACCTAGGATTGAACGTGACGGGGGATGCTTGGGTATGGGGTTTCATCCTTAGGCTCGTCTCGTCGGGTTCAACCTCCAAAGTAAGGAGACATTCGCATGGAAAAGCTGATGACGTTGACCCGGCAGTTCCGCGACGACGAAAACGGCGCTGCTATGGTCGAATATACCATTCTGCTCGGCATCATTACCGTGGCTGTGATTGCCACCGTGGTGCTGGTCGGCACATGGGTGAGCGGCAAGTGGACGGCTCTGTACTCTGCGATTTCAGGTCACTGATCAGCAGTATTCGTCTAGCATCGGTGCCAGGACTAATGCCTGGCGCCGATGGCGCCTAAAATAGTTCAGCGGGGGCTGGCGATGCGTGCGAATACCTTAGTCATGATCATCCTCGCCGGCGTCTTCGGCGTTCTGGCAGTCGTGCTTGCCAATATGTGGCTGGCAAACCAGCGCAGCGCGATGGCTAAGCCCGGCGATGTGGCGCGCGATACCGTAGTGGTGGCCGCTGTGCCACTCAAATTCGGCGACTCGCTGAGCGCCGACAAATTGCGCGAGATCGCCTGGCCTGCAGGCGCAGTTCCAGCTGGCGCGTTCAAGACAACGAAGGAACTTTTGGCTGGCGACGGCACCAAGCAGGCGCTTCAAGCGATCGGCGTCAACGAACCGGTTCTCGCGACGAAGATCACTGGCCCAGGCCAACGTGCCACGCTCTCGGCGGTGCTAACGCAAGGCATGAAGGCCGTCTCCATTCGCGTGAATGACGTCCTCGGTGTCGCGGGCTTTGTCTTCCCCGGCGACCGTGTCGATATACTTCTGACCCGCACCGTTCGCGGCGACGAAGGCGCCGACAGAAGCTTCGTCGACGTGCTGCTGCAAAGCGTCAAGGTTCTAGCGGTCGATCAGGTTGCCGACGAAAGCAAGGAAAACCCGCAGGTCGTGAAAGCGGTGACGGTCGAAGTCAGCACCAAGGATGCGCAGAAGCTGACGCTTGCCGCCGGCGCCGGCCAGCTGTCGCTGGCGCTCCGCCAGGCTGCGGCCGGCAAAGGTGAGACGACGGAACGGGTTACCCTCGCCGACCTGACCGGCGATACGCCAGACGATGTTGCCAAGCGACAGGCCGAACTCGCAAGGCAGAAGGCTGATGAGGCGGCGGCCGCGGAAGAACGAAAACGCGCGAACGCGAAAATTGACGGGCTGGCTCAGGCTGTGGAACGGGTAGGTACCCAGATTGACCAACTGAGCAAAGCCAAACCGGAACCGGTAGTAGTCTCGGCGCCTGAAGCGAAAGAGGTCGTAAAGTTTGTCCAGCCGGAATCCCCGAAGCGCGTGACGGTGAGCGTGTTCCGGGGCGTTAAACTCGAATCATACGAAGTGCCGCGCCAAAACTGACGAGGAGAGCGCGGCGGGCTGCCACCGGCAGCAGAGGGGAGACGGGGAATGCAAGGGTTTTGGGTTCGGATAGCGGCGGCCGCGCTATCCTTTGTTGGCGTATCGGCGATATTGGACCATTCGGCCTGGGCGGCTGACCGCTTCATCGATGTGTCGAGCCCTTCGCTGCACCGCGTGTTCGTGCCCGTTTCACAATCCGCGACGATCACAGTCAACGCCACGCTTGGCGACATAGTCGTCGGTGACGAAAAGATCGCCGATGCCCAGCCGATGACCGATAAGACGCTCTACATCATCGGCAAGAGCGTCGGCACGACCACCGTCAACCTGTTCTCCGACGACAAGCGTTCGCTAGGCACCCTCCAGATCGAGGTCGGCCAGGATGTCAGCGACATGGCGGCCGCGATCCGCCAGGTGGCGCCGAGGGCACGCATCGAGATCGGTTCGATCAACGGCAAGGTTCGGCTGAGCGGCCACGTCAAGGACGCCGCCACGCTGGCGCAGATCGTCGAGGTGACGCAGCAATATGGCCCCGACGCCATCATCAATGCCGTCACCATCGACGACAGCGAGCAGGTCAATCTCTCGGTCCGCATCCTGGAGGCAAGTCGCAATGCCGGCCGCGATCTTGGTGTGTCGTTCAAGAGCACGAATAGAGACGGCTCCACAAAAGTCGGAACCGGCATAGCCGCGGTGGATAAAGACAACGTGGTGCTCGGGTCGGGTACCTTGCTCAGTGGTCTTCTGTCCAATGCCAGTCCGTTCGGAGCACTGCTTACGCGCGTCATCGACAGCAATGTTAAAGTGGACTTGTACATCGAAGCGCTCGAAGCGAAGGGGCTGGTGCGCACGCTGGCCGAACCCAATCTCACCACGGTTTCCGGCGAGACCGCCAGCTTCAATGCTGGTGGCGAAGTCCCTATCCGCACCGTCGGCGCTTTGGGTCAGGTCCAAATCGACTACAAGCAATTCGGTGTGGCTCTGAACTTCACACCGGTGGTTCTGGACGACGGGAAGATCCACATGAAGCTGGCGCCGGAAGTCAGCGATGTGACCGACTTCACGCCCGCCGGCGATCCGATCTTCACCAGCCGCAAGCTGCAGACCGTGGTCGACCTGCGCGATGGGCAGAGCTTCGCGGTTGGTGGACTGCTCCAAAGCAAGAACACAAGGCTGCAGGAACAGGTGCCTTGGCTCGGTCAAGTTCCGATTGTCGGGGCGCTGTTCAGGAATTCGAGCACGCAGAAGAAAGAGACCGAACTGGTCGTCATCGTCACGCCGCATCTGGTGCGGCCGGTGAAGCCCGGCGAGCAGCTGGCGACACCTTTCGACAAGACCAAGCCGGCCAACGATCCGGAGCTTTTCCTGCTCGGCCAGCTCGAGGTCAGCAAGGATATGATCAGGAAGTATGAGCTGGGCGACGGCGTGACCGGCCCCTACGGCCACATGTTGGATGTGAAATCGAAGGACAAGCTGGTCTATGTCAAGAAATAAGCTCCTTATCGTCCTTCTCGGCTCCAGCCTGCTCGCGGGCTGCGCGGCGGACTATTTGAACAATTACGACACGATGACGTTGGCATCAGGCGACTCGCAGAAGGCCAACGAGCTGCTGCAGACGGTCGACCCATACAATCCAGCTTCGAACAACACGAAGATCGAGGGCGATGGCGCTCGATCCGTCGGTGTCGTGCAGAAATACAAGATACCGCCGACGCCGTCATCGGCGCCAGCAACGAACATGACAGTGAATGTCGGCCAGGCTGGCGCAAGCACGCCGCTGAACTGAACAGAGGATGCGGAGACAAACGCGCTAGGCGACGAGGGCAGGCGCAGAAGGACAGCGAGTAAGGTCATGTTGGGGACCATACGCAGATTCTGGCGCGATCAGAGAGGCATAGCTCTGGTCCTTGTCAGTATCATGTTGCCGGCAATCATCGGTTTTTCGCTCCTGGCGATTGACATGAGCCGGGTCAACAACATGCATAACGATCTACAGAAAGGCGCCGATGCCCTAGCGCTTGCCGGAGCGGCTGAACTCGACGGGACTACTGGCGCTTGGGCGCGGGCCGAGCGCGCGATGGCAACGTTGGTCAGCAACGAAGGTCATTTTTCGACGGCCGCGCCGAATGGAAGGTTTACTCTGACTTCGGGCCAACCGGGCGGTACGCTGCGATGCAACAGCGCTGGGAACATCTCATGGTGTTTCCTGAAAACTCTTCCCAACGACAACGTCGCCATCACCTCGGCAAATTATGCCAACACCGATCCTGCGGCGGGAGAACTGGAGACGCGTTTCGTCCAAGTGACTGTAGCCCCCACGGGCTTTGCGGCCATCTTCCCAGCCTCATTCCTCACTGGAAACTCAGCCAGCAACAGTTTCAACGTCGGAGCTACCGCCGTCGCGGGCTTCACGTCGAGCGTTTGCGACTACACCCCAGTCTTCATGTGCAATCCGTACGAAGATACCAGCATAACTGGTGGCGTGACACTGGAACAGGCGGCACAAACCAGACAGTATCGTCGTCGGCAAATCGTCCTGCGCGGGGACGGCTTCTACGCACCCGGCAACTTTGCTTTCCTTTCTTCGCCGTTTGGTACGGGGGCCAAGGAACTCGAGAAGATGCTCGCGGACTCCAAGCCGCAGAATTGCTATTCTCGCGACGGCGTAGAGACCGAGCCCGGGCAGAACTCAGGCCCTGTGGAAAACGGGATCAACTCGCGCTTCGGCATCAACTCCTCGAACTACTCGGATGGCCCTGCGGTCAACGTGCGCAAGGGCGCAAAGAACTGGGACCAGTATGTCGCGAGCAACAAGGTCGACTACGAGACGGATGTCAACAAGGGGGTCGGACTTGAGCGCGACTCGTGCCAGATCGCCGGCAACTGCACGATGATGGGCGGCCGTATGGGCGAGGGGGACTGGAACTTCGCACGCTACTGGTCCGTCAACCATCCGACGCGTGCCGTCCCCGCAGCCCTATCGGGCACTGGCGCCGACCTCCCGACGCGCTACGAGGTCTATCGCTATGAGATCGATCCTAATGGCGACGGCAATAGTTCCGACAGCATTGTCGGCGACGCCTCGGTCGGCGGCGAAAGAGGCACCCCGCCAGCAGCAGCAGGTGCTCCGATCACCACCACCGACCGCCGCTTGCTCTACGGCGCGATCCTGGACTGCAATGCGTTGCAGGCTAGCGGCGTAAGTTTCAAGGGCCGCGCAACTGTTCCCGTCAGACGATTTGGCAGTTTCTTCATTACGGAGCCGGTTAAGGACGGGAAGAACATCTATGTTGAACTGGTCGACATCACCGGCAAAGGCGGTCGTGGCACGCTCGACAACTACCTCCGCGACGAAGCGCAGCTCTACAGGTGATGGTGATGTTGCGAAAGGCCGTACGCCATCTGACGAAATTCCGCCAAGACCAGCGTGGTGCAGTGCTTGTCGAAATGACTCTTGTCGCACCGCTGATGCTTGTTCTGTCGGCCGGCGTGTTCGAATTCGGCAATCTGATCCACGACAAACTGCTGATGGAAGCGGGGCTGACGGACGCGGCCCGTTTTGGAGCTCGCTGCAACAGCCAGATGTACACCGACGTCGGCTGGCCGGCGATCGACTGCGCCGATATCGCGACCAACATCGCAGTGTACGGCAAGGCCTCGTTGACTGTAGTTAGTGGCAAGGTGACGGACAGCCCGCGCGTAAATGGCTGGCAGAAATCGGATGTGACAGTGACCATAGGCGCAAGCGGCTCCTGCCATGACGCGGTCGTTTCCGGCGTCACCCAGTACCGCTCAGTCACTCCGCAGGTCTGCATTGTCCGCGCAGACGGTACTTACGCTTACAGCGGCGTTGGCCTGCTCTCGTTAGTTGGCATCGGTACGATCACGCTGACCGGTTACCACGAGGAGCGGTTGATCCGATTCTGACGATGATCAGACGTTTCGTAAAATCCCAAGACGGTGCGGCAATGGTCGAGATGACTATAGTCTCGACCCTGCTCTTTGCGCTGACGCTCGGTTTCGTTGACTTCGGCAACGCGTTTTTTCAGTGGAATGCCGCGACAAAGGCCGTACAGGTCGGCGCAAGGCTGGCCTCGATTTCCGATCCGGTGGTGAAGGCAACCGTGCTTGCCGCAGCGGCACCGACCTCGGTGCCAGGGGCGCCAGTGGTAGCCGGCGCCTATGCTCCATTCGTCTGCAAATATACCGGGAGCACCGGTGCCTGTAGTGGCAACTCGGCCAACTTCGACGCCAATGCCTTCAGTCGCATCTTCAGAGGGGACACGGCGGTCACCAACGACAATGCGTGTCCAGCTCTAACCGGCACTCAGCGGCCCGGCATGTGCCATTTCTTTCCGGGCCTTCAACGTGACAACGTCGTCATAACCTATGCGGCAACAGGACTAGGATTTCAGACCCGGTTGGGTGGTCCCATTCCGACCATCACCGTCAGCCTTCAGAACCGGACCTTCCAGTTCTTCTTCCTCCAGGGACTGATGGGCTTTGCCAACATCAACATGCCCTCCATGCTGAGCACTGTGACGGGCGAAGACCTGAAAACGAGCGCGCCATCATGAACGCCATCGACACCAGAGTCCTGCCCACGAAGCGAAAACAGGTCGCACTGTTCTCGTCCGATCCGAATTTCAGGCGCGATGTGACGACGCGGCTCGACGCGCTGGCGATCTATGACGTCAGGGTTTCGGAAGCCGTCGAGTTCCTGAAGGGGCCGCCGGTCGATGCGCGGCCGGGCATCATCATCCTCGACCTCGGCAGCGGCGAGCTTCTCGGCGACAGCGCGATCGTCGAGGCGCGCTCCAAGTGGTCATCGGTTCCGCTGATCGCGGTCTCGGGCGAACTTTCGTCCGAGCAGACGCGCGTGCTGGTGCGCATGAACGCGTCGGACTGGCTGCACAAGCCGCTCGATCCCAAGGAGCTGCTCAACGCCGTCACCTTTCACGACACCGGCAGCCAGGGCACGAAGAGCCGCATCGTCACCTTCATCGCCGCCAGCGGCGGCGCCGGGGCGACCACGCTGGCGATCTCGGCGGCGGAGCATCTCGCCTCGAAGTCGGCCGAGCGGGCGGCCTCGACCTGCCTCGTCGACCTCGACTTCCAGAGCGCCAATTGCGGCGCCTATCTCAACCAGTTCAACCAGTTCGATCTCACCGGCATCATCGGCCAGCCGGACCGGCTCGACGTCGAGCTGATGGACGTGATCAAGCTGTCGCGGCCCTCCGGCCTCACGCTCTATTCCTTCGAGCGGCCGCAGCTGCCGTTCGAGCCGCATGGCGCCGATTTCGTCTTCCGGCTGCTCGACCTCGTCGCCTACCGCTTCGACGACATCGTCATCGACCTGCCCAACATCGAGACGCCGTGGCACGAATCGGTGCTGCGGACCAGCGACGAGATCTTCATCGTCTTCGAGCTCAACGTCGCGTCGCTCCGGCAAGGCAAGCGGCTCTACAAGAAGATCCGCGAGTTGCGCGGCAATGGCGTCTCGATCACGCTGGTCGCCAACAAGCACAAGCGCAAATGGTTCGGCAACCACTTCTCGCGCAGCGAGCTGGAGAAGATCTTCAAGGCGCCGCATATCAAGTCGCTGGCGCTGGACAACGCGCTGCTCGCCGACGCGCTGAACCGCGCCATCCTGCCCTCCGAGGTGGATGGGCGGGCCCGCTTCAACAAGGACCTGAAGCGCATGTTCAAGGAGCGGCTGGACAATGCCCAGCAGCGCTAGCGCAATTCCAGGAAAGATGCGCAGCGGTTTTGCGTCCGCAATCGCGGCAAGGCACATGCGGTGGATGGCGACACGCCTTGCGGGCGCCTGCCTGATCGGCATTGCGCTCGCACCGGCCTGCGACCGCGCCGCAGCCGGATCGAGCCTGCCGCCGCTCCCTGCGATGGGTCCCAGCCTGCGCAAGACGGTCGCCTTCCAGACCGGCGAGCAGGCCGGAACGATCATCATTCGCAAGAACGAGAAGGCGCTCTATCTGGTGACGAGCCCAGGCCAGGCGCTGCGCTATCAGATCAGCGTCGGCCGCGACGGCTTCGGATGGACCGGCACGGTCAAGGTCACATCCAAGACCGAATGGCCGGAATGGCGCCCGCCGAAGGAGATGCGCGCGCGCCAGCCGGAACTGCCGGCGATGGTGCCTGCCGGCCCCTACAATCCGCTCGGCGCCAGGGCGCTCTATCTGTCGCGCGACGGCCGCGACACGCTCTATCGCATCCATGGCACGAACGATCCGAAGGGCGTCGGTTTCGACGGCACTTCCGGTTGCTTCCGGCTGACGAACACGGACGTGATCGATCTCTTCAAACGCGTCGCTGTGGGCGCAAAGGTGGTGGTTGAATGACAATGATCGGCGAACCGGAGATTCCGGCTATCGAACTCGGCGAACGGGAGAAAGCCCCGGGCAGGCCGAACCGGGCGGTGACCATCGGCGCCGTCATGGCAGGTGCGGCGCTCGTCACCTTCGTCAACGTCACGGCCGCCATCTATCTCTATCGCGGCGTCAACGACCTCAGGGCGATCGAGGCGCGGCTGGACCAGCTCGGCCAGTTTGAGCAGCGGATCGGCGCCCGCATCGACACGGTCAACAACGGCTTCCAGAGCCGGTTCGAGACGCTGGACCGGCAATTGCAGGCGAGCTTCGGCCGGATCAACGGCAATATCGCCCATCTGGAGCAGGGCCAGCCCGCCGCCACAGATGCCGAGATGCCACGCGCGGTGCCGGAGCCCGCCTTCGCCGGCACGACGGTGGCCGATGCATCAGCCGTCGAAAATCCCGCCGAGCCGGACTCCGCCGATGCCTCGCCCGCGTTCAAAAGGAAGGTGTCGCCGCCTGGACCCAACCCGTCCTACCAGCGCATCCAGCAAGCCGACGGCAAGGTCTATTACAAGAAGATCAACTGACGCGGCGGCGGAACGCCCGTTCGGCCCCCCGGGGACGGCTTAAAGATCGCGCTGCAGCGCCAGGATGCGGATCGCGCGGGCTTCCGCGCGCAGCCTCGCTTCGCGCAGGAAAGCGACATGGCAATAGGCGCAGGCCGCCAGCCCTAGGCACAGCACCAAGCAGTTCTTCAAGCTGAAGTCGATCATCAGCGAAAATTGCAGGCCGCGCGGCGCGGTGAAGCTAGCAATCGTGCTCGCCGTTTCCGAGTGGCTGCCGGCCGCGATCATCAGCCCGGCGAACATCAGGGCGGCATGATTGGCAAGGAAGAAGCCGGCGGATCTTTTGGCCTGGCAGGCCATCCAGCAGGCGGCCGAGGCGACGAAGATTATGGCGGCGTCGAGGGCCATCGAACCGCCGAGATACAAGTCCACCTGCTGCCAGAACATCGTCGAGAAAGGGCGCAGCTCGAGCCAGACGCGCCACATGGCGGGACTAGCCGAATAGGTTCCGAGAAGGAATGTCGCCGTTCGCTCCGCCGCCAGCAGGAAAAGCATGAGGGCCGGGAAGGCAAAGAGCAGTGTCGGCTTGCGCGTCATGTCATCCCCTCGACATCCGATGCCTGAATATAGGCTGCATTGGTTGCGCGGGACTTAACGCAACGCCTTGCTTTTCAAGCAATGTCGCCGGTGGCTAATGTATAGTCGTATGACGCGGCGAAGGTGCGGTGCCGTTTGACAAGGCAGAGCGGATTGCGTTCGGGCAGCATCATCGACAGTTGGAACCGGTCCGCGAGGGCGCGCTTATGGGCGAGGTAAGATCGATCGGCCGGCTTGCCGCGACGCTGGGCAGCCTCGGACTGGTCGCCGGCGCGCTGCTGATTGCGGGGTCCAGGCACTGGTTGCCGCCCGACCTCCCCTCGCCGCCGGCCCAGGATGCCGGCGAGGGCAGACCCACTCCTCACGCCCCCATTCACGACGCGCGGCCCAGTCAGCCGGCGCGAAGGATAGCCGAGAACCTGATCGCGCCGCCACCGCTCGACGCATCCGGCATCGAGCGCATCGAGCCCCGACCCCCGCTCGGCAAGCTCGGCCTCGCCTCGCCACTGAAGACGCCGATGCCACAGGACTGGCCCGGGACGCTGCTCTACCGTCCGGTCGCCACCTCGTCGTCGATCTTCGAAGCCATGGGGCGCCGGGTCATAATCAGCGGGACCGTCGATATCGACCCCGGCAGGACCTGCGCGTTCGGCGATGCCGTCTGGCCCTGCGGTCAGCGCGCACGCGCCGCTTTCAACGCCTGGATCCGCGGCCGGGCGCTGAAATGCCTGCTGCCGCCCGATGTCGACCGCTTCGCCATCGCCGCGCCTTGCATGCTCGGCAAGCAGGATGTCGGCGCCTGGCTCGTTGCCAATGGCTGGGCCATGGCTTCGCCTTCGAGCATCTACGGCAAGGCCGAATCCGTGGCCCGGGGCGCCAAGATGGGCATCTTCGGCCCGCCGCAATAAAGCACTCGAGCCGCCTTCGGTTCGGAATTGCGTAAAAACGGAATGGTCAAATGAGTTCAGCGATCCTACCAAGCGCTGACCTGTTTCAGTGGCCGAATCGGATCATCAAGCGAGAACGGGGTGCAACCGCCGGCGCATCAAGGGAGAAAGACTCTGATTTCCTTCAAATTGTAGGCCTTGCTGAAACGGAAATCGTAACACACGGCCTTTAAGCCAATGCGTCCAACGGGAGATTGGCCAGTGAGCATAGAAACACAGACCGCGCCGGCAAAAGCATGGAAGCATGTCGTTTGGCTGTCCCTGCTGGGCACCGTCGGCTGCGTGGGGCTGTCGCTTGGCCTCAACTATCTGCTCCTGTTCATAGACGCGTTGACGCCATTCGGCCGCAGCGTCATCACCGCGACGCTGCTGCCCATCATCATCGGCCTGCCGCTATTTGCCTTGCTCGGCTGGAGAGAGATCGAGGTGCGCCGCTACCGGCAGGAACTGACGAGGTCCGGCACCTACGACCGGCTGACCGGCTGCCTCAACGGGACGGTGTTCACGTCGATGGTCGACAGAAGGGCGGCGCGGCCGGCCGGCCCGCGCTCCGGCGCCTTCCTCGTCATCCACCCGGAACATCTTGCGTCGATCAACCTGCGCTTCGGCCTAGGATGGGGCGACGAAGCCTTGCGGCTCATCGCCTCGGCTATCCGATCCTCGGTGCGCAAGGACGACCTGATCGGCCGGCTCGGAAATTCGATGTTCGGGGTTTTCCTTCCCGGCGCGACGAAGCAGGACGCCAAGGAGGTCGGCGAACGCATTCGACAGGCGGTCGGCCAGATCTATTTTGCGCCGAAAGGCGACAAGGACGTGCTCACCGTCCGCGCCGGCGGCGTTGTCTTCGAGCATGAACTGGCGTTCGAGGACATGTTCCGGTCCGCGGAGGAACTTCTGTTGCAGGCTCAGGACGAGGCTGACCTGGCGTTGTCGCATGTCAGCAACTGACCTGCGAGCGGAGACCTGCCTGGGGCGATCATTCCGGGGCACATCGTTCAAAGGCACCCTGGTCGTTTAAGCCTCAGATGCCGCCCATGCAGAGATATTTCATCTCGAGGTAATCCTCGAGGCCGTGGCGGGATCCTTCCCGCCCGATGCCGGACTGCTTCATGCCGCCGAAAGGCGCGGCCTCAGAAGACATACGTCCGGTGTTGATTCCCACCATGCCATATTCCAGGGCCTCGGCCACGCGCCAGACGCGCTTCAGGTTGGAAGCATAAAAATAGGCGGCGAGGCCGTAGATCGTGTCGTTGGCCTCACGCACCACCTGATCCGCATCCTCGAAGCGGATGACCGGGGCCAACGGTCCAAAGGTCTCCTCTTGCGCCACCGTCATCGCGCTGGAGATATCGGTGAGGACCGTCGGCTGGAAAAATGTGCCGTCGCTGCCAATCCGGCCTCCGCCGCACCGGATCGCACCGCCTTTTGCCACGGCGTCGGCGATATGGGATTCGATCTTGGCCAGGGCACGCCTGTCGATCAGCGGGCCTATGGCGACACCGGGATCGAAACCGTCGCCAACGTGAAGCTGGCGAACCCGTTCCACGAATTTATCGACGAACTCGTCATGAACGCCCGACTGCACGTAAAGGCGGTTCGCCGAAACGCAAGTCTGACCGGCATTGCGGAACTTCGCCTGGATCGCGCCGTCCACGGCGGCATCGATGTCGGCGTCGTCGAAGACAATGAAAGGCGCATTGCCGCCCAGCTCGAGGCTGACCTTCTTGATCTGGTCCGCACACTGGCGCATCAGCAGCCGCCCGACCTCGGTCGATCCGGTGAAGCTGATCTTGCGCACTTTGGGATTGTGGCAGAGCTCACGCCCCACCGCAGCGCCCTCGGAGGCGTAGACAAGGTTCACGACACCGTCGGGAAAACCGGCCTCGGCGGCGAGCGCGAACATGGCGCCCGCGACAAGCGGCGTCTGTTCGGCAGGCTTCAGCACGATGGCGCAGCCCGCCGCCAGCGCCGGCGAGATCTTGCGCGCCACCATCGATGCTGGAAAGTTCCACGGCGTGATCGTGCCGACGACGCCGATCGGCTGCTTGATCACCAGCATGCGCCGGTCCGTCGACGGCGCCGAGATCGTCTCGCCATAGATACGATTGGCTTCCTCGGCATACCACTGCAGATACGCCGCCGCATGCGAGACCTCCGATTTGGCTTCGGCAAGCGGCTTGCCCATCTCCGCGGTGAGGATCCCGGCGAGATCGTCGGTGTGGTCGACGATCAGCTGATGCCATCGCCACAGCATTTCGCTGCGCTCGCGGGCGGTGAGCCCTGCCCACTCGGCCTGGGCGACATAGGCCCTGTCGATCGCCGCGCGCGTCTCCTCGATACCCATGTCGGGAAGTTCCGCCAGCAGTTCGCCGGTCGAGGGATTGAAGACCTCGAACGTGCGCCCGCTCAGCGGCGCGCCAATTACCGGCACACGATCGATCGCGCCGAACAGGTCGGGGGATTTCAGGTGGCGGATGATCGGCGGGCACAGGGGCAATACCGGTTTCCTCCTCAAGCAAGTTGATGGGTATCAATCGCCAACCTGTATGCCGCACATCCCTACCTCTCATAGGGCCTGGGAAAGATGGCGGTAGACCCACCTGATCAAGCTGGCGGCCTTCGAAGCCATCGACGCGAATTCGCGGACCTCAAGCGGCCTGTAGCAGCCACCTGCTACCAGCTGGACACTTTCGTGCTAGCCAACGAACGAACGGTGAATAACCGAGGTCGTGTAGGGTCAGAAAAAGAAGACGCGACCCCGGCACGAAGCGGCGGGTGAATCTGGGAGGATTCATGGTCGAAATCATCTCCAAGCGGGATGGCCCGCGGCGTGAGGATGTTCAGGTCAAGCGACTGATCGAAACAGAACCGCTCGACGATTGTGCGCTTGGCCGACCAGATCAGCGGCGGTAACTATTCGGCGTCCAGGAAACCGCGTCAGAAACCGGAAGCCGAAGGACTGATCATCCATGTCGGCGGTGGCACGCCAGTCGCCGCCGAGGCCGACCCATCCGTCCGGGTCAGCATCAATGGCCGGGTGGTCCCGGTGGACCGCAATACTGGCCGCCAGCTTCACCATATCGGCGATATCCGGAACCGGGGCGGCGCACAGGCTCGGTGGATTGCCGAAAACCGCGCCGGTCCGCTGACTACGAACTAGCGCAGCGCCAGGGGCTTGTTTGCGAGGTATATGGCCGCCCTTGGCGGAAGCGTCCCGCCAGGCCGCCGCAGGGATGAGCTTTGAAGAGGCCGCCTCCGCAAACAAGTTCCGCATCGCGGTCAACCTACTACATCAGTCCATGCGCTATTTGTCGTGCCGCTGGCAGGCGCCGCAGCGCCAGCATTGCGACGACGCCAAGCAGCGGGCCGGGCGCCAGGATCAGGAAGCTCCAGCGCCAGCCGACCGTCTCCGCCACGAATGAGGTCAGATGGATGGAAACGAAGGTGAGAGCGATGCCGCTGCTCAACTGCAGGGAGAGCGCGGTGCCGACATAACGCGGATCGCTCAATTCGGTCGCCATCGCCGAAAATTGCGCGGAGTCGCCGATCACGGTTACTCCCCAGAGAACGGCGACAGTGACGAACAGCCAAGACGGACCGTCAAAGGCCAAGCCTATCGTCAGCGCGCAGAGACCGGAAACCGCCATCATCGCCGCCGCGGTCGCGGTTCGGCCGATACGATCCGCTGCTATCCCGCCTAGGATCGAGCCGATACCGCCCGACACGACCACGAAAAAGGCGAGCAGGGAGGCGCCTCGCGAACTGCCGGCTACGATGTCGAGACTTCCTGCCCTGATGTAGGCCAGTATCCAGCCCCACATGGCGTAGAGCTCCCACATGTGACCGAGATAGCCGAGATTGGCGAGCATGAGCGCGCGGTTGCGCGCCAGCGTTTTGATGTGGCGAGGGTCGAATGCCGATCTCGCGAAAGGACAAGGCCCTTCCTCGCCGAGCCGGAGGATCAACAAGGCGCCAGCCAGTGCCGCGAGGGAGGTCGCCACGATGACGTCCTGCCACGCCAATTCGGCGGCTCGGGCTGATATTAGATGAGGAAAGGCAGAACCAAGCGTCAGCGCCGCGAGGAGAACGCCAAGCGCCGTTCCCCGTCCACGACTGAACCAGGTCGACACCAGCTTCACCGCTGGTGGATACACGCCCGCCAGCGCCAAGCCGGTGACAAAACGGGCTACCAGCAGCAAGCCGACGGAGGGTGCGAACAATAGACCGAGGTTGGCCGCGGCCGCAGTCAAAGCACTGACGCCGATTAGCTTGCGAAGCGAAACCATATCCGGAAGGCCAATCATGCTGGAGCCCAACGCGCCGATGGCAAAGCCGATCTGCACGGCGCCGGTGACCCAGGCGCCCTCCGCCGGAGAGAGGCCCCACAATTGCGTCAGTTGCGGCGCGATCGCCGTTGCGGAAAACCATGTGGTCATCGGCAGGAATGCACCGATCGAGATCACGACCAGCATCGACCAGCGCCGGACGGCGCTGGCTGCGGTGACGTTGGCGACTGCCATGCGGTCCATACCCATCGGTTCAGGCCGCGATGGAGCCCTGCAGTTGCTTGAGCACCGGCAAAAGGTCGGCTGGGTCGGGTCTGCGTGTGTAGTCCGGACTGACTTCTGCGTAGGCGATGACGCCGTCCTGTCTGACCACGAAGCGAGCCGGCATCGGCAAGGTCCATGAGGAGTCCTCGTTGATCAGCGGCAGATCGACGCCGAAGCTCCGATACAGCTCGATCAAGTCATCCGGCAGGCGAAACCGCAGGCCGAAAGCATCGGAGACCTTGCCGCCGGGGTCGCTCAGCATCGGAAAATCTATCTTCTTGTCGCGCTTGGCCTTGCGGCCGTTCGCCAGCGACTGCGGCGAGACGGAAACCAGTTGGGCGCCTGTAGCCTGGATTGCGGGCCAAGCTTCCTGCAAGGCGCCAAGCTCGATGTTGCAATAGGGGCACCAGACGCCGCGATAGAAACTGAGCACCAACGGCCCGCGAGCAAGCAGATCTTCGGATGCGACAGACCCGCCATCAGCCTCCGACAACGTGAATGCCGGGGCAACGGCGCCTGCCTTCAAGGCCTGGCCGGCCTGACCCGATGCGATGAGTTCGGCGGTCGCGCGGTGCATGATCTCGACCGCTTGCCTTGGGGCCTTGCCTTCAAAGTCGGCTTTGAAGGCGTCGAGCTTTTCCTGAAGAGACATGAGACAACACTCCAAATCTTGACCGCATTTTTAGCGGCGGAATGTCCTCGCCTATTTCCAAAAGGAGGGGTAGCTTGCCAGAGAGCATAGCAATCATCCGGAAAACGAATGGCCGACAGGCTTCAGGAACTTGAGGTTTTCGTGCGGGTGGCCGAGCGGGGAAACCTTTCCCAGGTCGCCCGCGAGATCGGTCTTTCGCAGCCGTCCGTGTCGCGGATATTGAACGACCTGGAGGCGCGCATCGGCGCCCGCCTTCTCATCCGCACCAGTCGCAAGGTCGGGCTGACTGAGGCGGGGCAAGTCTACCTCGACCAGATCCGACCGCTGCTGGCAGATCTCGGGGCGGCGGCCGACACCGCCGCAGGCAATGAGGAACTGCGCGGGGTTCTGCGCGTCGAGCTATCGGTTACATTCGCGGTGCGCGCGCTCATTCCTCGTCTGCCCAGCCTTCTCGCCGAGCATCCCAATCTCTCTGTCGAGTTGATGATGGACGATCGCCGGCGCAACCTTGCCGAAGAGGGCGCCGATGTCGCGATCCGGCTTGGCCTGCTCGACAATTCCAGCATGATGGCGCGCAAGGTCGGGCAGACGCCACGGCTGCTAGTTGCCGCGCCGGACTACATTGCTCGGCACGGCCAGCCCAGCAGCCCTGCCGATCTGGCGCAGCACCAAGTGATCTTCGGGCCTTCCGACAGTTCCGGTGCGACGTTTCAGGAACTGATCGATCCGCGGGTCAGCTTTGTCCTGCCCGAAAGCCCCCGTATCAGAGTCTCGAGTTCGGCCGGCGTCACGGCATGCGTTGTGGCAGGACTTGGCGTGGCATTCGGTTCGGGATGGATGTTCAACGCAGAACTGCAGGACGGCCGCCTGTGTCGCCTGCTGCCGGATTTTGCACTGCCGATCATACCCATCCACGCCCTTTTCCCAGCGGGGCGCCAGCCGAGCAAGCGGGCCAGAGGATTCGCCGATTGGTTGAGCAAGTCACTCGGTTCCTCACAATAAGTCCGTGACACGGTTCGTCGGAACTCCCATATCGCAAAATAAGCACTTCGGCCGCATGCCGGCCGCTTTGCTCAATGAGATCAATTGGGTTAGTCTTCCAATATGCGCCATCGCTGATAGACCATTTCGCTGAGGGGGCGAAAGTTTCATGGAGATGCAGCAGGTCCGCTACTTTCTGGCCCTGTCCAGCACGTTGAACTTCACCAGAGCGGCTGAGGAGTGCAACGTCACCCAGCCCGCGCTGACGCGAGCCATCAAGACGCTGGAGGAGGAACTCGGTGGAGAGCTTCTTCGGCGCGAACGCCAGCATTCGCACCTGACCGAACTTGGACGGCGCATGCTGCCCTTGCTGCAGCAGTGCTACGACGCGGCGACCTCTGCCAAGTCACTGGCCAAGGCAGTTCAAAGCAGCGACGTCGCGCCGCTCAACGTGACGATCTCCAACAGCATCAACATCGCGCTGCTGGTTTCGCCGTTCACCGAGCTTTTCCGGGCCTATCCCGGCGTGCATCTCAAGATCCACCGCGGCTCGCCAGTTGCCGTCATAGAGGCGCTCAAGGGCGGCGAAGTGGAACTCGCCGTTGCCGGCTCCCTGGGTCAGGCCTGGGATCGCCTCGACGCATGGCCACTTTTCCAGGAAGGGATCGAACTCGCCGTGAATTCCGATCACCCGCTGGCCCGCCGCAACGAGGCCGACGTCGCGTTGGCTCAGCTTGCCGCGGAACCTGTGCTCAGCCGGATCGATTGGGAGACAAGCGAGGAACTGTCGCGCTGCCTTTCCGCAAAAGGCTATTCGCCTCGGACTGCACATGAGGTCGAGACCGACCAGGACCTGCTAGCCCTGCTGGAGGCGAACGCCGGGGTTGGCTTCGTCTCGCTCACGGCACCGCGATCTTCGAACACCCGACGGCTGAAGCTTCGTGATCTCGACCTGTCGCGAACCGTTTCCGTCTATGCGGTTGCCGGCAGGCAGCGCTCGCCGGTCGCGACAACGCTGCTCAACCTGTTGAGATCGGCCGACTGGTCGTCCTTCGGCGTCAGCGAGCCCGCCTAAGGGCGGCGATCAAGTCGTCAATGTCCATCCGCCGGCGGTAGTCCGGATCGACAAAGCGATCCGTGATGATGCCGTCCGTCCCAACGATGAAGGTTGCGGGTATCGGCAGGAACCAGCTGCTGTTGCCCTGATAGCTGGGGAGATCGAACCCGAGACCCATCAGCCGCTCCATCTCGGCGCCCACCCAGATCGCAAGATTGAGGGACAAGGCGTAGCCGTTGTCCATGTCGATCAGGAAAGGAAACTGCGCGCCAACGGCGGCCTTCATCGCTTTGGCGAACTTGCGCCGCTCCGGCATGATGACGACGACCTGGCCTCCCAGTTCTGCGATCTGCCGCTGCACCTCGACGATCCCGATGGCGTTCAAGCGGCAATAGGGGCACCAATGCCCGCGCTGAAAGGTGATGACGGCAGGCCCCCTTGCAAGGATCTCGGCCAAGCTGACAAGCCTGCCCTCGTCGTCTGGCAGCAGGAAACCAGGCATGGCCTCACCCCGAGCCGGCGCCATGGTCCCGGCCCCCTGTTTCTCCAGACGATCCACCAGCCGCTCAACGGCGTCCGCGAATTCCGAGTTCAGGCGTCGGACCGCCGCTGCAATCACCGCCAGCCGCTCATTGAGAGGCGCATCGAGTTCGATGGCGGCCTGGACGGACTGCTCGAATGTCATTGCCTGGTCGTCGACGGCCATGTTTGCACTTTCACACGTCGCAAGTAGCCTACCACCGAGACCCCTCGGCGATTGCCATGCTTTTCATGCATCGTTTCGATGCCCCACGTGCATCGACTCATGCCAGGTTCATGTTCTATTCGCCACTTCGGATTGGCGCGTTACATCATATTCCTGATGTCCGCCGAAAAAGTCGGGAACGCGCAGACCATCTCGAACAGCCCGCGAGCGGGGATCCCGTATTTCATGGCAAGCGCGAAGATGTGGATCAGTTCCTCGCCGACATGGCCTACCAGATGTGCTCCGACAATCCGATCTGTCGTCTCCTCGACGATGATCTTCGACCATGCAACCGCCTCCGCATAGGTCCTCGCGGAGAGCCATCTCTGCATGTCGTTCACATGGATCTTGACGTGAAGGCCCCGTTCCCTTGCCTTGGCCTCAGTCAGTCCAACGCCTGCCACAGCCGGAATGCTATAAAGCGCGGCTGGGATATGACTGTAGTCGGGTCGATGCTTCGGTCCGTCGACGATGTTGCGGCCGACGATCCCGCCTTCATAGGTCGCTATCGGCGAAAGCTGCGGGGAGTTCCACACCGCGTCGCCGCAGACGTAGACGTCGGGATTGGAGCGCGAGCGCAGGTGATCGTCGATTTCGATACGGCCTTCTCTGTGCACGACGACACCGGCGCCAAGATCGAGGCCCTCGACATTGGCCACGCGCCCTGCGCAGTTGACGACCCGATCCGCTTCCACCACGGATTCGACGCCGTCCTTCGCAAAGCTTACCCGCAGCCGTCCGCCGGCCTCTTCGACTTTCCTGACCCAAGCCGTGGTGTGAATGCCGATACCGAGCCGCTCGCTCTCGCCGCGGAGCTGGGCAACGGCGTCCGCGTCGAAACCTCCGAGAAGTTGCGGCAGGGCCTCGAGGATCGTGACCTCAACGTCGGCGCGCGCGTAGACATGCCCCAGCTCGAAAGCGATAACGCCGCCGCCGATGAACACCACCGCACGCGGCAGCACAGGATCGCTCAGAACATCGTCGGAAGTCGTCAGATGCTCGGCGCCCGGGATCGGCAGCGGACGCGGCTTGGAGCCAGTGGCGATCACGATGTTCCTGGCCTCGAGTTTTCGGGTGCCGACGCGGATGGCGTTGCTGCCGATAAATGCGGCCTCGCCGTAGATGACATCGACGCCTCGCTTGGCCATCAACGCGGACAGTCGGGACGGGATGTCCCTGATGATCTCCTTTTCCCGCTCGATCAAGGCTCGCCAATCGAACCTCGGCCTGTCGACCGTGATTGCATGACTGCCGGCCCTTTCGATCTCGTCGAGCGCATGAGCCGCCGCAACCAACACCTTCTTCGGCGTGCAGCCGCGATTGGGACAGGTGCCGCCGAGATCGCGTGCCTCGACCACAGCGACGGAAAGTCCGGCGGCGCGCGGCGCGACCGTGACGCCCATTCCGGCATTGCCGCCGCCCAGGATGACGACGTCATACTTTTCCACCGCACCGCCTCCGCGCCAAGCGCGTCCGGTCGAAACGGATTCGATCGACGCGCTTCAAGTCCTGGTTTTGATGCATGCCGTTATCCCAAACCGCTGCGCATTTTTGGGCGACATGCGTTCTTTGGTTTTGATGCATGCCGTTCTCCCAAACCGCTGTGCACTTTTGGGCGACATGCGTTCATTGTTTTGATGCATGTCGTTCTCCCAAAACCGCTGTGCACTTTTGGGCGACATGCGTCAGTGAAGCTTGATCCGCGGCCTGGCGCGCCTGACGATCATCTCGCCGATCGACGCCAGAGTTGTCTTCGCCAGGCCATGCACTGCCTTGAGATGCATCTTGTGCAGCGAGCGATAGGCAAGCCTCGCAACGAGACCTTCGATCTTCAGTCCTCCGATCAGGCTGCCGAACGCACCGTAGTCGGCGAGTGAGACGAGGGAGCCATAGTCGCGGTAACGATACGCCGGCACAGCCTGCCCCGCGAGACGTGCTGCAATCACCTTCACCAGGTGGCCGGCCTGTTGGTGAGCCGTCTGGGCGCGTGGCGGTAAGGCGCTGTCTTCGCCCGGCAGAACGCAGTTCGCGCAGTCGCCAATCGCGAACACATTCTCGTCTCCAACGGCGCGCAAGGTTTCATCCACGATCAGGCGGTTGATGCGATCTGTCTCGAGGCCATCCAGACCTTTGAGGAAATCCGGCGCCTTGATCCCGGCGGCCCAGACCACGAGTTCGGCCGGCACGAACAGCTTTTCGCCAAGCCGGATGCCGTCTTCCATGACTTCGGTAACCTTGATGCCGCATCGGATCTGCACACCCAGCTTGATGAGCAGGCTCGCCGAAGCGTGGGCCATGTGCTCCGGAAGGGCGGGCAGAATGCGCGGTCCGGCCTCGACGAGAGTGATGCGGATCAGCCTCTCGAAATCGATGTTGTCGAGATTGTGCGAGGCAATTTCGCGCATCGATTTATGCAATTCCGCGGCCAGCTCGACACCGGTGGCTCCCGCGCCGACGATGACGCAATGGAGCTGGCCAGGCGACAGCTGCTCATATTGCGCGTTGGCGCGCAGGCACGCGTCCATCATGCGCCTGTTGAAACGAGCAGCCTGCTCCGCCGTGTCGAGCGAGATGGCGTGACGAGCCGCACCTGGCGTGCCGAAATCGTTGCTGACGCTGCCGACGGCCATGACCAACGTGTCGTAGCCAAGAACGCGCGGCGGGATGACCTGCGTGCCGTCATCGTCGAAGCTGGGCGCGACGAAGATCTGGCGCTTTGCACGGTCGACGCCGACCACCTCGCCGATACGGTATCGATAGCGGTTGCGGCTGGCGTGAGCGATGTATTCGACGGCGTCATGCGACGTGCTCAAGGCGCCCGATGCCACTTCATGCAGGAGCGGCTTCCAGATATGGGTGCGGCTGCGGTCGACCAGCGTGACCGAAAGCCGCCCTTGACCGAACTTGCGACCAAGGCGGGTCGCCAGCTCCAGCCCTCCGGCACCGCCGCCGACGATGACCACGCGATGCAGCGATCTGTCCCGATGCGAGGGTGTCTCGGGGATCGTGCGAAAAAGCGCTGCGTCATTGGCAAGCACCGCTTCCGGAATGAGCCGCATGCCCGGAGTTATGATCTGCATCGGAATGCTCCGTTCCTTCTCGGGCAGTGTTCATTCTTGGGATTCGTGGATGACGATGCCTTGCAGCATGTCGACTTCGCATTCCCACGGCTTCTGCCAGAGGACGCGCTGCCCATGCTCGTATCCCGCCTGCCAACGGGTGCGGATCCCAGCGCGCGTGAAGTCGATGTCCTTGGTGTGATCCTCGCCGTCGAGGCGTGGGGAAAGCAGCCGAACGAGGTGCATGACCGACGGGCAACCATAGGAGGCGAGTTCCTTGAACATCGGATCGTCGCGTCGCTCCTCCGGGACGAGTTTTCCCATTTCGCGCACGACGTGCCTGAGCCGATGCAATTGCTCCTGGCGGGCGACGTGGCTTCTGCCACGGCTGGCGTATTGGAGATCTTTCTGCCGCCCCATGACCTGCCAAATAGATCTTGGTTCGGAGCCCCGCGGCTGCCACATGTTGACCGCGAAGATCAGCGCATCGCGACGCGGTCGCGCGTCGAGCACGACCTCTATCGGGGTATTGGAATAGACCCCGCCGTCCCAGTAGGGCTCGCCGTCGATGCATACCGCCGGGAAGGCCGGCGGCAGGGCTCCCGATGCCATGATGTGGGCCGCCGACAGCGGCATCTGACTGCTGTCGAAGTATCTGAGCTCGCTGGTGGTGACGTTGACGGCGCCGACCGTCAATCGCGTATGGCGCCGGTTGAGATAGTCGAAGTCGACCAGGTTGCCGAGTGTCCTCTTCAGAGGATCCGTGGAGTAATAGGAGGCGTTCTCAACGCCCACTTCCCGGTTGATCCCGAACAGCGCGCTCGGGTTGGGTTCGAAGAAACCCGGTATCCCTCGCGTCAGCGTGGTCGTATTGGCGAAGATGTTGCTCGGGACCATCATCCGAAAGAACTCGTCGATTGGACTGCTCCGGCTGACGCCGTCCCAGAATTCCCGCAGCCTGGGGAGTCGATCTTGCGGTTCGTTCCCGGCAATCAGCGCGGCATTGATGGCGCCGATCGACGTGCCGATGACCCAATCCGGTTCGATGCCGCCTTCGACGAGCGCCTGGTAGACGCCGGCCTGATAGGCACCAAGCGCACCACCGCCTTGAAGGACAAGGACGGTCTGGCGTTTGACGTCGCCCTGGCTTGTGACCTCGACTGCCGGCCCGGAAACGGGCTGGTTACGCGTGAACTTGTTCATGGCCTTCGCTCCTGGTGCAGGTCTAGTGGGCGGTCCAGCCGCCTTCGATCGGCATGATGGCGCCGGTGATCGAGGCCGCGTCGTCCGACGCCAGGAAAAGGCAGAGCGCGGCGACCTGCTCCACCGTCACGAACTGCTTGGTCGGCTGCGCAGCCAACAGAACATCCTTGATCACCTGCTCTTCGCTGATCCCGCGGGCCTTGGCCGTATCCGGGATCTGCTTTTCGACCAGCGGCGTGAGCACGTAGCCGGGACAAACGGCATTGACCGTTATGCCCTGTTCGGCGACCTCGAGCGCGACCGTCTTGGTCAGGCCGGCCATGCCGTGCTTGGCGGCGACATAAGCGGATTTATATGGCGAGGCGACGAGGGCGTGGGCGGACGCGACATTGATGATGCGGCCCCATTTGCGCGTCTTCATCGCCTGCAGAGCACGGCGGATCGTGTAGAAGGACGAGATGAGGTCGATCGCCACGACCGCTTCCCACTTCTCGATCGGGAAATCGTCGATCGGCGCCACGTGCTGAATGCCGGCGTTGTTGACCAGGATGTCGACCGCGCCGAATTCGGCGATGGCCTTGTCCATCATCGCGGTAATCGCCTCGCCTTTGCTCATGTCGGCATTGTCGTAGCGCACGGTCACTCCGTGGTCGGCGGCGAGCCTCGACCGGAGGTGCTCGATCTCGGCGGCAGCGCCGAAACCGTTCAGAACGACGTTGCAGCCCTTGGCCGCGAAGGCCTCGGCGATGCCTTGGCCGATGCCGCTGGTCGAACCTGTAATGAGAGCCGTCTTTCCTGTGAGCATCATCGTTTCCTTCTGTCGAAGCCGTGGCCGCAGTGACCTGCCACCGGTTGCGAACGACGGACGGCAAGCCCACCGTTCGTGGTTCTCGCGATCAGTATGGCGAGGCTCCCGAAGCTGCGGAAATGCCGTTGAGACATGGATTCGATAGCTGGCGGTGTGATCGGTGTGGCCACGAGGCAGCTCCGCAAGCTGGGTTGTTTGACCTTGGGGCAACTAGTAAGATCGCCCGGCAACGCGGGCCGTGCGGCAAGCACGTTCCAGGGGAAGCGTGCAGTGGAGATCAGCCAAGTCAGATATTTCTTGGCCGTCGCCAAGGAGCTGAATTTCACCAGGGCGGCCGAGCAGTGCAACGTCACGCAGCCGGCGCTTTCGCGCGCAATCAAGCTGCTGGAGGATGAATTCGGCGGCGCGCTTTTCCACCGCGAGCGCCGCTTCACCCATCTCACCGAGCTCGGCCGCATGGTGGAGACGTATCTCGAGGGCGTGTTCGAGAACTCCCGCCAGGCAAAGCAGATTGCCGAGCAGTATGTGAACCTGAAAAGGATGCCGCTCAGGCTTGGCATCATGAGCACGATCGCTCCGGACGAAATCATCGAGCTGATCGCAGCTGTTCGTGGCCATCACCCCGGCGTGGAACTCCACCTTTGCGATTCAGACGCCGCGAGCCTCCGGCGAAGGCTGCTCGAAGGCGATCTCGAAGCCGCCATCTACGCATTGCCTTCGGACGTTCCCGACGAGGAAGTGCACGCCCTGCCGCTGTTTCGCGAGCAGATGGTGATGGCGGTCCACCTGGCTCATCGTCTGGCCAATCAGCGGGTCGTGCGGGTGAAGGACATGAGCAATGAAAGCTACATTCACCGCAACAACTGCGAATTTGCCGGCTACGCGGATGCCATCCTTGCCCAGCAGGGCGTCACCGTCAGCCCCGTCTATTGGAGCGACCGCGACGACTGGACACTCGCCATGATCGCGGCCGGACTCGGTTTCGGGTTCATGCCCGAGCACACCGCCAAGCACCCGGGCGTAGCGGCATTGCCGATCACCGAGCCGGAATTCTGGCGCGACGTCAATCTCGTCACGGTGCGCGGCCGCAGGCATTCGCCGGCGGTCGGCGCGCTGGTCCGCGAAGCCACCCAGAAGAAATGGTTCGGCGAGCGGGCAAAGGCATTGTCCGCCGCCGAGTGACTTCGCCGCGCGATACAGGCAGCCTCGCAGAGTTCGAAGGACTTCCAGTTCGTTGCGCTGATCAGTTTTTCCTGATCGACGAGGTCACGGACTGAATGACCTCGGTCGCCATTTTGAACTGCGCACTGCGGTCAGTGATGCCGTGCCGTTTGGCAATCCAATCGAAATCGCTGTAGGCGGCGTAAACGGCACCGTCTCCGGTCTGGAAGACCAGCACGCGCACCGGCCAGTCCAGGCCGGCCTCGGGATTCGAGGTGATGAAAGTCGTGCCTAGCGCCGGATTGCCGAACATCAAGAGCCGTGACGGCTTGACGTCGTTGCCGGCTTTGTTGCCGAGCTTTGCCTGGTCGATGACGCCGAAGAACATGAGGCCCTTCTTGAGGACGTCCTTCTTGATGCGGGCGACGGTCTCGGCGACGGAATAGTCGCTCTTCACCGTGACGACGCCGTCCGAGGCGGCCGCGGGGAGGACGACCGTCGTCAGCATGGCGGCACCTGTGATCAGGGTTTTCAGGTAGGTAGTCATCTCAGTCTCCGTTGGGTTCGGTGGTTGGCTAGTGCATTGAGATTCTTGCGCGATCTCGCCAGAGGCGGATGGCCTCACGGCCGATCGGTTTTCCGATCGTCATGTTGTTGGTGTCTTCAGCGCCCGCGCGACCGCAATCGCAGCCACAAGGACTGCGGCCAGCGCGGCCACGCAGGCCGTCCAGCCAATCCGGTCATAGATCTGTCCGATGACGAAGCTGCCGGCGAGCCCTCCCGCATAGTAGGACGCGAGATAGATCCCGCTTGCCGCGGCGCGGTCGCGCGATGCCGTTCGGCTGACATGGCCGGTGGCGATCGCCTGCGCCAGGAAGGTGCCGATGGCAACCAGCGCCATCCCGGCAAGGACAATGGGAAGCTTGGGCGTGAGCAGTAGAAGTAGGCCGACAATCGCCAGCCCAAGCGTCGCGCCAACCCCTGCCCTCGGACCGAGACCCGAGGCCACACGCCCGGCGAGCGGAGTGGTCAGCATCGACGGCAGGAAGACGAAGTAGACCGCGCCAAGCGCCATCGGAGTCAGCGACAAAGGCGCCGCAACCAACTGGAAGTTCACATAGGTGAAAGTGCCGATGAAGACGAACAGAATGAGGAAACCGATACCGAAGGAGGCGCGCAGCTCGACGTTCTGCAACGGGGCTTTCCAGGCCGCGCGAGCGAGCCCGCCCGTCGTATCCGAGCGCATCATTGCCGAGGTCTTCTGCAGCGTGAACCAGACAAGAGCCGCGCCGGACAGATTGAGGGCAGCGAAGGTCAGGAAGTTGATCGAGATCCCGAACATGTCGGCGACGGCCGCCGACATCAGCCGGCCGAAAAAGTTGCTGGCAACATTGCCAGTCACATATGCCGCAAGCGCGCTCGTGGTCTGCCGGGCGGAAAAGTGCTCCGCCAGGTAGGCCATGGTGAGCGTGAACGCGGTCGACATGCAAAGACCTTGCGCTACACGCAGCAGCGCGAAGACCACAACATTGTCCGTCTGCGAAAGCAGCGTCGTCGGGATGGCCAAGATGGCCAGGCTGATCCAGATGCCGTTGCGGCGGTCAATGCGACGCCCGAAGAGAGCCACGGCAATACCGGCAATCGCCATGCCGAACGTGCTGGCATTGACGGCAAAGCCCATGGTGGCGCGGCTGACGCCGAATTTCGTCACCAGTGAGGGCAAAATGGCCTGGGTGGCGAATAGGTCGACGAGCGTCAGGAACGCGATCAGGGCGACCAGGCCGAAGCGCCAGCTATCTGCGGCAACCCTGCGGAGCCACATCAATTCGGTATGTTCACTGGTCGTCATCACAGGCTCCTGGCTATGCGTCCCCAGGCGACTACCCGAGGACGCGCTGTTGGTCGCTGTTGCTGGGATCTGCCGGCCGCGACGAGCGGCTCACATCATGTGATCTTCACGCATCGCGGGCGGGAGAACGTCGGCCGAATAGAGGACGGCCGGAACCTTGCCGTTGTTCTTCCACCAGTGGGCGAGCTGGCCGAACTCGGCGGTCACGTCGCCGGCTGGATGCTCGATGCCGACCTTGCAGGTGCTGGCGTATTCAGTGATCGAGCCTTCGACGACGATGATGTTGGCGGGGCGAGCCGTGTGCTCATGCCACGGCACCACGCCGCCCGGCTGAACGACCAGCTTGCGAAGGCGCAGCATGTTGCCCTTCCAGGCCTCGCCCTTCGAGCTGAGATCGATTGCGGCAAGGACCGTATCGGTCACGCCGACCGGCTTGCTGGGATGTTCCTGGATGTCGGCCGTAGCGGCCTGACCGGCGGGGCAGTCGCCGGCGGAAGCCGGGGCTGCGGAAAAAGCAGCGGTCGCGGTAAGAAGCCCGAGTGTCAGCGCCAGCTTCAGCGGCGCCTGCAATGCAATAGTCCTGGAAGCCATGTCTATTCTCCTTTTTCGGTGCCCAATCGCGGGAGGCGGGGCATGACAAGGAGAGTGACTGGAGCCTCGGAGAAAGAGAAATGCTGACTGGCTCTTAAATCGATACCTGAAAACTATAGCAGGTGACCGCACCAACGCGATCATCTCCGCAACGAAGTCAGTCGCGGATTTGGACTTTCACTTCGATCTGCTAAAGCGCGTCGCAATTCTTCGGATTCGCTCCCTGCGCTTTAGGCTTTTGATTTTGCGCATGTCTCCCGAAACCGGTTCCCACTTTCGGGAGGCATGCTTTAAGCAGCAGTCTTCCTGACCGACAGGTCGATGCCGCTTTCCGGCCAGCTGTGCGCCTTGACGCTGTTCACGAAAGTCGATGTCGCCGGCGAGAACCGGCGCCCCGCCACGACGACCAGCGAGACCTCCCGCCAGACTTCAGGATCGACGACTGGCCTGATCTGCAAGCCTGGAATGACGGCGCTGAATTCCGGGATGAAGCAGATTCCCAGCCCGCCCGAGACCATGTTTTGGATCCAGTCCTCGCGTTCGCTGGCGTAGGAAATCCTGAGCTTCACGCCACGTTCATTGCAGAGGCCGGCAAGGTAATCCCGATACTCGCAGTTCAGGCGTCTCAGATAGTTCTCGCCGTCGAGCTCGGAGATGGCGACATTGTCGTTGCGGGCCAGCCGATGGCCGCTGGGGAAGGCCAGAACGAACCGTTCGCGGTAAAGCGGCGTGACGTCGAAGCGCTCCGGAAAACTGTTGCTGGACGCCATGATGGCGACATCGATCTCGCCGGCTTCCAGCAGCTGCGAAAGGGAGGCTGGAACGCCCTCCACCAGCTGCAGTTGAATGCCTTGCTGGCGCCTGTTGAAGTCCGTCAAAAGACCGGTAAATCGCCGCGGACCGATCGTGCACATGACCCCGACCTTGAGATTTGCGTTCTCCAGGCACAGGAACCTCGACGCTTCCTGGCGAACGCCGGTAACCTCATCAAGGATCTGCTGGAACCGCGGCCGCAACAAAGCCCCGAGATCCGTAAGATGGGTCAGATTGCGCTCGCGCCTAAACAACAAGCCGCCCACCTCATCCTCGAGCTGCTGGATCGCTCGGGACAGCGCCGGCTGGGTGACGTTGCACTTTTCGCCAGCGCGCGTGAAGTTGCGGGTCTCGCAGACGGCCAGGAAGTAGCGGATGTGATGAATGTCCATGCGGGCGTCCCTCATCTAGCATAGATGCACCCTGGAACCCTGACCCATGGCATTCCATCACGCCAATGCATGAGCGCTATAATGTCGATAGCGTTTCGTCATGCGACGACGGCGGGCCAAGGCCCGCCATCAAAAACGTCCTGCAGCGCCAGGCGCCAAGAACGTCAGCTGTGATGGCCCAAGGCGAAGAGCTGGGCGCAGAACTGAGCATGCGGCTTGCTCATGGCGGCGTCGTTGCATTCCTTCATCATCGAAACCTGCATCGCCTTCGGCGTGGCTTTCCATGCCGTCTCGAAATCGGCACTCGACTTCATCGTCTTCATGCCGGAATCGGTGAAGAAGGGCTGCATGTTGGACGGTTCGTCGAGCACTCCGGCGAACGCGACCCCGCCAATAACCGAAAGGGCAAAAGCGCCAAAGCAGATAGCTTTGATATTCATGGTAAGAACCTTCTCTGGAGTTTGTGCAATCGCCCTTTTGACGACTGCGCTGATGACCGGCAGCATTTGGAACTCTATTGTTCCTGCTTGCCGAGATGGACTTTGCTTGATCCGGCGTTCAACTCGCCAATGCCGTCTGCGAATGGAGTTTATGCCGGCTCTGCATTTCGATGTATTCGGCGAGCACCGCTAATTTGCGCCGCCCAAGGCAAGCAGGTTGGCGCAGAATTGGGCGTGGGGCTTGCTCATCGCCGGGTCGTTGCACGCCTTCGTCATCTTGACCCGGTCATGCTTGGACAGAGCGAACCAGGCCTTCTTGAACCCAGCCATAGGTTTCATCGTCTTCATCGCGGCGTCCGTGTAGAACGTCGGCAATGCGGCAAGATCGCTGAAGGGGTCGGCGGACGCCGGATTTGCGCCAAGACTTATGGCAAGCGCCGCCATACAGTTGAGTTTTGCTCTCATCATTTATCCTCCCGATTCCAGGCCGCGGCTCCAGCAACGGCGCCAAAGCAACGCTCATCGTCTGATCGGAGGAAGAGTGCGGCGCACGAGGACCGGCAGCCAATGCAATCTGCCTATGGACTTCATGCCACCTTGGCATTTCGGCTGGACAAGAAGATGCGGCAGTCTCTCTCCAGTCGCCTTGTCGACAATCTTGGGATGGAGACCAAACGATGCTTACCCAGCCCGCAATGAGAACAGACCAAGCCATCGCATCAGTCGCGGATCTTGGTGTGGAAAACCGGACGATCGACATCGTGCTGGCAAACGATGCACATGGCGCTTTCGTCTGGGGCGTGCTCGATCGCCTGCTGGACGAGCCGAGCTGCAGCGTCAGCGGCGTCACCGCGTCGGGCTTTGCAGCGATGGAGGCGGCGGTCTTTGCCTATGGCTTGAGCGTCGGCGGCAGGCGCGGCGCGCGGACGGCACTCGCCAATTTCTGGCGGCGCGTCAGCCACGCCTCAATTTTCGCCGACGGCAGAGCCAGCCTGCTTCGATCCGTCCTGGAACAGTCAATCGACCTCGAGCAAATCCGTGACGAAGACTGCCCGGTGAAACTTGGCGTTCTGGTCGTCAACGCGCGCACGGATGCGATGAAGGTATTCACAAGCGACCAGTTGTCTGTCGATGCGATCGTGGCGGCGGCTACGATTCCCTTCCTCTCGCTGCCTGTCGAGATCGACGGCGACATTTATTGGGGTGACGGCGACGTTTTGCAGTCGCCACCTGTGCTATCACCTGAAGCTCGCCATCGCCTGGTTGTCACCGGCAGACCGTCCGTGTTCACCACACCCTGTCCGGACCGCAGCCTCGCAGCCAGTCATTGCGCGACCACTTGCGCGCCTGTTCACACCATATTCGACAGTCGATATCGTGCCGGAGCTCCGCTGCTCCTGCGGCCGTGGATCGACTGGGGCGAACTGACCGACATGCGCGACAGGGGGCGGCTGCGTGCAGCAGACTGGCTTGCCGCTGATCCTTTCCGCAGTGCAGAAGCCCCAGCCTCCAACTGCGAAAGACGATACATCTAGGCGCCTCGCTCCCGCCTAGCCGCGCCTGCTTCGTATACTCCCGAATGCAGGCGCCAAGCCCTCCGGCGTCTCCCGCCGGAGGGCTTTTTCGCGTCGCCTCCTGGGACATAGTGACTGCGTATCAATTCCATGCCGAGACAGCATTTCAGCTCGGCACCCTGATCGGAGAGACTGATTTGCAGACGGGCCCAAGGCCGGTCTTTCCCTCGAAACGCCAACCAGGAGACAAGCCTGTGATCAACACCAAGACCCTCATCGGATCGGCCCTCGCGGCCGCCACTTCGCTTGCCGCGACAGCGGCCTACAGCGGCCCCGCTGCCAAGCCCAGCTTCGCCTTCGAGAAGTGCTACGGCGTGGTCAGGGCGGGCCAGAACGACTGCCAGACCGCGACGCATTCCTGCGCCGGCACCGCGACCGCCGACAACCAGCCGGATTCCTGGCTCTACGTGCCCGCCGGCAGCTGCGCCAAGATCGCGGGCGGCAGCGACAAGCCGAAAGCCTGAACGATCCAAACTTCTTGTCCACCCTCTAGAATGGAGCAGACCGATGTCCCGTGCGTTTCAGCCCCTCGCGATTCCCGCATCGGCGGGCATCGGTCTTCGCTCTCCTCACATCAGCGAAATGCTGACGCGGCGACCCTCCGCCGGCTGGCTGGAGGTTCATGCCGAGAACTACATGGGAGACGGCGCAGGCGTCGAGGCGCTGGAACGGCTGCGCCAGACCTATCCGTTGTCGGTGCATGGCGTCGGCCTATCGCTGGGCAGCGCGCGGGGCTTGGACCGAGATCATCTGGAGCGGCTGCGCATGGTCTGCGGGCGCTTCCAGCCCGATCTCGTTTCCGAGCATCTGGCCTGGAGCGTCGCCGACGGCGCCTACCTCAACGATCTCTTGCCGCTGCGCTATGACGAAGAAGCGCTGGCGATCGTTGCCCGCAACGTCGAAACCGTCCAGGAAACATTGAAGCGGCAGGTGCTGATCGAAAATCTGTCCGCCTATGTCGCGTTTGCGGACTCGTCGATGAACGAGGCCGAGTTCCTGGCCGAGCTCGTTGAGCGGACCGGCTGCGGCCTGCTGCTGGACGTCAACAACGTCCATGTCTCGGCGCACAATCTGCAATATGACGCCAAGGCCTTCATCGACGCGCTGCCTGAGCAGGCTATCGGCGAAATCCATCTCGCCGGCCATGCGACCAACCGGGTCGGAACCGATACCGTGCTCATCGACGATCATGGCTCTCGCGTACCACCGGTCGTCTGGTCGCTCTATGAGCACGCGATAGGCCGGCTGGGGCCGCGCCCGACTTTGATCGAATGGGATACCGACGTTCCGGTTCTCGACGTGCTGCTTGGCGAAGCCATGTGGGCCGACATGCTCACCGCTTCGCTCATGTTCAGCCGCAAGCAGGCCGCCAGACAGGCCGCGGCAGCCAAGCCCCGTCCCGTATCCCCCTTTGAAACTGCGCGGACCAGCATGCCCGTGCTCGCAGCATTTGCTGCCGCCAAGGCCGGACACGTCATGTCGAACGCTTTAACGCCGATGGAGGGAAGATACGATGTTGCCGCTTGAACACCTGCAGACCACCATGGCGCGCTCGGTGCTTGCCATCGAACCAATGGTCTCCGCGAAAATGCTGACCGCCGGCAAGGCCGATCCATTGGCCCGGCTGCGCATCTACCAGAACAATACGCGCAGCTCGCTCACCGCGGTGCTGATGGCGGTCTTTCCGGTCACGGTTCGCCTAGTGGACGAACGGTTCTTCCGCTACGTGGCGAGCGAGTTCATTCGACGCCATCCGCCGGTCGAATCGCGCCTTGCGCGCTATGGCGCCGGCTTCCCGCGCTTCCTGAAGACGATCGATACGCTGGCCGACATGCCGATCATCGCCGAAACGGCGCGGCTCGAATGGGCCATCGCCGAGGCGCTCGATACGGCCTCGCTGCCAGCCCGCAGCCTCGCAGAACAAGACAACACCGACCTCGGACTCTCGCCGGATATCCTGCTCCAACCCTCGCTGCGCCTGATCGTCTCGCACTGGTCGATCCTGTCGGTATGGATGGCGCATCAACAGGAGACGGCGGTCGACGAAAACATCACCTGGGCAAGGCGCCCCGAACGCGTGGCGTTGTGGCGATCGGGAAACTATGTGCGGCTTTTTCTGCTCGACCGTGCAAGCTTCGCCTTCTGGCATTCGCTGAAGCACGGTTTGGGCCTCGAGCATGCCACTGGCCGCGCCTTGGCGCTCGACCCGGCCTTCGACCTGGTTTCGGCCCTTGTGCGTCTGTTCCGCGACAGGCTCGTCACCGACGTGCGGGTCGCCTCGAATTCCCCCTCAAACTGACGGAGACGGTTATGACCGCAATATCGGAGCAATCCTCGTCCAACCCGGCCGGCTTTGTCGGCCTCTACAGGCGTATCATCAAGCTGCCCGAACACATTCCGCTTTCGCTGGTCCAGCTCGCCGCACGCGTCGCGGTCGCGCATGTGTTCTGGCAGTCCGCCCAAAGCAAGCTGGCATCCTGGCCGGTTACGCTGCAGCTCTTCGCCAACGAATACAATCTGCCGTTCATCGACCCGTCGATCGCGGCGCCATTGGCGACCGCCGCCGAACTCACGGGCTCGGTTCTGGTCTTCTTCGGGCTGTTCTCGAGGCTTGCTGCACTGATGCTGCTCGGCGTCGTTTCAGTCATCCAGATTTTCGTCTACCCGGAGAACTGGGCTGAGCACCTGCTCTGGTCGTCGCTGCTATTGCTCGTGCTGACACGCGGCGCCGGTGTCTTCTCGCTCGACTACGTCGCCGCGCGGGTCCTATCGACATCCAGAAAATGAATATCGAAACCGGTGGCAAAGCACGGTGCGCATCTTCATCGTTCACGCACACCCCGAGCCCAAGAGCTTCAACGGTGCCCTCACCCGCACAGCGCAGAAGGCGTTGTCCACCGCGGGACACGAGGTCGTCGTCTCCGATCTCTACGCCATGGGCTTCAATCCGGTATCGGACCGCCGCAACTTCACGACCGTGCACGACGCGAATTTCTACCGTCAGCAGGCCGAAGAAGCGAATGCGGCCGCCCACGACGGGTTCGCCCCGGATATCCAGGCCGAGATGGACAAGCTCTTCTGGTGCGACGTCTTGATCCTGCAGTTTCCGCTCTGGTGGTTCGGGCTGCCGGCGATCCTCAAGGGCTGGGTCGACCGGGTGTTCGCGTCGGGTGGCCGCATCTATGGCAGTGGCAAATGGTATGACCGCGGCGTCTTCGCAGGGAAGCGCGCCATGTGCTCCGTCACGATCGGCGGACCGCCGCCGATCTATTCCAGCCGCGGCCTGAACGGCCCAATCGCCGAGATCCTGTTCCCAATCAACCACGGCATGCTCTACTTTGTCGGGTTCACGGTGATCGAGCCGTTCCTTGTGCACGCACCAGCGCGTATCGGCGACGACGAGCGCCAGATGTGCCTCGATCGCTACCGTGAACGCGTCCTCAGCCTCGCTCATGCTCCGACGATCGCGTATCCGAAGCTTGCGGAGTTCGACGAACTGTATGTTTTGAAGTCGACGTGAAAAGGATCTGTCCGGTTCACCAAGCAGTGCGCAGTGCGCCGCACGCAGGTCCTGGCCGCGATTTCAAGGAGATAGGCTGGTGCTGCGAGAGAGGATTGAACTCTCGACCTCTCCCTTACCAAGGGAGTGCTCTACCACTGAGCTACCGCAGCCTGCGATGGCGGCGCTTCTGCCATAACGAACCGGCAAGCGCAAGGCCAAGAAAACCTTAAAACGACGCATGTGATTGTCGCAAAACCAGCGCGGTTTCGGGCGGCATGCATCGAACGCCGCAGCTGTGGAAGCCGCTTCCGGCAGTCTTCCATGACATGGCGGCGCCACAATGATAACTATGCCTGAACCAGAGCCGGCTATACGCCGGCGGGGACGGACGATGAACGACAAGGCAAGTCCACCGAAAAAGGGCGGCGGCGAGCGCAAGGACCGGCTCGCCGAAGCGTTGCGCGCCAACCTGCAAAAACGCAAGGCGCAGGCGCGCTCCCGGCGCGCCGGGGACGCTGACCAGCAACGCGCCTTCGACGCTGGCAAGCAGCGCGCCTGCGACGCTGACAAGCAGCGCGCCTTCGATCTCGATCAGCGGCCGGAGGGCCTGCCGTCTGCAGGAAAAATGCAGGAAAAGTAACCCAAATCAGCCACACTGGCCGACCATACTTGGGCCACAGATGGGGAAATCCTATTTCTTGAACCGCGCCGGCCAATAGTCTAGAGCCGGACATACTCAACCGATTGAAACCGGCCCGTCCGGGCCGAGGGGACGTTCTTTCATGGATCGCATCAGAATTGTCGGCGGCAATGAGCTTGCCGGAAGCATTCCGATCTCGGGCGCCAAAAACGCGGCGCTGCCGCTGATGATCGCCTCGCTGCTCACCGACGACACACTGACGCTGGAGAACGTGCCGCATCTGGCCGATGTCGAGCAACTGATCCGCATCCTCGGCAATCACGGTGTCGACTATTCTGTCAACGGCCGGCGCGAGAGCCAGCAGAAAGGCTATTCGCGCACCATCAATTTTTCCGCCCGCAACATCGTCGACACCACCGCGCCCTACGAGCTGGTGTCGAAGATGCGGGCTTCCTTCTGGGTCATCGGGCCGCTGCTTGCCCGCATGGGCGAGGCCAAGGTGTCGCTGCCCGGCGGCTGCGCCATCGGCACGCGTCCGGTCGACCTGTTCCTCGAGGGCCTGCAGGCATTGGACGCAGAGCTCGACGTCGACAACGGCTACGTCATCGCCAAGACGAAGAACGGCCGTCTCCACGGCAATCGCTACGTGTTCCCGAAAGTGTCGGTCGGCGCCACGCATGTGCTGATGATGGCGGCCTCGCTCGCCAAGGGCGAGACGGTGCTCGAAAACGCCGCGCGCGAGCCGGAGATCGTCAACCTCGCCGAATGCCTGATCGCCATGGGCGCCAAGATCCACGGCGCCGGCACCTCCACCATCACCATCCAGGGCGTCGAGGCGCTGTCCGGCGCCCGCGTGCGCGTCATCCCGGACCGCATCGAGACCGGCACCTATGCCATGGCGGTAGCGATGACCGGCGGCGACGTGATGCTCGACGGCGCTCGGCCCGACCTGCTGCAGAGCGCCCTCGACGTCATCGCCGAGACGGGTGCCGAGATCACGCCGACCAATGAGGGCATCCGCGTCAAGCGCAACGGCGCCGGCATAGCGCCGGTCGACGTGACCACGGCGCCTTTCCCGGCGTTCCCGACCGACCTGCAGGCGCAGTTCATGGGCTTGATGACGATGGCCAAGGGCAAGTCCCGCATCACCGAGACGATCTTCGAGAACCGCTTCATGCATGTGCAGGAGCTCGCCCGCCTCGGCGCCCACATCACGCTTTCCGGCCAGACGGCGATCGTCGACGGCGTCGCCAAGCTGAAAGGCGCGCCAGTCATGGCGACCGACCTGCGCGCCTCGGTATCGCTGGTGATTGCCGGCCTCGCCGCCGAAGGCGAGACCGTCGTCAACCGGGTCTACCACCTCGACCGCGGCTTCGAGCGGCTGGAGGAGAAGCTCTCCGGCTGCGGCGCGGTGATCGAGCGGATTTCGGGCTGACGCTTCGCCGCAATCGTTTCGGGCGAGTTGCACCGGCGGGAAAGACCCACTAGAGCCTTATTGATCTCGATTTTGTCGAGTTCGACACGCTCTAGAATTTTGTTTGAGCATGATCTTTGCCGCGAAAAGCAAAAACCGGTTTCCTCTTTTCGGGATCATGTTCTAACAGAAGCTTGAACCGTCAACCTTCAGGTGCGCATACCGCATGGCCGCTCTCAAGCTCATCGCGCTCGACGACCAGGACCTGAGCATCGTCTCGGCCCATGTTCAGGACGCCGTGATGAAAGTCTCCGACCTCGAATACCTGCCGGCGGCCAAACGCTTCGTGCTGACCATGAACCGCTTCGTCTGGGAGGCGAAGTCCGGCCTCTTCCGCCAGCACAATGAGCGGCGCCAGAGCGTCCTGCATTTCGACCGCGTGCTCGGCGCCAAGACCAGCGGCATCGCGCGGGACAAGCCGGCCGAGGTGCTTTCGCTGCTGGCGATCAGCTTCGTTGCGATCAGCAAGCCGGCCGGCATCATCGAACTGGTGTTTTCCGGAGGCGGCACGATCATGCTCGACGTCGAGTGCATCGAGGCAAGGCTCGCCGACATCGGCGGCGCCTGGCAAGCCACCTCACGCCCTGTTCACAGGACCTGAGCACAGACAATGGCCATCACGCTTAGCCAAACGGACGCCGATTTCGAGCAGCGCTTTTCGGCATTCCTCACCACCAAGCGAGAGGTGTCTGCCGATGTCGAGGCGGTGGTGCGCGACATCGTTGCGCGGGTGCGCGACGAGGGCGACAAGGCCCTCATCGACTACACGCTGAAATTCGACAAGGCCGATCTCGGCAAGCTCGGCATCGCCGTATCCAGGGACGATATCGCCAAGGCCTATGCCGCGGCCGACCCCGCCACGGTCGAAGCGCTTGAATTCGCGCGCGACCGCATCCGCTCGCATCACGAGCGGCAGAAGCCGAAGGACGACCGCTACACGGACGCCGCCGGCGTCGAGCTCGGCTCGCGCTGGACGGCGATCGAGGCCGTCGGCCTCTATGTGCCGGGTGGCACGGCGAGCTATCCGAGCTCGGTGCTGATGAATGCCGTGCCTGCGAAAGTCGCCGGCGTCGAGCGCATCGTGATCGTGGTGCCGGCCTCCGGCGGCGTCATCAATCCGCTGGTCCTGGTTGCAGCCGACCTCGCCGGCGTTTCGGAGATTTACCGCATCGGCGGGGCGCAGGCGGTCGCCGCGCTCGCCTACGGCACCGAGACGATCAAGCCGGTCGCCAAGATCGTCGGACCGGGCAACGCCTATGTCGCGGCCGCCAAGCGCCAGGTGTTCGGCACCGTCGGCATCGACATGATCGCTGGGCCGTCGGAAGTGCTGGTCGTGGCCGATGCCGAAAACGATCCGGACTGGATCGCCGCCGATCTGCTTGCGCAGGCCGAGCATGACGCGTCGGCGCAATCGATCCTGATCACCGACAATGCCGAGTTCGGCAAGGCGGTGGAGCGTGCGGTCGAGCGCCAGTTGAAGACCCTGCCGCGCGCCGACACGGCCGCGGCGAGCTGGCGCGATTTCGGCGCCGTGATCCTGGTGCCGACGATCGAAGCCTCGCTGCCGCTGGTCGACCGCATCGCGGCCGAGCATGTCGAGCTCGCCTTCGACGACGCCGAACGCTTCCTCGCGAGGATGCGCAATGCCGGGGCCGTCTTCCTCGGCCGGCACACGCCGGAAGTCATCGGCGACTATGTCGGCGGCTCCAACCACGTACTGCCGACGGCGCGTTCGGCGCGTTTCTCGTCCGGCTTGTCCGTGCTCGATTTCGTCAAGCGGACGTCGATCCTGAAGCTCGGCCCGAAGCAGCTCAAGGCGCTGGCGCCGTCAGCGATCGCGCTCGCCAAAGCGGAAGGGCTCGACGCACACGCACGCTCCGTGGCGATCAGGCTGAACATGTAACGATGTCCGGCCGCCACCAAAACCGCGACAGGCTGATCGACGTCGAGCTCGACGAATCGATCGGACGTTCGACGCCCGATGTCGAGCATGAGCGGGCGGTGGCGATCTTCGATCTCATCGAGGAAAACAGCTTTCGGCCGGTCAATGACGACGGCGCCGGGCCATACAGGCTGAAGCTGTCGCTTGCCGAGCAGCGCCTGGTGTTCGCCGTCAGCCGCGAGGACGGCGCCGACGTGGTCACCCACATCCTGTCGCTGACGCCGCTGAGGCGCATCGTCAAGGATTACTACCTGATCTGCGAAAGCTACTACGAGGCCATCCGCTCCTCGACGCCCAGCCATATCGAGGCGATCGACATGGGGCGGCGCGGGCTGCACAATGAAGGCTCACAGACACTGATGGACCGACTGGCCGGCAAGATCGAGATCGACTTCGACACTGCGCGGCGACTGTTCACGCTGGTCTGCGTGCTGCACTGGCGGGGCTAGATCGGGATGACGTTTCGTTGAATCGCCATCCTGATCTAACTCTTTGTTGGAGCATGGTCTTCTCCGAAAACCGGTTCCCACTTTTTGCGTTCGCTGACCTCCGGTTCGGGACCATGCTCTAGTGCCGGCCGCACTGCCGCATTCGATCCTGTTTTTGTGCGGCATGAACGCCGTTCGCTCGCCGATGGCGGAGCAGCTGGCGCGACGGTTCCTGCCGGCCACCACCTTCGTCGCTTCGGCCGGCGTGCGCAGCGGCGAGCGCGATCCCTTCGTCGACGCCGTGCTTGCCGAGGAGGGTCTGACGCTCGGCGAGCGGCAACCGAGAACGCTAGACGAGTTGGAGGACGACTATTTCGACCTGATCGTCACGCTGGCGCCGGAAGCGCACCACGCCGCGCTCGAGCTCACCCGCTCGCTCGCCGTCGAGGTGGAATACTGGCCGATGCCCGACCCGACCGACACCGGGGGCACGCGCGAGCACATCATGGCGGCCTATCGCGATGTGCGCGAACGGCTGAAAGCGCGCATTAGCCGACGTTTCTTGCTTCCGGAAGCAAGAAACGCGACGGATTAAGCATGTTCACAAGCGGGCGATTATCATATAGGTTCCGCCGCAAATTCCGGCTGGAGCCGGATGATTTCCGGTCGGTTCGGCCGAAAATCATCCGACTCCAGATCAAAGACGTAGAGCATGATGTCGTCCGAAAACCGCTTGACACTTTTCGGCATCATGCTCTAGGCGCCGGAACCGCCATCCAAGCAAAGGTATCGAATGCCGAAGGAAGAAGTCCTCGAGTTTCCGGGCGTGGTCACGGAACTGCTGCCCAATGCGATGTTCCGGGTGAAGCTCGAAAACGAGCACGAGATCATCGCCCATACGGCCGGCCGCATGCGCAAGAACCGCATCCGCGTGCTGACCGGCGACAAGGTCCTGGTCGAGATGACGCCTTACGACCTGACCAAAGGCCGCATCACCTACCGTTTCAAGTAACAGTTCGGCGCGAACCCAGAGCCGGATGATCTCAGGTCTGTTCGACCCGAAATCATCCGGCTCCAAACCAGGGAGTGGAGCATGACGTTGTCCGAAAACCGCTTCACACTTTTCGGCATCATGCTCCCATGAGCATCCTGCAGAAGCTCGTGCTTGCCTCGGGTTCGCCGCGCCGCATCGAGCTGTTGCAACAGGCAGGCATCGAGCCGGACCGCATTTTGCCGGCCGACGTCGACGAGACGCCGCTGCGCGCCGAGCATCCGCGCTCACTGGCCAAGCGCCTTTCCAAGGAAAAAGCCGAGAAGGCGCTCGCGTCGCTGAAGAGCGAGGAAGACCATGTGCCTGCCTTCATCCTCGCCGCCGACACGGTGGTGGCCGTCGGGCGGCGCATCCTGCCCAAGGCCGAGACGATCGACGACGCCGTCAACTGCCTCGGCCTGCTTTCCGGCCGCTCGCACCGCGTCTATTCCGGCATCTGCCTGATCACGCCGGGCGGCAAGCTCAGGCAGCGGCTGGTGGAAACCAGGGTCCGCTTCAAGAGGCTGCCGCGCGAGGAGATCGACGCCTATGTCGCCTCGGGCGAATGGCGCGGCAAGGCCGGCGGCTATGCCGTGCAGGGCCTGGCTGGCTCCTTCGTCGTCAAGCTGGTCGGCTCCTACACCAATGTGGTCGGCCTACCGCTCTATGAGAGCGTGGCGCTGCTTTCCGGCGAAGGCTTCAAGGCGCACAAGAACTGGCACGTCGCGCGGCCATGAGCATGGACGACCCATGAGTCTTGACGACAAGGTCACGCCGCTCCGCCCGAAGCGACCCTGCCCCGAATGCGGCAAGCCTTCCGCGCGCGAGCACTATCCGTTCTGCTCGGCGCGCTGCAAGGACATCGACCTCAATCGCTGGCTGAAAGGCGCCTACGTCATCCCCGGTCGCGACGACGAGGAGGAAGAAGACGACGGCCCGAAGCAAGGCCCTTCGTCCAAAGACGAGGCGTGAATGCGCGTGGCAATGGGCCATTTCCCGCGATTTTTCTTTATCAACACCTAAGCGCTGGACAGGCGAAATTCCCATGCTATAACCCACGCGCTTTCCAGGGGCGCCGCCCGGTGCCCTGGTGAAACCCGGTGGGCGACCCCGTTAGCCGGCACAGGCCCAGATAGCTCAGTTGGTAGAGCAGCGGACTGAAAATCCGCGTGTCGGTGGTTCGAATCCGCCTCTGGGCACCATCACCTCTTTGTCCAGTCCGGAGACTGGCGTGGCGCATAGTCCCTTGGTTTCAATCGTGGTTCCTGCGCACAACGCCGAGGCAACGCTGGCGCGCGCACTCGATTGCCTCGTCGATCAGGACAGACCGGATTGGGAGGCGATCATCATCGACGACGCCTCCACTGACCGCACGCCCGCGATCATCGCGGGTTATGTGGAGCACGATGCACGATTTCGCACGTTGAGCTCTTGCGCGTATAGCGCCGCCGCCGCGCGCAATAGCGGGATTTCGATAGCGCGGGGCCAATGGCTCATGTTTCTGGATGCTGACGATTGGGTAGATACCAGCTTTCTTGCGAAAATGCTGGCCGCGCTGAAAACCGCTCCCGATGCGGTGGCCGCCTATTGCGGCTCTCGGCGCATGATGCCCGATGGCGAACTCACCCCGCCGAGCATCTCGACCGAGGTCGCGATCCAGCCCTTCGAAACATTCGCCCGCCAGTGCGCCATCCGCACTCACGCGCTACTGGTTGATCGGAAGACTATTGTCGAGTTGGGCGGTTTCGATGTGTCGCTGCGCACTTGCGAGGACTGGGACCTGTGGCAGCGCCTCGCACGTCTCGGCAAACGTTGGGTGATGGTCGACGAGCCGCTCGCTTTCTGTCGGATCAGCCGCAACTTACCCGCCCTCAGTTCGGCGCAGGTGATGGCAGATGCGGAAATCGTTATCGCCCGCGGCTTTTCGCCTGATCCCAGGGTCGAACACCCAGCGCCGGCTCACGCCAATGGAGCGATCGAGACGAACGGCCGCACCGCTTCCGAAGCGCTCGCGTGGTTTGCCTTGTGGAACGCCGCGACGGATTGCGGCCGCGGCTCGCGCTCCATCGCCCCACGGTCCCTGCATGCGCTCCCGGCAGGACGTAAGTGGGTCCGTGAGGTCGCCAAGCTGGTCCTCGATGGCCTTATGGTGGGAAGCCTGTCGGTGCCGGCGCAATTGGCAGCCAGGTGGGACAGGTTCGGCGGTCCCCTCACCGAGTTGACCATCGAACTCGGCAAGCTTTGGGGCGATCCAGGAGCTGGTCGCCGCGTCCAGTATCACCTCGAGCAAATGCTTCTCGACTTCGACGATCTTGCCGCGCCGCGCAAACTGGAGCGGACGCTCGGAATTCGCGTCGACGCTCGAAATCCAACCTCGATCGAACTTCCGGAAGGACTCGATCAGATCTATGCCTATCTAACGATCGATGGCCGGATCGAGGCTCGCGTCCAGTTCGGCGCGCTCGGGAAGGTGACAAGGCGTCATTGGATCGAATTGATCCTGGATCTCGTGCCCTCTGAGCGGCTTGCAACGCAAGAGGGCGCCACCTCGGAGATGTTTGAAGCCGAGGCATCGTTGTCCATGGCGGGAGGCCGGTCCGATTCGGACAGCCACTTCGGCAAACTCGCGCGATTGGCCGCGGAAGCGGAGGGGCTGGTTCGGTCGAGCCCCGAACCTTCGGTGCCTCTCGCAACGCCGCGCCGCGCACGGCCTACGGATGGAAACGGCAAGGATCGCACATCTTTCTGGGATCGCCATTTCACGACCGAGAACCGCTGGAACTACGCTTCGCCCTATGAGCAGGAAAAATATGAGCGACAGCTCGAAATTCTGCCTGCCGGTCCCATCGGACGGGCGCTTGAGCTGGCCTGCGCGGAGGGCCACTTCACGCGGCAGTTGGCGCCGCGAGTGGGCCACTTGACCGCAACCGACATCTCCGCCGTAGCCATCGCGCGGGCGCGCGAGCGATGCAGCGATCAGCCGAATGTTGACTTCGGCGTATTGGACTTTTCCGCGGATACGCTGCCGGGTGAAATGGACCTGATCGTCTGTTCGGAGGCGCTCTACTACCTGGATGATCTCGCCGAGTTGCGGCGCGTCGCCAAAGAACTCGTTGAGGCGTTGGCGCCTGGAGGCAGGCTCATCAGCGCACACGCATTCGTGCTGGGTGACGATCTTGAAAGGACAGGCTTCGACTGGAACACGTTCGGTGCACAGGCGATCTCGAAGACGCTGGAAGGCACCGAGGGCCTCGTCCTCGAGCGATCGATCCAGACCGAGCTCTATCGCATAGACCGATTCCGCCGCCTGTCACCGGACGACGTGGCGACGGAACCGACGATTGATCACGTGCCGATCCGCGCCCCGATCGACATGGGCGTCGCGCGAAAAATCGTCTGGGGCGGGGCGCGGGCCTTGCGCCGCGACGTCGCACGCAGCGAAAGACGGCAGCGCATCCCTGTCCTCATGTATCACAGCGTCGACGATGAGGGTCCGGCCGCGCTTGCCCGTTTTCGGTGCACTCCTGCAGCATTCGGCAGCCAGATGGCGTGGCTGCGCGCCAATGGTTTTCACGCTATTACGTCCGAGCAGCTGGAGCGGTTCATCGCCAACCGTCAACCTTTCGTTGGTCGCCCGGTGCTCATCACGTTCGATGACGGCTTCCAGAACTTTGCCGACCATGCCTGGCCGATCTTGCGCGCGAACGACCTGACTGCGGAAGTGTTCCTGGTGACGGACCTTGTGGGCGAAAGTGCACGGTGGGACGCCGTCAGCGGTCCGCCGACGCAGCTTATGGGCGCCGGGACGGTGCGGCGCCTCGCCGGCGAAGGTGCGTTCTTCGGAAGCCACCTGGCGACGCATCGCGCGATCGATGGTCTATCGAGCTCCGACTTGGCCGCCGAGCTCCTGCGCTCTCGCATGTTCATCGAACGGTGGACCGGTCGACCAACCGCGGCGTTCGCTGCCCCCTTCTCTGTCACCGACCGACGGCTTGGCCGACTGGCCAAGGAGTGCGGCTATCGGATCGGCTTCGGCGGCAGACATGGGCCGGCGGACCTCGATTGCGATCCCATCGACCTTCCGCGCATCGAGGTTCGCGGGGATCGCTCGCTCGATGATTTTGTTGCCCGTGTCGAGGCCGTGCTCGAAGATCGGTAAATCTCTCAGCAGGGTGCGTGCTGCCACGACCGTGCGGGCCTCGCCGAGGCCAATGTCTAGATTTGTGACAAATTGGTTCCGCTTTTCGTTCCGTGTCCCGCCCGTCACCTCGTTCGCAAGTCTATTGGGCGACTTGCGACACCGCCGACATCAACTCCTTCGGGCTTGGCGCCGCAAACATGTATCGCCCGCCCTCTGGGACCTCCGTAAAGCTCCAGCGGACGATGCCCTGCCGGTCCAGCAGGAACTGACCGATCAGTTGTCCGTGTCCCGTTGCCATCATCTGTTCGTCGGCTTCGGTCACTTCGTAATGGTCCCTTTTGTCGAGGAATTCGCTGGCCGCAAAAGGATCCATCGGACCGGGCAACTCGCCTGGTATGTCGACCCGCAAATCCTTTGCCGCTGCCATCGAAACCTTGTACGGCCAGTTCGTCTCGTCTTGGGTGAATTCGAGATTGGGCAGTCCAAAAGCACGATGCGAAGCGCGCTCAGGGTCGGAGGCCGCAAGCAGATTAGGCATAGGGTGGTAGCGGAAATAGAGTCGCGCTCGCTCGATCGGCGTGTTGACCACCGTCAGGCTCCCCACGCCCTTTTCGCGCAGCTCCGGATCGAGCCGCGCCTGGGCGGCGATATGGCGCCGGCAAAACGCACAATGCAGACCTCGAAACAGGCCGACCAGCACGGGCTTTTGTCCGCGAAAGTCGTCAAGCGCGATCTTGCCTTCCTGGGTTATGGCGTCGAGTACCACGTTTGGCGCGCGGTCGCCCGGTTGAAGCGGTACCAAGTCACTATGCGCGGACATTTCCAACCTCCCACCCGCTAGTCGAGAAAAGGCAGCACCACAAGTCCTTCCGGGTCGAGCCCGTGCTGGGCGCATATACCCTGCGCCAAGGAAAAATAGCGCTCGGCCTCGGCCAGATTGTCGAGGTCGAGATTGAGCGTTGCGAGACCATCATAGCACGGAAACAGCAGTTGGGGTTCGCCCGTTTCGCGGGCTACGTCCAGTGCTTCGTGGAACAACTCAACCGCCAGCTCCGGACGGCCGTTGCACTGGTGGATCTGCCCAAGCACGATCAACGGCACCGGCAGATGCTCGCGCTGGTCGAGCGCGCGGTCGATCTCGATGGCCTTCTCGGCGGCAGGCACGCCCTCCGTCGGGCAGCGATCCGTGAACGTACAACAAGCGACCGCCAGATTGGCGAGGAGGCGCGCCTGGAACCCCAAATCACCAATACGGCGCGCCACTTCAAGACCGCGCCGACAGACCTCCATCGCCTTTGCCGGATCGATGGTCGTGTAAAGCACGCCGAGATTGGTGTAGCCGCGACAGGCCGTGCCCGGCAGGCCGGCGTCTTCGGCCAATTCGATGCTACGTTCAATCTGACGCACAGCTTCATGGCTTCGCCCAAGGCGAGCCAGCGCAACAGCCTTGGTATTGAGCGCCTCGGCGGTCACAAGGGTGGCGTCACGCCCCACCTCGGAGGCATGCTCCGCTGTCAGGGAGCGTACGCAATCCAGCGCCGCGTCGGCCCATTTTGCCGCGAGTGCGTGATCTCCGCTACGGAACGCCTGTCGGCCACGTTCTTGCCAGAGATGCGCCTGCTCGACCGGGGCATCCGCTCCATCGAGGAGCGCTGCCGCTTCGGCGTAGCGCGATTCCGCGTTGTCCCGCTTGCCGACGTCCCAGAACAGCCGGCCGATCTTGCGCAAAACTCGCGCCGAAGCGACGCGATTGGCCGACTCGCGGTATGCCTGCAACACCGTCTCGTAGTGCTGATGCGCGATCTCGCGGCGGCCTGCCGGACCGCTCAAATCGGCAATGCGCTCCGCAATTGCCAGTTTGAGCGGCGTTTGCCCGGTCGCGCCCAAAGCCGTCAGTGCTCGCTCGTAGAAACGAAGGGCGTCGTCGTTGGCGTATATCATGCGAGCGCGATCGCCCGCTGCCCGCAGGTAATGCGCACCCTTCTCCCGCTCAGCGCTTAGTGCGAAATGATGACCGAGCACGGTCAAATCTTCGAGCCGTTCCGGCTTGTCGCCGCACTGTTGCTCCAAGGCGGCACCGACGCGCCCGTGGATGTCGGTCCTGCGTTGCAGGAGCAGATTCTGGTAGATCACGTCCTGCAGCAGTGTTTGCGTAAAGCGGTAGCTCTGCGACGAGACCGAGCCTGATCCGGCAACTTCCTCGATGATTTCCGCATCGCAAAGCAGTTCGCAGCCGGCTTCCAGGCGGCCGGGGTCGGCCGTCACGGCTTTCAAAAGTGTGGCATCGAAGCGCGGGCCGATCACCGCGGCTTCCTGGGCCAGGCGGCGCACCTCCTGGGGAAGCCGGTCGACGCGAGCTAGCAACATTGCCTGGATAGTGGCGGGAATGCCGGTTGCGACTTCGCCTGCCACAGTCCGCCATTGCTGACCCTCGCGCATCAATACGCCGCGATCGATAAGGCCGCGAACGATCTCCTCTATAAAAAGCGGGTTGCCGCCCGCCCGATCGAGGATCTGGTCGACAAGCCCTCCTGCCGAGTTCACCCAGCTCTCGCCGAAAAGCGCCGCCAGCAGGCTGCGCCCGTCATCGCTGGTGAGCGGCGAAAGCCTGAGCGCTGTGTGACTGACACGGCTTGAGTCGAGCTGGTCGTTGTGCGGCGCCGGACGATGCGTGACCAGCAACATCACCCGCGTGCGTTCCAACCTGTCCATGACGAAACGCAGCGCCTCGAGCGACACGGCGTCGGCCCAGTGCAGGTCTTCGACGACGATCAACAGCGGCGACAACGCAAGCCGCCGTTCGATGATCGTGCGGACTGCGTAGAGAATTTGCCGCCGCAGTTGCTCGGGCTCGACGTGCTGCAAGGTGGCGTCGGGGTCGCCAAGGCCCAGCACATGGTAGAGCAAAGGCATCAGCCGCTTCACCTCCTCGCCCTGCAGGCCGAGATCGGCAAGCAAGTCTGCGAGCTTGCTCCGCATTTCCTCCCCACTGTCGTTTTGCATCATCCCGGCAGCGCTGCGCACCACTGCACCCAAAGCGCCGAATGATTGTTCGCCAAGCGGCGAGCACGTGGCCTGCCGCACGGCGACGTTGCGAAAACGATCCTCGTCGCCGACGCGGGCGACGAACTCCTTCACCAGCCGCGATTTCCCGATACCGGCTTCTCCGACCAGGCGGACAAGCTGGGCCGAGCCGCCGCACGCCTGATCAAGGCTGGCCAGCATTCTATTGAGCTCCGCACCGCGGCCTATTATCGGCGCGCTGAGGCCGAGCGCCTCGAGCCCACGCGCTGCACGCGGCGCCGCAAGCGGCCCATCCAGTCGGTGGACGAGCACGCTGCCAGCCTTGCCGCGAAGCACGACATCACCCAGCGACTCGTAAGCAAAGGCATGCCGGGTCAGCCTGTGAGTGAGCTCGCCAACCAGCACCTCACCCGGTGCGGCCAACGATTGCAAGCGTTGCGCCGTATTCACCGTATCGCCGGTTACCGAATAGGATTTGGCGGTGCCGATGCCCAATCCCCCCGTAACGACCGGACCAGTGTTTATGCCGATGTGAAGCAACAGAGGCGAGCCGGAGTGGAAGGTGCTTTCGCCGAGCCGTGCCGTCCGTGCCATCATGTCGAGAGCGGCGCAAAGCGCACGTTCCGGATCGTCCTCATGCGCGACCGGCGCACCGAACAAGGCAAGCAGTGCATCGCCGATGAACTTGTCGACGAAACCGCCAAAGTTTCGCACTGCCGCCGTCAATTCCTTGAACAGTTCGTTCTGCAGCGTTTGCATGACCTCGGGGTCGAGCTGCTCGCTGAGTGTAGTGAAGCCGCAAAGGTCGGCGAACAAGACCGTTACCGTCCTGCGATCGGCGTCAGAGACGGGAGGCAGCCCGTCTTCGCTGTTTGCAAGCAGCGACGGAGTTCGAGAAGGCGGCACAATGGTCCGGCGTGGTGTCGGAGCAGGTCGTTCGACGGCTTTTGCGGGCGCACCGACGCTGGCCCCACATTTCGGGCAGAATTCGAAATCGGGTGCGCAGGGGTAGCCGCAACTGGCGCACGGCACGGGCTGGCGCTTGCCACACCTCGGACAGAAGGCGTACCCGCTCTCAATCTGGAAACCGCAGCCCGAGCAGTCCATCCAACAAGACCTCACTTGCGGCCGTGACAGCGTGATCTCGCTACGCGCTTCACGGCCAAGGTAGTCCCAAGGATGAACCGATAGCCGTCGACCGGCAAGCGGCAGCGCATAGGGACATCGAGCAATCGATCCGGTCCGGTGGCAGAGCGCTGCCGATTCGGTCGGCTGCGTGCCTCTGCACTTCCAGGCTTTGGCATCGTTCCAACTAGGAAGGTACGAAGAGGCCGTTGACCTCTTGATGCAACGGCTGGCTCGCAACGCTGTCACCGACGTCTCGCGCGCGCTTCTGGCCGCCAGCTACAGCCACCTGGGCCGTTTCGCCGAGGCCCGCGCGGCATGGCAGGAGGTGCTTCGCGTCAATCCCGACTATTCGCTGGAATACCGTCGCAAAGTCTTGCCCTACAAGAACCCTGCCGATTTCGAACTCATGGTGGACGGGCTCCGCAAGGCCGGTGTCGTGCAATGACAGTTGAGGCCATGTGAGGTCAGGCCTGATCTGCAGCCGATCGCGATGGACCCTCCGCGAATAAGGCCTGAAGTGAGACTCAGGTCGCCTTGATTCCTGCCTGGCCGATTTTGCGCCATCGGGCGTTTTCGCGAACCAGCTTCAAGTCGTCGGTCGTCTCGGCAAATGTCCGCAATCGGTATTGCCGAAGCAGGTGCGGGAAGAGCGCCCCTTCCGGCAGGCCGGCAAGCTGCTCGCGGACCGAGATCTTTTCATCGATGACCCGCGTGCCCCAGGCATTTTCCCGAACCTGCAGTTCCGCGGCCAGATCGCGCTCTTCCGGCGCGTTTTCGTCTAGCACAGCCAGCAGCATGGAGTGGAAAAGCGCTACATAGCCAATCTGTCTCAGGCCGCCCACGACCCTTACCCGCGGCAAGATAGCGAGGACGAGGAACATCAGGAACAAGTTCGGCAGCAGCACGCCGTCGAGCAGCGCCTGCTTGAGATGCAGCCGCTCGAACGGGATGGAAAGACCATGCGGCCTGTCGGGCTCGATCAGGTGCCCGTTCTTGAGGACGAGCCTGCGCACGCGCTCCTCGCGGATGCCCCAGAAATAGTCCGTGGTATTGGGCAAGAATCTGCCGAATGGGCCTGATGCGGCTTCCTGCAAGGCTTGTTCGAGACGCTGCCGCCTTGCGGGTTCGATGAGCAGCTTGGAAAGAAGGCTGCCGTCATTTTCCAGATGCCGCGCCATGGCAGCGGCGGCGAGGCGATCATCGATGAAGACGGGAACGGTCATGCCGGAACGATCCCAATTGGCGACCAGGTCCTCGTTGAGGGCTGTCAGCCCGTCGGCGGCGGTTCCAAACACCTTGTCCTGACAGGCAAGCAGAGTGCCCAGCCAGCGGCTGGCGTCCGTTTCATCGCCCACCGCTTCGAGCGCACGCGTGTTGAGGGATACGGGACCGGCCACGCAGGCGCTTTTGCGGCACAGTTTGTGGCGCCCCATGCCAAAGAGGTTGACCTTGTCGTCGCCGACATCGAGCCATCCCGGCCCTTCCCGGCCAACTGTCTCCATGGTCATCGTCGTTCCCATGAAGTTGACGAAGGCCGACAGCCCGTTTTCGACCGCGCCGATCCAGGCAAGCAGGAGGGCATCGAAGGTGATCCGGTCCATCAGAAGCAGGCAGTGCAGGCCGGATTGAATCACGGGTCTGTGCTCGAACTCTTCGAGCGCCTTGCCGATCTCCTCGGGCTGCATAATCGCACCGAGGCGCTGACGCAGGACGTCGCGCAGGATCGAGCGGGCAGCGATTGCCGGGCCCGAAGCAGGCCTTGCCACCGGACGCCACAGATGGCGGGCGTAGTCGGAAACCGATGCATTCCAATTCTGCTCGATGTCGCGCACGACTTCCGGGCAGAGCAGTGACAGCACGGCCAGAATTTCCGCCGGAGGCGCAGGGGTCGGGTCAAAGACGGCGGTCATCGGTTCCCGTCAAGCCGCTTGCGGCGCAGGCGCCAAGGGAGACCAGACTTGCTGGACGCGCTCGGGCCAAGCAATGCGATCAATGGTGTGAGGCGAAATTGACCGTATCCCACGAGGTTCTCCATCAGCAATCACCTGTTCGCCGACTCGGCACGAATTGTCAGGTCGGCTGCACGGCCGAGGCCAACACCGGATCTTAGAACCGCAGCCGGGCCATACTCAGGAGGTCGTGGTACCGCCCGTCGGTAAAACCGGCCTTCACATGCCGACCTTCGATCTCGAAGCCGTGGCTTGTGTAAAGACGGATAGCCGGTTCGTTGTCGGCATAGACGGTCAATTCGACCCGCTTCAGGGCCCGCCAGTTGTCGGCCACGTCAAGCAGCGCGCCAAGTATGGCGGAGCCGATGCCCTTGCCGACAAAGGCGTCATCAACGCCGATATTGATCTCGCCGATATGCGAACGGCGCGGCGAGTCCTGTGCGACCAGGCTGCCATGGCCGACGACCTTGCCGTCCACCTCCGCAACGATCCATGTGGTTTCCTGGCCGGACTTGGCGATGCGCCGCTCCACCTGCTCCACCCTTTCGAAGGGCATCCTGAACGTGCCCCAGCGGAAGCCCGGCTTGTTGAAGATAGCGCAAAGCGCCTCCGCATCGCTTGACCGGACGGGTCGGAGCTGTGGGCGGATCTTGTCGGACGATGGCGAGGTCGTGCTGGTCATGGCGTTCCAGGCGAAGGCGATCGGTCCGGCACGATGCACCGGACGTCACCTGAAAATCCAGCCGTCTCTGCAACTTGCTATGCCGGTTGCCGGCCGAAATATCGGGAGGCGGCGTATAGCTTGAAGACGCCGCTGATGCATATCCAGCCGAAAAGGGCGAGCCAGCATAACGTTCCGATCGCCGTCCTGTCGATCCGGTGCACCGCAGCGTCGGTGATGAAGAGGCCAAGGATGGCAAGCAGGCCAACCAAAAACTGCGCCAAGCCGAGCACCAGCAGTTCCTCGCGCGGCGCGCTTCTCCATACGAGATATATGCCCCCCGCGCCGGCGAGGAAGATGGCGCTGTAGACCTGCGCGTGGAAGGCGTCGACCGGCCATGGCCAGAAGCTGCTGAATTTCAGGGGAAACAGCAACAGGCCGAGGCCATAGAATCCGAGGACCGCCAATTCCACCGGCATGTAGCCGCGCCATGCCGGGTTTAAGGTGACGCCCTTTGCGGAAGGACGATCCCAGGCCTGCCACAGGAACAGCCCTGATACCGCGACCGAGGCGAGATAGACCAAAAACCACAGCCACGGCGCTTTGCGCTCGAAGTTGAAATAGCCGAGATTGATGAACGAAGCCGCCGACACGATGACGGTGAAGATGAAGGCCATGACCAGCACGAGCCTGCCGGGCGACCAGCGGTTCCAGAACAGCAGCGCCGCCATCACGACCATTTCGGCGGTGTAGAAGCCGCCGAGGAAGCGGGCATTGAACGGGGTGACGGCCCAAGGCCACCTCGCCTTGACCAGCACAGGCGCGAAAAACAGGCCCGCGCCCACGATCAGGACGATGATGACCGCCACCGAAAATAGGCGCAGGGCCGTGGGAAATGGCGGATTGTCGGAGGTCGGCATGGGAGAGAGTCCCCAAGGTGAATGCCCGCGGACATCATAGTGCCGCTTGCGGCCGGTGAAAATCGGTCGAATGGAACTTGAATGATCATCAGGTTTGTCTATTCGAATGGCCGCACGGTCCGTTTCGAAGTAAAATGCAGTGGCCGAACCAAGGAGCGGTCCGGTCAACATGGCTTGGGCGCATTTTCGGAGCCTGCACGATGAACGAAGCTCAGGATCTGTTCTCGCTTCTGCGGCAATCACCAGATGTCGATCCACTGGCAATCGACGCGATCCAGCGAACCATCGCGGAAGGCGGAGACAGCGAACTTTGCCGCATCAATGCGCCGGCCTTCGCCAGCAAGCATGGCCTCGACGAGGAGCGCACCATAGGCGCCTTTCTCCATGCAGCGCGGGTCGGCATCTTCGACATTTCGTGGAATGTTCTGTGCCCCGGCTGTGGCGGCGTGCTCGACACCAACGCCACGCTGAAAACAGTGCAGAAGGACGAATACACCTGCACGCTGTGCGCCGAGGGTTATTCACCGACCCTCGACGAGATGGTCGAGGTGACGTTCACCGTCAGTCCCCGCATACGCAGGATTGCCGCCCACAATCCGCACGAGCTACCATTGATGGAGTATTTCCGCCAGATCTACTGGGCGTCCGGCGTCGATTTGCCGGATGAAGACTTCGCGAAAAGGATGGAAGAGATCTCGCTGGAGGACATCGAGCTTGCGCCCGGTGAAAAGGCGGTTCTGCCCGTACAGCTTCCGTCCGAATTCATCATCGTCTTCGAGCCGGTCACCCATTCAGTGCAGTTCATCGACGTGAAGGGCGAACCGACAAAGGAGCGCCGAGGCCTCTCCTTGGTCTTCGACCGCGACCACGTCCAGAGCCAGACGCTGGAGATGCAACCCGGCCCGTTGCGCATTTCGCTGGAAAACAGAACAGACACTCGCGTGCTGCCGACGGTCTTCATCGCCGGCCAGGGCCTGCATGATTTGCTGCGCAAACGCCGACCCTTCCTGACCGCCAAGCGCCTGCTCACCAACCAGACGTTTCGCGATCTCTATCGCACGGATACGGTCGACATCAACCAGCGCCTGAAGATCACCAGCCTGACCTTCCTTTTCACGGACCTGCGCGGATCGACCGCGCTCTACGAGCGGGTGGGCGACCTTTCGGCCTTCGATCTCGTGCGCGAGCATTTCCAGGTTCTGCACGAGATCGTCGCGGCGGAGGCCGGCGCGGTGGTGAAGACGATCGGCGATGCGGTGATGGCGACGTTCGCGACGCCTGATCGGGCGATTGCTGCGGCCCTCAGGATGCGCGAGGCAATGCGTGCGCTCAACAACGAGAGCGGGCGCGAGGACCTGTTGCTCAAGATCGGAGTTCATGCCGGCCCCTGCATCGCCGTGTCCATGAACGAGCGGCAGGACTATTTCGGCCAGACGGTCAACATCGCTTCGCGAGTCCAGAACCTTGCCAATGCACAGGCGATCTTCGCCACTCGCGCGGTGGTCGACGACAATCTCACCGCCGATCTGCTGCGCAGGAAATCGCTGAAGCCGGAGCCCCACGAGGTCTCGCTGCGCGGCATTGAGCGAGAGATCGCAGTATATACGATCCCCTGAAGACTTTGGTCGTCTCGGTCCTCAGACGCGCCTACAGAGAAAATAACGATAGGCAGGCTCCGAAGTCGGCGCCGGCAGGCGTTGCAGCTGCGGGTGATCAAGCGGCGTGCCGCTCACCGCGAAGCCGCCGACGCGAAGCAGGCCCGCAATCAGATCGGGAAGCCAGGTGGCAGTCACTGCATCGCGATCGTCGTAGCCGGTGCCGATGTCGGCATGGACAAGAGCGGCGTCGATGCCAATGAACCTCCTGGCCGTCTCGCGTATTTCACCGAGCACGAGGTTTTCAGCTTCGGGAATTGAGCTGGCGTGTGCGCCAACTTCGCGGTCGAACGCCACGATCCGGCGTCCGGGGAGGCGCTCGCGCAGGTGGTGGAACGTCCGGCCATTGCCGAGGCCGAGTTCGAGCACAAGCCCCTCCATCTTAGCCACCTCGACGCAGACGTGATCGAGAATGTCGCGCTGTGCGGTCATCCTGCTGATGAAATTCTCGAGGCGAGTCATATGCGTTTGTGTGTCCTGAACCCAGCCCAAGAGATCGGCTATGCCCGCGACCGGAACGGTTCACGGATGAAACCCTGGGGCGACATGTTAAACCCTGATCACGTCTCGCCGCATATAGAGGCGAACGATGAACGCTGCAACAACCGCACAGGCTGCCGACAAGGATCATACCGGGTGGAATAGGCGCCGCCGCCGCGCAACTGCGATGTCACTTGTAGGGGTCCGCGGCATCCCGCAAGCCGTCGCCGAGGAAGTTGAACGCCAGGATGACGAGAATGACGGGGAGGATCGGCAAAAGCAGCCATGGATAGAACGCGATCACGCTGACGCTGCGCGCCTCGGTGAGCAGGATGCCCCAGCTGGTTATCGGTGCCCGCAGGCCGAGCCCCAGGAAGCTCAGCGCCGTCTCGCCCAGGATCATGCCGGGTATGGAGATCGTCGCCGTCGCGATCAGATGCGACATGAAGCCCGGAATGAGGTGCCGCCGGATAATGCGGCCGCTGCTGGCGCCCATCAATTGCGCGGCCAGAACGTAATCCTCCTCGCGCAATGCTAGAAGTTTTGAGCGCACGGCCCGCGCCAGTCCGGTCCAGTGGAGCAGCCCGAGGATGACGGTGATGCCGAAATAGATTAGGATCGGACTCCAGGTTATCGGCATGATCGCCGCCAGAGCCAGCCACAGCGGAATGCTGGGGATCGATTGCAGAACTTCGATTATCCGTTGAACGATCAGGTCGAAGATACCGCCGTGATAGCCGGCCAGCCCCCCGATAACGATGCCGAGCAGGAAACTGAAACCGATGCCGACAAGGCCGATGGTCAATGAAATGCGTGCGCCGTAGATGATGCGCGAGAGCACATCGCGCCCCAGCCTGTCGGTGCCGGCTAGGAAGAGCTGGCCGTTTTCGGCAGGGCAGACAAGATGCCTGTCGCCTTCGATCAGGCCCCAGAACAGGTAGCTGTCGCCCTTGCAGAAGAAACGTATCTGCTGAACATCATCCCGGTTCTCGATGTAATTCCGTTTGAGCGTGTCCATGTCCAGCGTCATCTGGCGGCCGTACACGAACGGCCCGACGAACTGGCCGTTGTGGAACAGGTGCACCTGCTGCGGCGGCGAATAGATGTAGTCCATGTTGCGCGTGTGCAGATTGTAGGGCGCCAGGAACTCGCAGATCAGTATCCCGAGATAAAGCGCTACCAGGAAAATGCCGGATATGAGGGCAAGCCGGTGCCGTCGGAATTTCCACCACATCAGCCGCAACTGCGATGCCTGAAAGACCTTCGACTGCTCCGCCGTCATCGCCTCGACCGACTGCAGGTCAAAGGGCGCGATGGATACGTAGTGTTGCAGTGGGGCACCTGGAGCGGGCAGCGGCGATTGCGTGTTCATTTGGTGCTGCCGCCCTGCAAGCGAATTCGTGGATCAAGCAGCGCCAGGGCCAGGTCGGAAATCAGGACACCGATGACCGTCAGGAAGGCGAGGAACATGAGGAACGACCCTGCCAGATACATGTCCTGGCTCTGCAGCGCCCTGATCAGCATCGGCCCGGTCGTTTCCAACGACAGCACGATCGCCGTGATTTCGGCGCCGGAGATGATGGCCGGTAGGATAGAGCCGATGTCGGAGATGAAGAAATTGAGCGCCATGCGCAGCGGATATTTGACCAGCGCCTTGAAGGGATGAAGGCCCTTGGCGCGCGCGGTCACGACATATTGCTTGTGCAGCTCATCGAGCAGATTGGCGCGCAGCCGCCGGATCATGCTTGCAGTGCCCCCGGTGCCGATGATCAAGACCGGGATCCAGAGATGGGCGAGGATCGACTTCGCCTTGGCCCAGCTCATCGGCTCGCCGAGATATTGCTGATCCATGAGATGGCCGATGGACGTGCCGAACCAGATGTTGGCGAAATACATCAGGATCAGCGCCAGCATGAAATTCGGAATGGCAAGGCCGAGAAGGCCGAGGAAGGTCAGGCCGTAGTCGCCCCAGCTGTATTGGTGCGTGGCGGAGTACATGCCGATCGGAAAGGCGATGAGCCAGGTGACGATGATCGTGACGAAGGAAACCAGCACCGTCAGCCACATTCGGTCGCCGATGACGTCGCGAACCGGCAGCTCATATTCGAAAGAATAGCCGAAATCGCCGTGCAGCATCCCGCCGACCCAGTAGAAGTAGCGAATGACCGGCGGCTTGTCGAAACCATATTCCTTTCGCATCATCTGGATGCGATCGGAATCCACCGCCTCGCCCTGAGCCCGAAGCTCGCTGACATAGCTGTCGAAATAGTCGCCCGGGGGAAGCTCGATGATCGTGAACACCAGCGCCGATATGATCAGCAGCGTTGGAACCATCACGGCGATGCGCCAGACAATATATCGAAGCACGCTCAGGACTCTCCAAGCCAGAATGTGTCCGGCATATAGACACCGAAATAGGCAGTCGGGTCGTAGCCGTAGAGCGCCTTGTCAGGCAGATTGCGCAGCCGCGAGGACGCTAGGATCGGTTGATGCGTTCCGTTCACAGTGCCGATCGAAAACACCTGATCGGTATAGATCGACAGCATTGAGTTCCAGATTTCGGCGCGCTCCGCGGCTTCGGTCGATGCGTTCCAGCGCTTGAGCAAGGCCATCAACTCGGCCACAGCCGGAAGGTCTGGCGCCTCGCCGAGCGTGCCATGTGACAAGTAGTGGGCACCCCAGAGCGGCCATTGCAGCTGGTCGTCGATGGTGGGGGCCAACTGGTAGGGATTCATGTCGGCGGTCGGCACGCCGTTGTCGATGCCCGACCACATCGACATCATGATCTGGCCGCCAAGCGCGCGGCTGCGGAAGACGTCGCGCTGCGAAGTCCTGATGAACAGAGCGATGCCGATCTGGCGCCAGTGATCGGTGATGAGTTCGAGCGCGTCAGTCTCCAGCGTGCTTTCGCCGGCCGTTTCCACTATGATCTGCGCCGGGCGTCTATCGGGAAGTATGCGTAGACCGTCATCGTCGCGCGTCTGAAGCCCGACCTCGTCGAGCAGGGCATTGGCCTGGTCGGGATCATGTGCGACCCAGGCTTTCGCAAATTCCGGCCGGTAGAGCGGGCTCTCCGGCAGGACCGTATCGGCACTTTCCTGCGCCAATCCGTAGAACACGGCCAAATTGATCTCGCGCCTGTCGACAGCGAGCGAAAGTGCGCGGCGCACGCGCACGTCACGGAGAAGGCCACGCCAAACCTGGTCGGCACAATTAAGATTGGGCAGTAGCGCCAGCCGCGAACCCTGCGTGCGTTTCCAGAGATGCATCTTTACCGGATAGCGCTTCTCAGCGTCCTTCAGGAAGGCGTAATCGGAGAAATCAATTCCCATGCATTGCAGGTCGCTCTCGCCTGCCCCGGTCTTGGCGGAAATGATCGCCGACGAGCTGACATTCAGGACAACCCGGTCGATGTAAGGCAGTTGCCGGCCATTCTCGTCTATTCGATGAAAGAACGGGTTCCGGTCGAAGACGAACTGCTCGGCCGGCGGCTTGGTCCGGTTCTGCCAGGGATCGAGCGTCGGCAGATCCGGGTTCTCCGGGCGATACTGCCGCGACATGCGGATATGCAGGAGCGTCCATTTCTTGGCCCGATTCTCCTTCATCAGGCCGGCGAGCCGGAACGGATCCTGGTATTTCTTGTGGAACTGCTTGAGATAGGCGGCCGGCAGAACAAGCGGTAGCGGCGAAGCGGCAGCGAGCTTGGGCAGGAAGTCGGGATTGGGCGCATCCCAACTGTAGCGGACCGTCAATGGATCGACGATCTCGAAGCGTGGCGGCTTGCCGTCCGCCAGCAGGGCCGGAGCGAGCCCGCCTTGCGAAAGCTCATCGTTCAGCCAGACATCTTCCCAGCAATAGCGAAAATCCTCCGGCGTCAGCAGGCTGCCGTCAGACCATTTGTGTCCTTCGCGTATCTTGAAAGTGAAGACGCGATCATCCGCCACGTCGAAACTTTCGAGAATGTCGGGCTGCATGTTGAGCTTTTCGTCATAGCCGACCAGGCGAGCATACCCGTAGATCGTCATCATCCGGATATCTTTCTGACTGCCTATGATCGTGCGCAGCGTACCGCCATACTGGCCGGGCTGCCGGCCCATCGCAGCGAGGTTCAACACGCGCGGGCTCTTGGGCAAGCGTTCGGCGAGTGCCGGCAGCGCCCTGGCCTTCAGCTGCGGTTTAAGAAAGTCCGGCTCCAGATCGCCGGCGCGCAATGGGCTCGGCAGAAACGCCGAAGCCATGACCCCAAGGACGGTGCGCCGGCTGATCAATGGCGCAACTCGCTAACATCGGCCGAACGTCGGGCCAGCACGAGGTGGCCCCCGCCCAGGTCGAGCGGCGACAGCATATCCTCTTCGCCGTCGTCGCGGAATTGCGGTCCCCATGCGCTGGTGTCGGAAGCGCCGCCGAGCTTCAGGGTCTTGAAATCCATCGGCCGGTCGAGATCTGGGAAAGGTACGGCGGCGACCAGTGAGCGTGTGTAGGGGTGGATCGGTTTCCTAAGCAGAATTTCGCGCGGCGCAAGCTCGACGATACGCCCGCCGCACATCACCGCAATGCGGTCCGCCATGTAGTCCACCACCGCCAGGTTGTGGGATATGAACAGGTAGGTCAGGCCCAGTTCCTTCTGCAGGTCCTTCAGAAGGTTCAGGATCTGCGCCTGGACAGAGACATCAAGCGCCGAAACCGGTTCGTCGCAGATCAGCAGTTCAGGCCCCAGCGCCAACGCGCGGGCGATGCCAATACGCTGACGTTGCCCGCCGGAGAAACTGTGCGGATAACGCTTGATGAAGCGCGGATCGAGCCCGATCGCCTGCATCAGGCTCTTGACCGTGGCGAGCCGCGACGCGGCATTGCCACGTTGATGGATTTCCAGCGGCTCGCTCAAGATGTTCTCTACCGTCATGCGAGGTGAAAGCGATGAAACCGGATCCTGGAAGACCATCTGGATTTTCGCCCGCAGCGTGCGCAGGACCTCTCCCTCGCCTGCCAAGACGTCGATCGGTCCATCGCGGCCGTTGAAGATCACGGAGCCGCCGCTGGGGGTGACAGCTCGCATGAGGATCTTGCTGACGGTGGTTTTGCCGGAGCCGCTTTCGCCGACCAGACCCAGGCACTCACCCCGCCTGATATCGAAGCTCACGCCGTCCACGGCGCGAACAGTGGTTTGATGATCCCCGCCGAACCATCCGGACTTGCGGATGGTGAAGGTCTTTTTCAGATCCCTGACCGACAGCAGGATGTCGTCCGGCCCCTTCGATGACGGCGCCGTCTGCTTGCCGAGCAGTTTCCCGACATTCACCGGCACCTCGCGGAGCGCCTTGAGCCTTTCGCCAGGCTTCAGGTCGAAATGCGGAACGGCTGCCATCAGACCCTTCAGGTAAGGGTGACCTGGCCGGCGGAATATCGCCTCGACAGGTCCCGCTTCCATGATCTCGCCATGGTACATCACCACCACCTCGTCGGCGACATTGGCGACCACGCCGAGATCGTGCGTGATCAGCAGCATCGCCATGTTCAGCTTGGCCTGAAGCCCGCGCAGCAATAGGAGGATTTGCGCCTGGATGGTGACGTCCAAGGCCGTCGTCGGCTCGTCGGCGATCAACAGGGCGGGCCGGCAGATAAGCGCCATGGCAATCATGGCGCGCTGACGCAATCCTCCCGAAAGCTCAAAGGGATACATGTCATAGGCGCGCTTGGGATTGGGGAAGCCGACAAGACCGAGCATTTCCTCAGTCCGCGCTCTGCGCTCCGCCCGAGCCATGGGCGTATGAATCTGCAGGGACTCGCTGACCTGGTTGCCGATCGTGTGCAGCGGCGACAGCGATGTCATCGGCTCCTGAAAGATCTTGCCGATGCGGCTGCCTCTCAACGCCCGGATTTCAGGTCCGTCACGCGGCATTTGCAGGATATCTTGCGTCGTGCCGGGCTTTTCAGGGTCGGAAAACAGGATACGGCCGCGAGTATGGGCTATGTTCGGCAAAATGCCCATCACTGCCTGGCTGAGAACCGATTTTCCGGAACCCGATTCGCCTACAAGCGCGGTAACCTTGCCGGGCAGGACGCGAAGATTTGCGCGCCTGACAGCATGCAGCGGTCCCCCGATAATGGCAAAAGAGATGCCGACGTCTTCGATCCGCAGCAGATCAACACCCGAACTCATTGTCACACCAGCCCCACTCTGGCGGCCTGCCGGGCGGCGGCAGGCCCAGTCAGCGAGACTAGCGCATTGCCAGCCCAGAGCAACGTGGATTCGATACGATCGCCAGTTCCCGGGCGAAACCGGTGACAGGACCGCGTAGCAAAGACGTTCGGATCAGATCGTGGCGGTTACTGGATCTTGCTCGGGTCACCTGCCGACATCCGCGCGGCATCGCGATGAAGCAGCATGACCTGCTCGGCGTCCGACCTTCGGTCATAAGTCGGCTCCAGCGCGCCGTCGTCATCAAGCGCAAGCGCACCCGACAGATCGGGTGCAAGCACCGTCAGCTTCTGCTTGATGCCCGGCAGTTGCTCCTTGCCGAGCGTCAACCAGTTGTCGGTGCCGCAGTAGTTGGCGAAGTGTTCGCTGGCGAGGACGCTGTGCGGATATTTCTTGGTCAGAATCTGGAGGCGCTGGACCTCATTCACAGCTGCGCCGAAGACAGAGAATGTAAGTCGATCGGCAAGCCCGACATTGCCGAACATCACATTGCCGACATGTAGGCCGATGCCAAAGTGTATGTCGCCCAACCCTTGCTCCTTTCTGCGCAGGTTGAGATCCATCATGCGCGCGGTGGCCTTGTGCGCGGCCGCAAGAGCAGCCTGGCATGCGACCTCGGATTGCGAGCGGTGTCTTTCGCAAGGATAGACGGCGATGAAGCCATCGCCTATGAAACTCATGATCTGCCCGCCTGTGCGGTTGAAAGGCGCAGCTACGGCATCGAAAAACTGGTTCAGCGTATCGATGTAGATTTCGCGGCCCGAGGTCTCGGCAAGCCTTGACGACCCACGCATATCGGCCATGACCAGTGCGGCCCGGATCGTATCGCCCTCGCCGCGCTTGATCTGACCGTCAAGCACGCGCCTGCCGGCGTCGCCGCCGAGATAGGTGGTCATCATGTTGTCGGCGAGCTTGGTGAGCACCGCCATCTTTGTTGCGATGGCGAGATGGCTCTGGATGCGCAGCAGTGCCGAAATCATGCTGTCGCTGAACCCTGCGGCACTGTCGGTGGACCAAGACCCCATCATGCCCTGACTGGTGTTGCCGCCGAAGGTCTGGACGAAGGCCAAGTAATCGGTGACGCCCATCAGCCTGAGTTCATCGAAAACAGGAAACTCCGGCTGCACCGACGGGTCGAGCCGGCGCCGCAGATGCTCGAGCTTATGGCTGAGCAGATGGTAGTATGGGCTGGTCAGGAATCTGTCCGACGGCACGCCGCCCTGCTTGCGGAAGCCTTCCACTTGCAAGCCTCGGCCGCGAAGCCACGTAAAGCTGAGCGCGTCATAAAGTGGATGAAGCATCGAAAAGCTCAAATGCACCCGCTTCAGCGGCAGGCCAGCAGCGGCCAGCCGCTCGCAAAAGCCTTTGACCAATGTTTCCAAGTCGTTGCCCGCCAGCGCCGACTGGGTCAGCCAATCGGCGACCTTATCCACGAGGATGGGGGAAATCTCTGCTTGCGCTGTGCTCATGCTGCCTCGAAATCCGTCGAAGACGGAGCCATTGTCCTCTGATCCGCCATAACACAGTCCGCCAACGACCCAAAGATAAGAGCCCGGAAGTCAACAGCGCCGGCTTCGGTGGCAAAAGCGGTGAAGAATTCCCTTGATGATTGTCCTTGCGGGAGTTGGCGTCACTGCGTCTATGTTCTGCTGCAATATGTGGCGAGGCTGCCGGCGGAGTGCAATCACGATCCCCGCATCTGGTAAAATTCGCCGGCGCAGAGGTCGTCAGGCCTTCACCACCGTCTCTCTGGCCAACCCGAGGCGGCCGAAAACATTGCGTGTGTCGACGATGAGAGGGGCATGATCGGCGATCGTCTGATAGTCGATCGCGTCGTGGTCGGTTGCAATGACGACAGCATCGAAATGCTTCAAGGCCGCCTCGGTCAATTCTACCGAGCGGCGCCCCTTGATCGCCATATGCTCCCGCGTGGTCGGGATCTCGGTGACGTGTGGATCGTGGAATTCCGCCTTGCCGCCCCATTCCTCGATGAGTTCAATGAGCCGCAATGAGGGGCTTTCGCGGATATCGGGCACATTCTTCTTATAGGCGAGCCCGATGATGAGAATGCGCGAGCGGCTGAGCGCCTTACCGCAGCGCCGGTCCAGCGCCTTCGCCAGTTCATCGACCACACGACGCGGCATGGCCGTGTTGATCTCCGCCGCCAGCTCGATGAAGCGGGTCGGCAGTTCGAATTCGCGCGCCTTCCATGTCAGGTAGAAGGGATCGATCGGAACGCAGTGCCCGCCAAGTCCGGGGCCAGGATAGAAAGGCATGTAGCCGAAGGGCTTGGTCTTTGCCGCCTCGATCACTTCCCAGATATCGATGCCCATCGCGCCGAGCACGACCTTCAGCTCGTTGACGAGGGCGATGTTGACCGAGCGGAAGATGTTTTCCGTCAGCTTGACCGCCTCGGCGGTCGCCATGGTGGAAACCGGAATGACGGTCTTGACCACGCCCTGGTAGAAAGCCTGCGCGAGCGTCGCCGCTTCAATGCCGTCGCCTGCCACGACCTTGGGGATCGTCGCGACCTCAAAGCTTCGGTTGCCGGGATCCTCGCGTTCGGGCGAGAAACCGAGGAAGAAGTCTCTCTTCGACCGCAAGCCCGTTTCTTCCAGTATGGGCCTGATCACGTCGTCGGTGGTGCCGGGATAGGTGGTCGATTCCAGCACGATGAGCTGGCCGAGACGCAAATGCCTCGCGATGGTGTCCGCCGTGTTCCTGACAAAGGAGAGATCCGGCTCACGGTGTTTTGTAAGCGGTGTCGGAACGCAGATGATGATGACGTCGCAGACGGCCAGTTCGGCAAAATCCGCGGTGGCGCGGAACCGTCCGCTCGCCACCTGGCCGGCAAGGGATGTCGGCGTCACCGCCTCGATGTAGGATTGGCCGTTATTCAGGCTCTCGACCTTGTGGGATTCGATGTCGAAGCCGGAAACCGGGAAGCCGGCGCGTGCGATCGCAACCGCCAGCGGCAGCCCGACATAACCCATTCCGATCACGCCGACCTGCGCGGCGCGCGTCGAAATCCGGTTCAGAAGATGGTCATATATCGATCCTGAGGCGTCCAAAAATCTGTTTTCCCGTCAATTCGGACAGGCTGTCCGCCCGCATGCCGAAGCTCACTTGGTCCCAAGACCATGGCCGAGGCATATTGCGGAAGGTCGGTTTCCGCAAGCCGTCATCAAACCGGCACCTTCGCCTTCAGGCTTGCGGCAGCCATCGCATAGCCGCCGGCCGCGCCATCGATGAAATGAAGGTGATCGCGCTGCAGCGGCGAAGCGACCAGGCATGTCATCAAGGCCGATTTCTGGCGGTGCAGGCCATAGCTGCAGATGCCCGCCTCTTCCGCCTCTTTCAGCCGGTTCTCGATCCGTTGCAACACGTCCGCGTCGACGTCGATGGTCATCTTCAAGCCGTCGTCGAACTTCCGGAAATCCGAATTGCTGGCCACGTCGCGTTTGTAGACCTTCGGATCGAAACTGCCGATCGTCCAGCCAAATCGATCGGTGACAGCCGTAAGCGTCATCAGAAACATCACCCACAGCTTCGCCAGCCACCGCCGTCCTGCCGGCGCCGTGGCCCGCGCCTCGATATCGAGACCGGCGGGTATCAAACTGTAGTCCGGCCCGTTCACCGGCACCGGGTGGCCATCGCGCTCCTGCCTGCCGGCAAGGGCGATGATGTCGGAAACCAGCAGCTGAAAACCGCGCAAGTCGCGCGATGTGCCCGGTATCGCGATGATCGAGACGATTTCGCCATGTCGGGCCTCGATAGGGTTCCAGCGGCAGGACAGGCCGGTCAGATCCGGTCGCGCGCCGGCCGGCGCCGGATCGATGCGGTAGCGCCCCGCTTTCATCTCGGCCTCAGCCCAACTGCCGCCACCGCCGGCGAACATGGCATAGAAGACCGCTTCGGAGGCTTGGAACCTCGCCACGCGAACGTCGAGACCTTGCGCTCTTATATCCTTTATCGGGACGATTGCGGCACGCAAGGTCAGGTCCAGCTCGTCCGCCACCCATCTCTGGACAGCGGCAAGCGCGTCGCGGGTGATTTCGAGCGCCGAGCCGGGAAACGCCACGAGCGCGCCGTCGCCGCCGAAGACAAAGGGAAAATCTTGCCGACCCAGCGCATTGAGCAGCGCCGAAATGACGCTGGCGCCAGCCATATTCACGGTCTTATAGCGCCCAGCCTCGATCGCCTTGGTCGAGCCGACGATGTCGGCGGTGGCCAGCGCCCAGCCATCGGGGAGAGGTCGATAGTTGTCGATATCGGCAACGCTTTCGAACTTTGCGAACACCGGCAGGGAAGCGACGAACGGATCGGGCGCGGCAGCTGTTTCCATGAGCATCAGATAGCACATTCCACTGCTTGAAGGTGACGACGATCATGCTTCGAAATTGACTTGCGCCGGCTTTGCGATGATAGGGTCCGGCGATGCGAATTGCCTTCTACGCGCCGCTGAAGTCACCCAACGATCCCATTGCCTCCGGCGACCGCCAGATGGCACGGATGCTGGTCAAGGCGCTGGAGCATGGAGGGCATAGCGTCGAACTGGCATCCGAACTGCGCTCCTATCTACGCGAACCGGCGGCGAAAAGTTTCGATGCGCTCAAGATCGAGGCCAAGGAGGAAGCCGCGCGGCTGGCAAGGCTTTGGGACCATGACGGCAGGCCTGATCTCTGGTTTACCTACCATCCCTACTACAAGGCGCCCGACCTGATCGGGCCCGAGCTGGCGTCGGCCTTTGGCGTTCCCTATTTGACGGCGGAAGCCTCCTATTCGAGCCGGCGCAACGCCGGTTTGTGGGCCGACACGCAAGCGTTGGTGGCACGGGCCGTCGAACAAGCGGCGCTGAACATCTGCTTCACGCAAAGGGATCGTCAGGGACTGGCAGATGCGATACCCGGCGCCGCTCTCGGCATGCTGCCGCCCTTCATCGACACGTCGTTATTCAGGGAAACGCCGGCACGGGGTTGTCCGACGCGCCTCGTTACTGTCGCCATGATGCGCCCGGGCGACAAAGCGGACAGCTACCGCATGCTGGCGCAAGCGCTCGGTTCGATCGGCCACTTGCCCTGGACCATCTCGGTCGTCGGCGACGGGCCTGCCCGCGAAGAGGTCAAAGCGCAGTTCGCTGGCTTGCCCGCCGATCGTATCGAATGGCTTGGCGCGATCGAGCCAGCAGCCGTGCCCGACGTCCTCTATAGTGGAGGAATTTACGTCTGGCCGGGTTTCGGCGAGGCCTATGGCGTTGCCTATCTTGAAGCACAGGCCGCCGGCCTTCCGGTGGTGGCTCAGGACGTCGCCGGCGTGCCGGAGGTCGTGCGGGATGGCCAGGCCGGGTTTCTCACCCCGCCGGGCGATGTGGCGGCGTTCGCCTGCGCCATTGAAAGGCTGCTGTCTCGTAACGAGGAAAGAACCATCATGGCCGCAGAAGCCAGACGTTTCATTCTCGAGGAACGTTCCCTCGGTGCCGGAGCGGTGCGTCTGGCCGAACTGCTTGGGAAGATCCCGGTTTCATGACATCCGATCGGATCTGGGAGCCCTTGGTGGAAGAACTGGCGCGCTGGCAACGGCAGAAGCGTAAGGCTGAATTCTGGCTGCGCGACGACGACACCGTGGGTCCGACGCCTGCGCTTGATCGGCTGCTCGACCTCACCGGCGAATTCGCGGTTCCGGTCACTCTGGCCGTCATTCCGGCCCTGACCGATGAGAAGCTTGTCGCCCGGCTTGACGAGGTGCCGCATGTCACGGTCGCCATCCACGGCTGGGCGCACCGAAATCATGCGCCGGAGGACCAGAAAAAGCAGGAGCTCGGCCCGCATCGGCCGCGCGAGGTGGTGCTCGACGATCTGTCTCGCGGGCTTTCGCACGTAACCGACCTGCATGGCGCACGTGCCGTCCCAATGCTGGTGCCACCCTGGAACAGGATCGACCCCGGCTTGGTATCCGACCTTGGATCGATAGGATTTGCAGCATTGTCGGTCTATGGGCCGCCAAAGCCGGCTTCGCTGGCGGTCATCAACAGCAATGTCGACATCATGGACTGGCATGGCACGCGCGGTTGCCGCGATCATGGTCTGTTGGTTCAGGCTATCGTCGCACAATTGCAGCGTGGGTTCGACGGCGGCGAGCCGGTCGGCCTGCTCACCCACCATCTCGTCCATGACGAATCGGCCTGGCTTTTCCTCGAACGGCTGTTCACAGTCACCGCACAGACCGAGGCCTGCGCATGGCTGCCGATCAGGACGTTGATCGCGCGCAGCGCCGATGATGGAAAATAGCTCAGCGCTTTTTGTGCAATGAGACTGGAAATTCGAGCGTCTGGCCATCCCGCGCGGCAAAAGCTCCGGCAAACCTGTCCTTGGCCAGTTTCTCGATCTCGTCCAGCTCCTCGTCGGTGCGTGCCGGATCGTGGTGAAACAGCGCAAGCGCCCGCGCAGCGGCCGCTTCGCAGAGCTTGACGCCCTGCTGCCATGTCGAGTGCCCGGTGCCACGGCGGCGTTCCATTTCCTCCTCGGTATACGCACAATCGTAGATGACGAGGTCTGCGTCTTCGATCAGGCCGAGCACCGCCTGATCGAGTTTGTCCGGCTCGTGCTCGGTGTCGGTGATCACCGCCACGACGCGGCCGCCCCATTCGACCCGGTAGCCTATGCAACCGCCCGGATGGTTAAGACTGCCGGTTCGGACCACCACCCCTTCGCGCGGCCGAAGCACGTCTCCGGATATGAAATCGCGGCAGTCGATGCTTGCCTTGCAGATATCGAGCGTCACCGGAAACCACGGCGGGCGCATGAACTCATCGACCATCTGCCGGGTCGTCATGCGCCCCGCAAGATGGCCGGACCAGAGCCTGACTTTGACGCTCCGGTCGTAGATCGGCTTGAAGGCCGGCAGCCCGATGATGTGATCGTAATGGCAATGGGTGAAAAACAGGTCGAAATCGGTCACGCCCGACGCCCGAAGCGCCCCGCCGGCAGGTCGCAAGCCAGAGCCCGCGTCGAACAGAAGCGTGTGCTCGCCGCATCGCATCTCAATGCAGATCGTGTTGCCGCCATAGCGGGAGAATTCTGGCCCCGATACCGAAATGCTGCCGCGCACCCCCCAAAACCTGACCAGGAAAACGACGTCCTCCATGCTGCTCCTTCGCGGTCCAGTCACCCATGCTAGCCGGAAGCCATCACGACGGCGAGGATTAAGCGCGCGTCGCTCGTTACTTGGCGCTCCGTGCGTCGATCAGATCCGCGGTCGTATGGCTTAGGCGATCGGCAAGAACCCGCAATATCTCGATGGTCATTTCCGGGAACTCATTCATAAGCCTCAGGAAATGATCTTTGCGGATTCTCAAAGCTTCCAGCGGACTTGCTGCTCTGACGGTGGCGGTGCGACTGCTGTTGCACAATATGGCGATCTCGCCAACGATTGAATTCGGCACCAGTTCGGCAACTTTTATCGGTCCGCTATCGGATTCGACCAGAATATCCGCCCTGCCTGAAAGGATGACATAGGCTGCGTCTCCCTCGTCGCCCTGCCGGAAAAGAATCTGGCCGGCGCTGTAGCTCACGCGATCGGACGTGAACGCGAGCAGCTTGAGCTTTGTCGGCTCTATGCCAGAGAACAAGGGAACGCGTTGCAGCGTTCCAACCTCATCCTTGAGCAGCATCGTCGCAAACCTTCCCAAAATTCACATCTGCGAGACTAGAACAACTGACACCCAGAAGAAATGGCGACGCGAACCGCGCGCAAGACGGCGAGCCCGATAAGCCGGAAACCCTAATTCCTTGACCTTGCGACAAGTACCCGCCGGCTGAATGATCCATGCGAATGTCCAATGCGCTATGACACCAGTTGCTTGAAAATACCGCTCCGCGCCAGAAGTGTCTCTTGAGTTCCGTCTTCCACCAAGCGACCCGAGTCGAAGACGACAACGCGATCGAACATCATCCCCATTGCCGGATTCGTCACGACCCACACAATTGCCGGCGAATGGCCGTCGCGTCTGGCTTCCTCGAGCACGTTTCGCAGCACCTTGTCCTGCATGCGGTGGTCGAGCGCCTCCAGCGGCCGGTTGAGAATGAGAAAATCGGGACGCTTGAGCAGGGCCCGGGCAACGTCGAGCTTCTGTCGCTGTCCGCCGGTCAGCCGCCTGCCGCCGGAGCCGACGTTGAAGTCCAGGCCGACATTCAGAAGTTCGGCATAAAGCCCCAGTTCGTCGAGAATGTCATAGACGATGGAGCGTATGCGGTCCGGCGCGTCGGGATGGTTGTTGCCCACACGCCCGAACAGCACATTGTCCATGACGGTAGCCGCGGAAATGTATTTGGCGGGATCGTACCGTTCGACCGCATTCTGCAGCTCGGGCGGCAGGTTTTCATAGAACAGGTTGCGTGCAGCGACGATCTTTCCCATCAGCTCGTCGCTCAGCAGGCCGAAGCGGTGCCGGGGCTCGATATAGGCAAAGCTCAGCGTGACGATCATGGCACGGTCGTTTTCCGGAACCGCCTCGTAGGGGCGGTTCTTGAGCCTTTGCAGCAAGGTCTCGTAGGCGGGTATCTCCTCGGCGCTCATGAAGGCGAGCTGCTGGAAGAACTGGTGATCGGGCGGCAGGTCGGCAAACAGCTCGATCGCCTGTTCCGCGATCTCCATACCCATTTCGTAGAGCGCGCGGTCGAGGCCGGATTGCCTCAGCACAGAAGCAAAATAGGGATTTGCCGCCAGGGCCTTGTCGGCCAGTTCGGGGCCGGCGGCCGCGCCGAAAAGCAGGTTTTGGCCGATCGTTGCTTCCTTGTTGTAGGCGCCCGGTTCGAAAGGAACCACCAGTTCGCTCAGCCCTTCGTGCTCCAGCCGGGTCCGCAGCGCCGCACGCAGTTCGACGATCCGCCCGGCAAGCTCCGTGTGGCGCGTGAGGTCGGCCGAAGAGCGCAAGCCAAGATCCAGAATGTCGCGCGACAGAATAACCGCGTCGAGCACCCGGCGCACGGATTCAAAGAGGTCGTGCGGGCCGGTAGCGCCGGCGGAAGCATAGTCGATCCAGTCGCTGTGGATATCGAGATCCGTATTGCCCGACCGGTGCGCCTCCTCGATGTCCCAGCGGCGCTGGTCTGCCGCGGCATCTTCATAAGTCACCGATGTCAGCGGCGCGTGCTTCAACCCGTAGAGCAGGTTGTCGCGGAGGCTTGCCTGGAACAGGAAGACATCCGACGAGGCATAGGACATGCGCCGGCCGGTCACCGCTTCAGAGAGCTCAAGCAGGTCCTCGGCACCCGAAGCCACCCTTCCGCTGCTAGGCCAGACCAGCCGCGCGAAGGCTTCGGCAAGCGCATCCGCTCCGCCTGTTGCGGTACTGACCAGCGCCACCGTCTCGCCCGGCTTGACCTGGAGAGAGATATGGTCGAGGAGCATTGCGCCGCCATCGTCTGCTACGGATAGATTGATCGCTGACAGCGGGTCGGTCATGGGACCGGGATTCTCGATCGCCAGTGCCGAGATTCTCGGCGCAATGACACCCTCGACCGTGAACTGTTCAACGACCTGCTGATACTTGACCTGGACATCCTGGCGCGCCTGATCCCAGTCGATCAGTTCCTTCATCGGCCCAGGCAGGTCCTTGTAGGCGCCGATCACGGCCACGAGCTGGCCGACGTCCAGCCGCCCGTGGATGGCCAGATATCCGCCGAACATGTAGAACAGAAAGGGCGTGAGCTGCGCGAGAAAATTGTTCAGGAACTTTACCATGAATTTCCATTGGTAAAGGTCGAAGCGGATCTTGAAGATGCGCCCAAGCCGGGCAGCTATGTCGGCGCGCTCGTAGTTTGACGTATCGTGGATGTGAACTGTGCCGATGCCGTCGACGATTTCGCCGACCCGGCCCGAAAGCGCGCGCGCCGTCAACTGCCGCTCGCGGCCGAGCACGATCAGCCGCCGCCGCATTCGCGGGATGAGCACGATCTGGACCGCCACGATCACGGCGGCGATCATTCCGAGCCAGAAGTTCTGGACCACGATGAACAGCATCGCCGTTAGCGCCTGGCCGCCGAGCAGCACCGGCTGCAGGAAGGCATCGCCGATGAAGCCGCCCAGCGGCTCCACCTCGTCCTTGACCATGGTCGCCACTTCGGCGGATTTCACGCGCTTGAAGTAACGCGGCGGAAACCGCAGCACACGATCGACCAGATCGAAGCGGATACGCCGCAGCATGCGTTCGCCGAGGCGGCCCTTGTAGGTGTTGATGTAGAGTTTGAACAGGCCGTTGATGATGACGAGCAGGAGGAACACGAGGCTCAGGGCAAACAGCGTCTCCTCGCGGTCGAGCCGAAAACCGGAGAAGAACTGGACATCTCCGATGAACGGCAGGTTATAGTGCAGCCTCATGAATGGCCGGGTCGCGCCCGGTTGCTCGAAGCCGCCACCTTGGATCGGGCCATTGACGATCAGCTTCGGCAGATCGAAGGACATGAAATACGGGATCATCGAAAGCAAGACGATGACCAATATCCAGACCTGCTGCTTCTTGGTGTGCTTCCAGATGTAGCGAGCTAGGCTGGGTTCCATATGCGACTGTGGACCTTCAGTTTAAAGAACAAAGCAAAGCGTCTGCTGGCGACCGGCGCATCGGCAATCATCGCCGGCGACACGTTGGAAGCCCGCGAGGCGGCTTTGCGGGCAAGATTGCGTTGTGTCGCCCGAAATCCCAACATACAAGGCGAATATGATGGATGTCACGCAACCACGCAATGCCAGCATGGACGGGCACGAGCAGGCCTTGGACCTCACGCGGGGGATTGCCGCCTACGTCAACCACCCTCTCGTGGCGGGGCTGGCGCGCGTTATCGCCAAGCATCCGACGGCCGATATCGCCAACGCCTTCAACCACAAGCAGGTCGCCTGCAAGATGTGGGCGCTCGACAGGCTGTTCGAAAGCTGCGGCGGCCGGTACGGGCGCATATGGGTTTTGGGTGGATGGTACGGCGTATTGCCGGCGATGCTTTTCAACGACGCCCGCTTCGACATCGCGGCTGTCGATAGCATCGATATCGACCCCGAAGTCGCGCCGGTCGCCCGGACCCTCAACCGGGAAGCCGGCGACCGGTTCCGGGCGCTGACGGCAGATATGTACGCACTCGACTATGCAGCCGGGCGGTCCGACCTGCTAGTCAATACGAGTTGCGAACACATAGCCGACCTGCGCGCCTGGCTTGCTCTCATTCCTCGCGGCACGAACGTATTGCTGCAATCCAACGATTATTTCAGCGAGCCGACGCACATCAACTGCGTGGCCTCGCTCACGGCCTTCGAAGCGATGGCGGCGCTGCGGGAGATCCGCTTCTCCGGCGAGCTGCCGACAAAGAACTATACGCGCTTCATGCTGATCGGAACCGTTTGAGGCATTTTCGCCCGGAGGAACATGGCGTTCCCGGACAACGACATCGCGCGACCGTTAGAGCATTCCAGGAAAAGTGTGTAACGGTCTTCCGGAATTGCCAAAAAACAAAATAGATGGAGCAGTTCAGCGTTTCCGTGAAACGATGAACTGCACTAGAGTCTCAACGACCATGTTCGGTACCGCTCGCGCAGGATTTGCGCCGAATGATGCGCGCCTTCCAGATCGAGACGATGCGCGGATGGCCTCGGTCCCACAAGCGCCTGCTCGATCGCTTGCGCCAAACCTTCAGGCGTTAGGTCTTTTTCCATCAGCATCGTTGCAAGACCGAGTTCCTCGAGCATCAGGGCGCGAGCCGTTTGTTCGGTTTCCCCGCCGGCTGCAAATGGAACGAGCAGGGAGCGGCAACCCGCGCGCAGGACATCGCAGACCGTGTTGTAACCCGCTTGCGAGACTGACAGGCGGGCGCCGGTCAGCAGGCTGGCGAAATCCTCGCGGAACCGGAAGACGGACAGGCCCGGCGTGGCATCGCCTGCGATCACGTCAAACTCGTCTTCCGGCAGATTCGGACCGGTGATCAAGCACCATTTCCAACCGTGGTTGGCGTTCCGCGCCGCTGCGATGGTGGAGCTGACGAGACTCCTTCCGGCAGCCCCGCCACCGACCGACACCAGAACGTCGAAGCGCTCGGTGGCCGCGGGTGGTGGCGGGGCAGCAACGAGCCCTGTGTAGGTGACTTCGGCCCTGATCGCCCCAGCCAGTGGAAATGTCTTGTCGATGGTAGCGAAAGTCGGATCGCCGTGGACCATGACAAGGTCGAAATGCCTGTTGACGAGATCGACCGTTTCCTCGTTTCGGCCCGGTTTGACGCGCTCCTGAAGGATATCACGAACGGACGTCGCCAGCAGCGGCCTGGGCGACGTCGCGTCGATGGCATCGATCAGCGGCAAGAGTTCGAAGCGCATCTGCCGGCGTCCAAATGGAAACGCCTCGACAATGACGATATCAGGCCTGCAGTCCCGGAATGCCTGTAGCAGCATCTCGGAACGCCGTTTCTTGAAATCATCGTCGATGGGTTTGCCTTGCAGGTCGACAAGTCCGGAAAATCCTTCATCACCGGAGGTGACGGGTGGCAGGGTTACACATTTTACCCCCGGCCCCGGAAACCCGGCGATCGGCGCTCCGCCGGTCACGACGGTTACGTCGAAGCCGTCATCGACCAGGGCCGCCGCAATACGGCTGGAGCGTGCGAGATGGCCGATACCGAGCAGGTGCTGGACATAGAGGAAGGCGCGCAGCCGCTTCAACCGGCGGCCCCCCACTCGCGCTCGAACAGTTCCTTGAGCTGTCCAATGCTTGCCGTATGATCGAAATTGCCACGCACGCGCTGCTCCGCGGCGTCGCCGAGGCGGGCGCGCAGCGCGGGATCACGGATCAGTCGCTCCAGCGCCCGTGCCAGGGCCACCGGGTCTTCCGTCGGAACCAGCAGCCCGGTTTCATCCGCCGACAGAAGCTCCGGCACGCCGGAAACAGCGGTCGACACGCAGGCAAGCCGCTGGCTAGCCGCCTCCACAAGAACATTCGGCAGGCCGTCGCGGTCGCCATTTGCGGTGATCCTGCAGGCCAGGGCGAAGATGTCGGCGCAGCGGTAGTGCTCAAGCACCTCCTTCTGCCCCAGCGCGCCTTTCCAAGTGACGCGACCATCCAAGCCAAGCTTTTGCGCCAGCGCCTTCAGCTTTTCCAGTTCCTCGCCGACGCCGATATGCTCGAAACGCCACGCCAAATCGCCTGGCAAGAGGGCAAGGGCCTTCAGCAAGGTGTCGTAACCTTTCTTTTCGACGGCACGCCCGACACTTAGAATGATAACCGGTTGATCCGGCGCCGAGCCGTCGTGCTGCGTTCGCGCCTCGCCGAAACTGCCGAAGCGATCAAGATCGAGCCCGTGATAGCTCAGATGCACGGACGAGTTGCCGTTGGCGAGTTCTTTCAGACGGTCGAAGCCGGTTTTGGTGCAAGTGACCGTCCAGCGCGCCGAGGAAAGCTTGCCAGCCAGATCCCAGTCCGCCGACGTCCAGATGTCCTTGGCATGGGCTGAGCAACTCCAGGGCAGGCTACGAAGCTGGCTGGCATAGCGCGTCACCGATGCCGGCGTGTGCGCGAAATGCGCATGCAGCCATCCCGCGTCCTCCGGCCATTCGGCAGCCAGCACCAGCGCTTGCCCGAAGCGGCGCACGCGATTGCGCGTAAAGTCGCGGGGAATATCGGCAGCCAGCGATCCGAGCGCCCGCCAGAAGCCCGGCCGCAGCAGATGAACAAACAGGGAGCGAACCACGCGCAGCGGCTCGTGATGCAGATATTCCGGCAGATAATGGACGGGCGCCTTGATCTCGTCATGCACGGGATGGCGTTTGGCGTCGGTCGGCCGCCTGAGGGCGACGAGTACCAGGTCGAACCCGGCGCGCTCCAGACCGAGCAATTCCTGCGCGATGAAGGTTTCCGACAGCCGCGGATAGCCCTTCAGAACCACGACGATCTTGCGACGCTGCAACTCAGTTCATTCCCTCGATGACCGAAAGGTGATGGCCGGCCCGCCGGTCGAGCAGTTCCGCGACGATTTCTGAAATATGAGGCAGCCCTTCCAGCGTCAGATGCGGATTGCTCTGTGATGGGCGGGGTCGCTCCGGCAGCGCCACCAGCGCATTGGCAAACCGCTGGGAATCCTTGGCTTCATCCGGCAACAGCATCTCGATGAGGCCGAGTTCGGCTGCGCGCCGAGCGCGGATCAGTTGTTCCTCCCGGGGCTCGACGCGCGGCACGATCAGCGCTGGTTTGTCGAAAGACAGTATCTCGCAATAGGTGTTATAACCGCCCATCGCTACCACCGCCTTGGCCCCGGCAATCAGGTCTTCCATGCGGTTGTCGAACTCGATGATCTTGATGTAGGGGATTTTGGCCCCCTTCCTGAGCAGCTTGTTGCGTTTGCGCGCCGGCATGTAAGGCCCAAGCACGATCAGCGCCCTATGCTGCAATCGCGGATCCTGCTGATAGGCATCGATGACGTCGTGGATCAGTTCGGCGCCGTCGCCGCCGCCACCGGTGGTGACGAGGATGTACTCGCCCTCGGGCCGGTGGCCAGGCAACTCGTTCCGCGGCAGGCTCCGTTGCAGGAAACCGACGAACCTCATCTTTGCCCTGACAGCCGGCGGCACGTCCAGGCCGGTCAACGGATCGTAGAAATCCGGTGGGCCATAGGCCCAGACCCTGTCATAGAACAGACCTATCTTGCGCATCACATCCCTGCGTGCCCACTCTGCCTCGAGCAGATGCGGCGCATCCATCACCTCACGCAGGCCAAGCACGAGCGTGGTGCCCCGTGTCTTGAGATAGGACAGCGTGTCCTCGATCTCACCGCGCAGGCCAAGGGGTTCCTTGTCGACGATGAAAATATCCGGCCGGAAGGTCTCGGCTGTGTGGCGGATGATCGACTGGCGCATCCTTAGCGTCTCGTCCAGATCGATATCCTTTTCCAGCGAGTTGTATTCGCCGTTGCGCAACTTGATGACGCTGGGGATCTTCACGAAGTCGACACGGGCGCGGTAGTCGAAGGCGCCGGCGATGGTCGCGCCCGAAATGATAAGCACCTGAAGTCCGCGGAAATCCTCGACCAGCGAATGCGCGATCGTCCGGCAGCGCTGCAAGTGGCCGAGCCCGAACGTGTCGTGGCTGTACATGAGAATTCGAGCGTCTGGTACGTGCTGGGTCATTTTTGAACGTCTTCTAGAATTCTCGTCTTGAGCACAGTGGGCGATCCCGCAGGCTTCGAAACCATCCCGGGTCTACCGGCCTGTCCGACTTGCTACAGGGGGCGTGGAGTCCCTCAGCCCTTTTATCGTCCCCTATAGAGCATCCAAGGCGGCATTGTTACGATAGCGAATACAATTAGAGCCAATTCGGCCCAACCAGGTCTATGGGTCATGGACCCGGTCTACGATGCGATTCGTAAAATTAATCCCGCCTGTCCAGCGGGAATTGGCAACGAGAACGATGCTGGCAAGCTCAAGCGCGATCAGAGCGCCCCTCATCGTTGGTCGGTCGGGTTTTCTCATCCGTCTTTCATATCAGCCCACCGAATTTCGGCAACGGTGTCGCCTCTATCGCATTTAACGATTCGAAATTTCAAACTGATGCAGCGGCCCGTCCGCTCCGGTGCGCCGTACCTCCTCGCCAGAACTCTCGTACGCCAAACGGATTCAATCCATTCGCATCGTGCTGGTTTTTCAGTAGGCTGTCGCGAGGCAGGTTTGAGGATCCGGTGTGACGGTAGTCAACGATCGTCTTCTCGAAAGCAGGATGACCAAGGTGGAGCAGGCGCGTGCCCGGGGCCCGCGTGTCGCAGGTGGTTTGGATTGCCCCCCAAAGCACGGCAAATCAGCCGCGAAGCCGCCACATTCGCACACGACCCGTGCCACGCAATTCCGTTTCCCCGAGCGGGTCGCAAGCAAAATCCGATCCGAGCAATTGGTGGGTTGCATCCGAAATACGGATTTCATCCGGCTCCGCGGCCTTTTGAATGCGCGCGGCGAGATTGACGGTGTCGCCCCACAGGTCATAGACAAACCGCCTTTTGCCGATGACGCCCGCCACGATCGGTCCGGAGTGAATTCCAATTCTCAGTCCTAGCGGTTCGCCCGCAAAGCGCTCGCGCCTGGCCGCCTCCCGCAGCTCCAGCGCATAGTTCGCAAGGGCTTGGGCATGATCGGATCGCGCGGTGGGCAGGCCAGCGACCGCCATGACGCAATCGCCGATGGTCTTGATCTTTTCGCAGCCATGTTGTTCCGAGAGCAGATCCGCCGCCTTGAAGAAGTAATTTAGAATAGCGAGCGTCGTCGTGGCTCCGACGCTTCGCGCTCTTTCGGTAAAGCCGACGATGTCGGCAAAAAGCACACTGACCTCCGCGTGGTTGTCCGCAATTTGCTCGTCCGCTTTCAACCGCTCCGCGATCGAGGCCGGAAGAATGTTGAGGAGCAGGGATTCGGCGCGCCGATATTCGCGCGACAAGCCCTCCTGGCTCTCCCTCAGCGCCTCGTTCGTCGATTGCAGCTTCGCATTGAGCTGACGCTCCCTCTCCTGCAGGAGCGTCATTTCATAGGCCTTCTGCTGAAGCCGCTGTTGGTGGTCACGTTCGGGAGTGGCGTCGAGAAAGACCAGCCACGTCGAGCCGCCGTCACCAAAGAAATGAAGGTCCGCGACGTGGCCACCGGGCAGTTCCATCATGGGCATATGGAATGGAAGCTCCGGGCAAGGCAGCAGCCCTTCCATGAATTCAAGCTGATCGGCAACGAGCTCGCCAGTGCGAAGCGACGAGAGCCCGTAATGTTCGAGGTTGCCGCCCTTCTCTTCTATGCATTGCCGGGCATCGATTTTCAGATATGCGGCAAAGCGCTCGTTAGAGAAGAAATCGTATATCCAGCTTCTGACTTCTTTCGGCAATCTGGCCATGGTTTACTTAGCGACCATCGAAGCAAGCTGACGAAATGCATCGTCGACATGTTCGCCTGAAAGCGCGCTTGTCAGATAGATTTGCCATCCACGTCGCTTCAGTTCGTCGATCTCACCATCCGATATCGCCCACTGATCAGCCAGATCCGATTTGTTGAACAGCAGAACGAACGGCAAGGCGCCGAATTCGGCCTCGACCCGCTCGCGCAGCGTGAGCGCCACGGCAAGGGTGGCGGGCCGGGTACCATCGACGACAAGCACGAGCCCGGTCGCGCCTCGCACATAGCTGACGCGGAATGAGCCGATATCGTCTTCGCCGGCCAGATCCCACAAAATCAGGTCCACTGTCTTGTCCGGAAACGAGACGCTTTTCTTGTCGATCTTCACGCCCACCGTGGTCAGGTAGTTTTCCGAGAAGATGCTTTGCACGAACCTGCGCACCAGGCTCGTCTTTCCGACAGCAAACCCGCCCAACATGCAGATCTTTTTTTGCAGCATCCTGGGGCTCCGCGCTACTCCAGGTTCACCGTAATCGAAACCCGGCGATTGGTGGAGTTCCCAGTTCGACTATTTTCATTTTCGGGCACCGCCGGCTCAAAGGTGCCCGCGCCCCGAACCTGCAGCAGTTCCGGAGCGACGCCGCGCTTGTTGAGAAGCGCGCGAACTGTCTCGGCGCGGGCGGCGCTGATCGACGCGTTGGCCGTCTCACGGCCCGTTGTGTCCGAATGACCGGTCAACATGAACCGCGCTGTCACGCCAGCCTTGCGGGCATTTTCGGCAAATTCCTTCAACTGATCAGCCAATCTGTCGAGCACCGGCGTCTGCTCCGGTCCCGGGACAACTCTACCGGAAGAGAAGAAGATATCGGTCGTCTGGATGGCCTCTCTCAAATGATTAAGTTCCTCAAGGTTTAGCTCGCGCAACTGCGAGACATCCAGAACCACTCCGTCCGCCGAAAGTTGGTCGGCGGCGGCCTGCGCCCGGCTGATCCAGCCGGCAGGTGCCTCGCCCTCGACAACGATGCGACCCTGGACGATCGAAAGCCGAACCGATTTCGGCGGGGACAGCGACGCCGTCAGCCGCTTCACCACGAACTTCGGATCAAGACTCTGGAAGAATTGCCACTGTGAATGAACCCGGGCAGGATCAACCTCCGTTCCGGACAGCAGAGCTTGCGGGTCGGCGGCAAGAGGGTCTCTCAGACCGGAAATGTAAAAATGTCCGCCTCTCATCGTTTGTTGAGCGACGATGATTCCCGGTTGGGCCTCAAGTCGCGACACATAATACTGCCAATGCTCCGCCGCGCGTGCATCGGGGCTCACATCACGAACCTTGGAGATGTCGAACTCCGGTCCGCCTACTGAAAGCTGTCTTGCCGCTGCGCGCGCCCGATCTATCCAGGTGTCGGGAGCCTCGCCCTCGGCAACGATGCGGCCATTGACGATCGAAAGTCGCACTTTATCCATCGGATACAGCGACGCCGTCAGCCGCTTCAGCACGAACTGCGGCTCAAGACTCTGGTAGAATTGCCAGCTTGCATGAACGCGAGCGGGATCGACCTGCGTCCCGGACAGAAGGGACTGCGGGTCGACGGCAAGCGGGTCTCTCAGGCCGGCAATATAGAATTGGCCATCGCGCACATTCTGTTGGGCGACGATGATGCCGGGCTGCGTCTCCAGTCGCGACACATAGGCCTGCCAGCGCTCCTCGGGGCTCACATCACGGACCCCGGAGATGTCGAAGACCGGACCGCCGGCTGAAAGCTGCTGGGCGGCCGCCCGCGCCCGGTTGATCCACGCGGTGGTGGCCTCACCGTCGGCAACGATGCGATCATTGACGACCGAAAGCCGCACCGAATCCGGCGGCGCCAGCGACGCCGTCAGCCGCTTCAGCACGAACTGTGGCTCAAGGCTCTGGTAGAATTGCCAGCTTGCATGAACACGCGCGGGATCGACCTGCGTTCCGGCCAACAGCGACTGCGGGTCGGCGGCGAGCGGGTCTCTCAGACCGGTAATATGGAATTGGCCGTCGCGTACATTCTGATCGGCGACGATGATGCCAGGCTGGGTTTCCAGTTGCGACACATAGGCCTGCCAGCGCTCCTCGGCGCTCACATCGCGGACCCCGGAGATGTCGAAGACCGGTCCGCCTGCCGAAAGCTGCTGGGCGGCGGCCCGCGCCCGGTTGATCCACGTGGTGGTCGCCTCACCCTCGGCGACGATGCGACCATCGACGACCGAGAGTCGTACCGAATCCGGCGGCATCAGCGACGCCGTCAGCCGCTTCAGAACGAATTCCGGCTCGAGGCTCTGGTAGAACTGCCAGTTTGAATGAACGCGGGCGGGATCGACCTCCGTTCCCGACAACAGCGACTGCGGGTCGGCGGCGAGCGGGTCTCTCAGGCCGGCAATGTAGAACTGGCCGCCGCGAATTTTTTGTTCGGCAACGACGATCCCCGGCTGGGTCGCCAGCCGCGACAGATAGGTCTGCCAGCGCTGCCCGGCTTGCCAGGAAAGAAAGAACAAGGCGCCTGCCGCAGTCAGAATCAGCAGGGCTGCCGTCACCACCAGCCACGGGAATCCCTCTTTTGAATCCGTATGCTGCAGCTCGACGCAGGTCTGCAACTGGGTCTCTACGCCGGGCAACTGCGAGGTGTCCCCGTCAAAGCGCTCCAAAGCCTGCGAGGACTGATCATGGATGCGAAGCAATACGTCGCGGATTATTTCGTGCAGCTCCTCCGGCGGATTTCCCCTGATCACAGCAACCAACGTCGCAAACGGTCCGACTTCCGACCAGAGGCGAAGCTCTCCGAACCGGATGGTGTCCAGGCCGCTGTTTTCTTTCTCGTTGAACGAGTCCTTCACAAAATCCTGGATTGCGCTGAGCATCGAGGAAATCAGTTGTGGGTCTTCGCTGGTCGCGTTTTCGGCTGTTACATGCGCGATCAAAAGCCCGGAGCTGCGGCTGATGAGAAAGACATGCTCCACGCGATAGACGAGAGAATGCTTGAGAACGACTTCGGAGAAGCTTGTTCCCGTCCTCCAGGCCTCAAATCTCCACTTGAGACCATGCCAGGTAAATATATGCCTTAAAGATTCATTCAGCGACTGGAAGGTCTGGTCAATCTTTTCGCCGATCGACTTGCGAATGGCCGGCAGAAACACCGGATACAATATATCGGTCAGCGCGCTGGGGTTCTTCTGGATGGACCTTTGCGCAGCTCTCTCGACAGCTGGCGCAAGGGCCTCGCCGAGCTGCACAAGAGATGCCCCTGCGGCTGCGGTGGGGAGAACGCTCCCCACCGCAGCCGCAAGCTGCTCAGGTTCGTCGAGCAGGTGCGTAACGCGTGAAAGCTCCGAGATTTCGTGGCCGACGAGCAGTTGGCGAAGCCTTTCCAGCCGATGATCGGCGGCTGGAACGCCTTCGTAAAGCGCATGGTTGTCCGGATCGACGTTTTTGGCAATTTCCACCAAAAGGCGGGCCAAAGCCTCGCGATCAATCCCGGTATCGTTCGAAGCTGCTTTTTTAGGAAGGCTGATTGGTTCGACGCTCGACGTCAACTTCCGATCAACTCACTTTCCAGCCACGCTCCGAATTGCCCTTGCTGCCGACCGGATCCTGATTGAGACATTTCGCGACCTCGACAAACAGGCCGGCCAAAAGATTTCGGTCGGTCTTGACGTTGCTGAGGTCGGAAAAGATCTTCTCCATCAGCATTTGAGCGCTTTCATTCTTCTGCTTGATTTCCTCGCGCAGCAAATGGTCGCTTCTGCTCATGCGATCCGCTATTTCGCGCTCGAGCTCGCTCAATTGATCAGACAAAGCGCGCACCTGCTTTTCAAGCGCTTGATTTTGATCGCGAAGATTGCGGTCGATCTCCTTGTCGGCCTCGGCTCGCGCATCTTTTTCGTTCCGCAACTGCGTCGCCAGCGAGTCAACCTGCTTCTTGGCATTCGTCTCGTAGGTCTCAAGATTGCGCTTGGCCTCGGATTCGACATCCTTGAACCGCTGCAGGAACCGTTCCTCAAGTTTGGAGAAGCGGCGATCATAGTCCTGCATCTGATTGCCGAACAGCAGATCGCGTATCTTGTCGACACCTGGAGCGTCACCGCCGGGCCCGCCCTCGCGCGCTTGGGGGGCCATAAAGTTCAGCCCGTTTCCCTCTGCATTACCGATCAAATTTGCGTCCGCTTTATTTGCCGCAGAAGCGGCACTCGAAGATTCCTTCGCCATCACCGTGCCCCAATTACCCACTGCAACATTAGGAGACGGTAAATTATGTCAGACAAATACAAGGCCCGCAAGGCGAAATCCTCTTGACTTGAAGTCGATTCGTCCGTCGCTTGTTCGGGCTAGTGGCAGCGCTGAAACTTGCCAATTCGGACCAACACGGCGAGGTCTCAGTTCCGGGTTAGGGCCCACAAGACCTCCATCCCGGCTGATAAGCGCCCGCGCTGGCACGTTCATTTCACTCCGACATCGGCGTCATGGATCAATCAGGTCGAGCGCCTCTTCGCGCTGTTGACCGAACGCGCCCTCAAACGAGGCGTGTTCCGCTCGGTCACCAAGCTCGAAAAAGGCAATCCAAACTTACATCGAGGCCACCAATGCCGACCCGATCCGTTCCGATGGAGCAAGTCTGCCAACGACATCCTGGCTAGCATCCAACGCTTCTGCCTCCGCGCTCCCGAGGCAAACGCCCCAAACGCGCATCAATGATGGCGGCTCACATCATGGCGGCGCTGATCTTGCGGAAGCGCATGATGGAGAGGGCGAAGAATGCGCCACCGACGATCCCGACGACGGCAAACTGCGGCCAGACCACGTCAATGCCGGCACCCCGATAAAGAATAGCCTGCGCGAAGCTTACGAAATGGGTCGAGGATGAGAACTGCATCACGGCTCGCAAGAACGCCGGCATGCTGTCGAGCGGCGTGTTGCTACCTGCAAGCGAAAAGGCAAGCCATGATGCGACGAGCGCCAGGCCGTGAACGCCAGGCCGCAGGCGAGCGCAATCGCGGGGCTTACGAAAATCGTGAGAACCACCAGAAGGCTGCTCAGCATCGCCATCGATGCGATTTCCAGCCCGTTTGCCCAATCGGGCCGCGACAGATAGTGGCCAGACAGTACCTGTTCAACGATCCGCGCGTGGATCGAGACGCCCGGCACGTTCTCACCGAGTGCTGGTCGAGCACGGCATGCACCGTGCTCCTGGCCGGAATACGCACATCACCGACGAGGCAAGCTGGAACAACTGAGCCCCGCTGCGGTTTTCCTTGTGCTTCCTCCTTATGGACGACCGACATGGAACCTGCTGTCACCGATCACGTCGAGATCAAGAAATACAATCATCCGACCGGCGGATGGGGCTCGCTCAAATCTCTGATCCGCAACGCGCGGGACCAGGGACTGCTGCTGTCCGACATATGGAGCACGTTGCTCAAGCAGAATAAGGCGGACGGCTACATGTGCGTCTCGTGCTCATGGGCAAAGCCGGCCGAGCCGCGGCCTTTCGAGTTCTGCGAGAACGGCGCCAAGGCAACGATGTGGGAGCAGACCAGCAGACGCTGCGAGCCATCCTTCTTTGCCGCACATACCCTGACCGAACTCCTGGACTGGCCGGATCATGATCTGGAGAAACAGGGACGCCTGACGGAGCCGATGCGCTATAACCGCGCCACCGACAAATACGAGCCGGTGGCGTGGCCGGACGCATTCGGCGACATTGGCGCTCAGCTCAGGCACCTCGACCCGAAGTCCGTGGTCTTCTACACGTCCGGACGCGCCTCCCTCGAGGCCTCGTTCATGTATCAACTCTTTGCCCGCATCTACGGTTCTTCGAACCTGCCCGATTCGTCGAACATGTGTCACGAGTCGACGTCGGTCGGCTTACCGGAATCGATCGGCTCCCCTGTAGGTACGGTGCAATTGGAGGACTTCGCCAAATCCGACATGATGTTCTTCTTTGGCCACAATACCGGCGTCACCGCGCCGCGCCTGTTGCACCCCATCGAGGACGCTCGCCAGCGCGGTGTTCCGGTGATCACCTTCAACCCTCTGCGTGAGCGCGGCCTGGTGAGATTCAAGAACCCGCAGAACCCGGTCGAGATGCTGTCGCCAGGCCCGGGGACGGAAATGTCGAGCGACTTCTTCCAGATCCGGGCGGGCGGGGATATTGCGGCTATGACTGGTATCGCCAAGGCGGTGGTGGCGCTCGATGACGCAGCCCGAGAGCGAGGCGGAAAACGCGTCCTCGATACCGCCTTCATCGAGGAGCACACATCCGGCTTTGCCGAGTTCGAAGCCTATCTGCGCGCCACCGATTGGGAAGACATCGTGCGGCGTTCCGGCATCTCGCGAGCCGATCTCGAACATGTCGCTGAAATTTACAGCCGGGCCAATGCGGTTATCGGCAATTACGGCATGGGGCTCACCCAGCATCGCCACGGCACAGAGAACGTGCAGATGCTATGCAACCTCCTGCTCTTGCGCGGCAATGTCGGCAAGCCCGGAGCCGGCATATCGCCGTTGCGCGGACACTCCAACGTGCAGGGACAGCGCACGGTCGGCATTTCCGAAAAGCCGGAGCTTGTCCCGCTCGACAAATTCCGGGAGTTCTACGGCTTCGAGCCGCCGCGAGAAAAGGGGCTCGACACGGTCGAGACCTGCGAGGGCGTGATCGATGGGCGGGTTCACGGTTTCATAGGGCTCGGCGGCAATTTCGTGCGAGCCGTGCCGGAAACCGGACTGGTCGAGAAGGCCTGGCGGAACCTCGACCTGCACGTCGAGGTCGCGACCAAGCTCAACCGCAGCCATCTGATCGCCGGGAAAACCACATATCTCCTGCCATGCCTGTCGCGGCTGGAGAAGGACATTCAGACCAGCGGGCCACAATGGGTCTCTGTCGAAGATTCGACGGCCTGCATCCATGGCTCTTTCGGATCGCGGCTAAAACCGAGCGAGCACCTGCTGTCCGAACCGAGCATTGTCGCGGAACTCGCCAAGGCGACTGTCGCCGGCAAGAGCTCGGTCCCATGGGACGTCTGGGTCGCGGACTATGCCCGCATCCGCGACGAGATCGAGCGCTGCTTCCCGGCACATTTCAAGGATTTCAACAAACGCTTCCTTACGCCGGGTGGATTCCATCGCGACATCAAGGCGTCGAAGCGCGTCTGGCAGACGCCGAACAAGAAGGCGAATTTCAAGCTGCCCACTACGCTGGAGACCGACCCGGACATCGATGTGTCGGGCGAGGACGTGCTGACCCTGATCACAGTACGGTCGAACGACCAGTTCAACACGACCGTCTATGGTTATCGCGACCGGTTGCGCGGCATCATTGGAACGCGAATGGTCCTGCTGATGAACGAGGAAGACATCCGACGGATGGGGCTCAGCGCGGGGCAGGAGGTCGCTCTCGAGGCGCATGCCACTGATGGCGTCGAGCGGCGGGTGAGAGGCCTGCGGGTCACCCCTTACTCCATACCAAGCGGCAACTGCGCCGGCTACTATCCCGAACTCAACCCTTTGATCCCGCTATGGCATCGGGCCCACAAGGCGCACGTGCCGGCGGCGAAGTCGGTGCCAGTGAGAATCGTCGCATAGCTTCAGGTCCAGGCCGAGAGAATCGTCTTCATCTCGACGGTCTCGACTTGTTGCGCGAAGCGCTGGTGGTAGACGGTCATCAGCGCGTCGTGCGTGGCGTCGGAGGAACTGCAAAGCGCATCGGTGACCAGCACGACGCGATAGCCCATGTCGATCGCGCCAAGCACCGTCGCAAGGACGCAGACATCGGTTTCCCCGCCGGTGACCACCAGCGTGTCGATTTGGCGTGCCGCAAGCACGGCCTGCAGCTTGCCTTCCGGCCAAGGCGAATAGATGTGTTTGTCGATCACCTGCGCCGGTGGACAAAACGATGGCAGCGGCGCCAGCAACTCGATCATCTGCGGGCCGACATTCACGATCGTCATCGATGCCCAGCGCTCATAATAACGCCGCCAGGTGCCAGCACCCTTCCCTGGCCGTTCTGCTGGGACGAAGCGCGTGAAGATAGTCTGCTCGGCTTTTCTTTCGGCGAGGTTCACGATCCTGGGAAGGACGCGTGTGATCCATGGCGTCGCCCATTCCGAAGGCTCGGCAAATAATTTTTGCATGTCGACGCAGAGATGCGCGCAGCGATCGCCAAGAGGGCCATAGCTCAAGCCGGAAACCGACATCAGAATCTCCGACGAGAGTTCATGTACGATGTGATGACGCAAGGCTGGCGCACTAAGGCTCGGCTCGATACTTCGGTTGCTGAATCGTGCTGATGTAACGTCCCGCCATGCACCTCGTTCCGCTTCGCTCATGTTGGTGACGAAGCATCGCGCCGATAGCTCCCGCCCTTTACCCCAGTTGATCAAGAGCTTGGGCGTTCTTCGTCGCTGGTGACTTCGCCAGAAGATGTGCAGATAGATGGACCAGATCACGAGCATGGCTATGCTGGCAAAAGCGGAGATCAAGGTCGCCTTATCCGCCAACCATTCGTACATCAGTTGTCTCGCATATCTGAGGCCATGACGCGTTGCCGCTTTGTTCCCTGTGGCGGTGAGGCCGCGCCGCCGAATTGGTGCGTCGCAACAAGTGCGTGGAGGGCCGACCCTCGGCGCCGCATTGGCAAGTCAGGCGCTTGCCTGTTCGTGCAACGCAGGCTGCGAATGACTGTTCCGCTCTCTCAAAATCGAACGGCTTCGACTGGAACAAAGCCGTGAGACGGTTGTTCGGCTCCAACTCGTCGAGCAAAGGAGCTTGGAACCATGAACGCGCGGATACTTCTTGCATCGCTAGCCTTCGCCGTGGTGTCGCTAGCTTTTCCGGCGGTCGCCGCCGATAGCGCGCAGACCTTTGTCGACAAGGCCGCCGTCGGCGGGCTGTTCGAGGTTGATTCGAGCAAGCTTGCGCAGAACAGGGCTAAGGACCAGCAGGTCAAAATTTTTGCCGAAAGAATGGTTGCCGATCACAGCGCGGCGAACGAGAAGCTGAAGAAGATCGCCAGCGAACAGAAGCTGCAGGTGCCGGCTCAGCCCGACGCCGCGCATCAAAGCGACCTGGAAAAACTGCAGAACACCACGACAGGGTTTGATCAGCCTTATGTCGAGATGCAGCGCAGTGCGCACGCCGACGCCGTGAACCTCTTCCAATCCTACGCTAGGGACGGCGACAATGCGAGCCTGAAGGCGTTCGCGGCAGGAATTCTGCCGACCCTGAAGACGCATCAGGACATGATCGAGAAAATCGCGGCAGCGAATGCAGCCATGCCGGCGGTCAAGTCGGCATCGACACCCAAGCCACCTGCCCCTGTTCCGGGCGCCAACAGCTTCACCGAATCCCAGGCAAAGAATCGCATCCAAGACGCCGGCTACACCGACATCTCGTCGCTCGCCAAGGACGGCCAGGGTATCTGGCGCGGTCAGGCGAAGAAGGGTGGCAAGACAATCTCCGTCGCGCTCGACTATCAGGGCAACGTCTTTGCCGGCCAGCAGTAATCATCACAGGAGTTACCAAGATGCAAACGATCACCGCGCTGTTCGACGATTATGACGATGCCGCTGATGCCGTGGGAGAGTTGGAGTCTATGGGCGTGCCGACATCCGATCTCAGCATCATCGCAAACAACGCCGATGGCCGGCATTCTCCTGCGGCCGAAGATGCGGTCAGCGGAGCCGGCATCGGGGCAGTCGTGGGAGGCGCTGGTGGCTTGGCCACTGGACTTGGCGCTATTGCAATACCTGGTGTCGGTCCAGTTGTCGCGGCTGGTTGGCTGGCGGCGACCGCCGCAGGCGCGGCCGCCGGCGCCGTCGTGGGTGGAGCGGCCGGCGGCATCATAGGCAGCCTGACGGATGATGCCGATGTGTCGGAACACGATGCCCATGTCTATGCCGAAGGCGTCCGCCGGGGCGGCACGCTGGTCACCGCTCGCGTCGAGGATGACCTCGCTCCGCAGGCACAAGCGATCCTTCACGAATCCAGATCGGTGGACATCGCCGAACGGCGGCTCGAATACGAAGCAGACGGCTGGACAGGATTTGACCCGGCTGCCGGCGACTACTGCCAGCAGAGCAAATAGGGATCGGCGTGAAACGAATGCTGCGGCCCTGATACTGACCGTCGCGGTCCTGCTGGCGTGTGACGGGGCGTTCATCCACATCGAGGCCCACGGCATCGCTGAAGCGCAGGCCCGAGCAGAATCAGATGGTAACGCGCCACAGGATACGTCTCCGGCGGCCGGCATAAAGAAGAACCCGCAAGGCAGCAGCAAAATGCCCGGCAATCAATGAGCGTCAGGCGAGCGTATGCGTTCGCCTTAGCGCCTGGCCACTCGGTCATCCGCGCTCGACGAATTTGTTGAACCGGCTGGGGACACCCTCCGGGGTTATATCCTGATGAAGGAAGGCAAGCTCGTTATCGTCCAGAATGGTGAAGAACTCTTCCCATCCGACGGGTTCCAGATCGTCTTCGCGCTCACCGAAGTCAACAGCCAGCACCGCGCCCTGTCCTGTAGTCCGCGCGACCGCAGGTCTGCCTCTGCGGGCTTCAATCCACGCCCGGATCACCTCGTGATTTGTGGTTTTCAGTGGCTCGCTCATAGCGAATCCTTTCCAACTTTGAACCCCTATTCCTGCCGCTCTCCTCGTCAGCGAGTAAGACTCAATCCGTGTCGGGCTCACTCGTTCCCGGGGTCCTTTAAGGCCCTGTTGCGGCAGGCAACAATGGGTCAGGGCGGGGCTCGAAATGAGCCCGGATGTCACGGCCATTCGGAGGTTCGGACCTTTGGCGGGCGCCTATTCTCTCGAGCATTATTGGCTCGAAGCAATCAAAAACTCCTCTAGCATTTCGCCTACCTGCCTTGGTGCCTCACGCGTTGGGAAATGACCGACGCCAGGGAGAAGCCGACGGTCATAGCTGGCGATAAAATGGCGCTCCTTACCTTCCGAACTTTTGGCGAGCACGACATGATCGTCCTCGCCATGGAGCGTCAGCACCGGTACCGAGATGGTGTTTGCGGCGATCTGCCTGCGGGCCAGTTCTGCGTAGCGCGGATCAGGCGCCGCCTCACCCCACCGGACTCGGTAGGAATGCAGCGTCACCTCGGCCCAGTCAGGATTTTCGAAGGATATCGCCACCTTGTCGAAAAGCTCGTCGTCAAACCATCCGGGAGGGCTCCAGCTCTCCCACTGGAACCGCGCGAATGCGCGACCGTTCTGACGGACGATTTCCTCTCCGCGCTTCGTCGCCATGAACCACTGATACCAGAATGCCTTTGCCTGCTCGAACGGCGGCGTCGCCGTTGCACCGGGCTGCCATCCCAGCGACATCGCTGCGCAACATGTGATCCGCTCGGGAAAAACCGACGCCAGCAGATAAGCAACGCGGGCGCCCCAATCGTGACCGACGACAGCGAAGAGCCCGATACCCAGCGCATCAGCCAAATCGAGTGCGTCCTGCGCCATTGCGGCGATCTCGCCGGAGCGCATCGTCTCAGTGGAGCGGAAAACGGTTTGCCCGAATCCGCGCAGCCAGGGCGCGAATGTGCGGAACCCGGCGACCTGAAGGACTGGTGCTACATCGCCAAAGGTGGTTGCGTCATCCGGCCAACCATGAAGAAGCAGGACGGGCGGACCGTCCTCTGGGCCACCGGTCAAATAGGCAATCCGCAGAAGCGGTGTGTCGCAGAAGAAAAGCCTATTCATGGAATGCTCGCGAATCTTCGGACTACCATTCGATACGGCTTTGCCGCGCAGCCCCAACCCTGTGCGGACAGGATTGTTCCAGACGCCGACCGCAGCGTTGCACTGCCAAGGAACCAACTGCCGACCTGCTGGTTCGGGGGCATTCAGCGGAGCCTTGCCATGCCAAATGCAGCGGAAATTCTCGTCGATACTCTGATTGACTGGAACGTCGGGGTCGTATTCGGCCTGCCCGGCGACGGCATCAACGGCATCATGGAGGCGCTGCGGAAGAAGCAGGACAGAATTTCATTTATCCAGGTGCGCCATGAGGAATCCGCCGCATTCATGGCCTGCGCCTACGCCAAATGGACCGGAAAGCTTGGCGTATGCCTTGCCACGTCCGGACCCGGCGGTGCCCACCTTCTGACCGGGCTCTATGACGCCAAGCTCGATCAGGCTCCGGTGCTCGCAATTACCGGGATGCAGTTCCACGATCTAATCGAGACATTCACGCAGCAGGATGTCGACTTGACTCGTGTCTTCAACGACGTCGCCGTTTACAACGTGCAAGTGTCGGATGCGGCGCACATGGAGAATGTGGCAAGTCTTGCCTGCCGGACCGCGCTCGCTCGCAACGGCGTCGCTCATCTTTCGATCGCCAGCGACATCCAGGAGCAGCCTTCCGACGCGGCGAAGCGTTCGAAGCGCAACCGTCCGGCGCATACGCCACAAGACATGTTCGTTCCCCATTGCGTCGCCGACGACGAGGAATTGGACAAGGCAGCAGCCATCCTGAATGGAGCCAAGCGAGTGGCCATTCTTGCAGGTCGCGGCGTGATGGGCGCCGCGGCAGAGCTCGAGGAAACCGCAGGACTGCTGCAGGCGCCGGTCATCAAGGCGCTCCTAGGCAAAGCCGTTCTCCCAGACGACCATCCCTACACCACCGGCGGCATCGGCATCCTGGGGACCTTGCCGTCGCAGGAGGCGATGGAGACCTGCGACGCCGTTCTCATCGTCGGCTCGACCTTTCCCTACATCGAATATTATCCGAAGCCGGGGCAGGCGCGCGGCGTTCAAATAGACTGCGACGCGCAGCGCATCGGTTTGCGGTTCCCCGTCGAGGCCGGCCTGGTTGGCGATGCAGCGGAAACGCTTCAAGCGCTTAACCGGAAGCTCGAGCCAAAAGCTGACGGTGCCTTCCTTGCTGCGGCGCGAACGGCCATGCAGGAGTGGCGAGAAATGATGCGCCAATCGGAGGACGGCGAAGACCATCCGCTCAAACCGCAACTGGTCGCTCGCGCATTCGGTGAACGACTGGCCGACAACACGATATTGGCTGCCGATTCCGGTCAGAATACGGAACTTGCCGCACGCCACATCGACCTCCGCGACGGCCAGGCGTTCGGCGTCTCCGGGGCGCTGGCCTCCATGGCCTGCGGCCTGAGCTACGCGATCGCCGCCGGCATTGCATTTCCAGGCCGGCCGATCGCCGCAATAGTGGGGGACGGCGGGTTTGCCATGCAGCTCGGTGAGTTCTCGACAGCCGTGCGCTATGGCATTCCGCTGAAGCTGCTGGTCATCAAGAACAACATGCTGAACCAGATTGCCTGGGAGCAGATGATGTTCCTCGGCAATCCGCAATTCGGCTGCGAATTGCAGCCGATCGATTTTGCCAAAGCCGCCGAGGCGATGGGCGGCAAAGGTTTCAGCATCGAGCGGGCCGACGAGGTAGAGCGCGTTCTCGACCAAGCCTTCGCCGCCGATGGACCCGTCGTCATCCAGGCGCTCGTCGACGCCTACGAGCCGATGATGCCGCCGAAGATGCCGCCCGATTACGCCAAGAATTTCCGCAAGGCGCTGCCAGAGACCCCGGGGCACGAACGGATCGAGGACAATATCGCGCGGGAGCCGGCAAAGACGATGATGGCGGCGGAGCGTTGACGTCGCGGCATTCGGCTCACCGAGCGTCAGCTCGAACGCTTCATCGGCGTGATCTATCGGCCGGAAAACCGAAGTGCACAGCCACTATGCCCACGTCTCGCGGGCGCGACAATTCGATACCTTCGCCTGGTTTGATGAAACCACCGCCGTAACGCCGCTCGGGCCGCAGCACGCGACGAGTGGCATACCGGAAACCTACCCCTTCGGCTCTACGCACCCGAGCCCATTCATTCGCCACAAGCAGCGAGCCGGAACTTCCGCGCATCTCCCGGTTCGTCAAGTATATGCAGCGAGGAATGGCCATGATCAAAAACCAACACCCGAAATCGAAAAAACCCAGCGACGCCGATATCGGCAGCGATCCCGGCATCGGAACGTCCAAGGGCACCTTCAGAAGGCGACGTCGAGAACGACACCACCGATACTGGCGCAATCAACCCGCGGAAAAAGGTGCGGACGAATAGGTGATGCGACAGGCGAGCACTACGACTTTTTCACATAAGCGCCCTGCTGGCCGCCCTTGGGCGCTTTTGCATCCCTCGAATGCTCGGCGACCGATGGGCCGGCTCCGGAACTCTTTTGGGTCCCCGGACTGGGTATAGCCCTCCCCTGAGGATTTCGGCTTTCGGACTGCAAGGTCTTGTCTTCCACCTCGCCCTGCTTGCGGGTGAGCCCAAATCGATCCTGTGGCTTTTCGTTGTTGGCCGCGGCCTGCGAAAACTGGTCTGAAGGGTCTGGATCGGAGTTAGGCGGGTACTTCCTGGCACCGGTTTCGCGGCGATTCTCTTCCTTGCTCATGGCTTCCTCCGGGTGATCGGAAGGATAACAAGATCATCGCAAGAGCGTTCCTCGGCGGGGCAATCTGTACCCAGTCATATCCGATGGAACAAACGCGTGGCTTCTCAATTAGGCCCCAGTAAGCGTCGGGTCAGGCGCGTGGAGCAAGCAGCCATGGACAGGGAAGAACGCATCAGACGTCGGGCCCACGAAATCTGGGAGCGCGAGGGGCGGCCGCAAGGAAGGCAACAGGAGCATTGGGATCAGGCGGTTCAGGAGATCGAATCTGAAGGCTCGGAAGCCGAGCGAGGTCCTGTCGTACCCGACCCGACAGTCGGCACAGCCTCGGACCCAAACAAGTCGGATAGCTAGGAACCCCAAAAGGAGGGACCTGCGATGTTGCGGACCGTTGCATGGGTTGCAGCCGTAGCGATCGTGCTTGTACTGATCTCCGTCTGGGCTTGGATGGGTCGAGACTCCAGGCACTCGCCCGGCCAGCAGCCTTCGCCCCACGCGATCAACCAGAACGGCTGACGCAGGCCTCAACGACCCGCGGCCCCTCAGCGCGTGGCAGTCTCACCTGCTTTGTTTTCGCCTAGCCTTGGGAGGAACCAGTCGCCCGGAGTTGGCTCGCAGGCCCCTAAAAAACTCCTCCGCATAAGGAAGCAGTTCGAACAGCAGAATCACGGTCATCACCGTTGCAATGTATGCCACGGGCAGTTGCTGCTCCTTCCAGGCGAGGCCAATTCGAGCCTTCTCAGGCCCAAATCCGAACAGCGCCAGGAACTGGCCCCAGTGCAAGGAAACCACGCTGACCAGCCCCATCAGCGGGATCATCTCGAGGAAACTATGCACGTGCTGTTCGATCGGGCTTACCGTGCGCGCGGTGGTGGCGTAACGCACATCCCATATGGCGGTCGCTTCATGGACGAGGAAAAGGATAATCATCATGGCGATTATCAAGGAGTTGACCTCCAGAAACATCGCCGCGAGTAAAGGAATGCCGACTTCGGCGAACATCAGCAGATGGATCAGCGATTCCTTCGCGCCAGTCGTCGATTCGATATGCGTCGCGCGATGGCAGAGCCAATCGGCAAATCCTGCAATCAGCCAGACAGGCAGTACGAAATACATCAGAATCAGCACCATAGGATCGTTCAGCATTGAGCTGCGGTCCGTCTCTGACGCATTCGATTTTTTTCCATGAGGCTCATGCTGGCGTCATTGCGTGCCTGTCTTGTACGCTGGATAATGGTCTAAGGCTGCGAGCTCGCACAAAGCCTCCGCGCGCCGGACTGCTTCGGATGCCAGTCGAACCCACGATGGCCAGGTCGATCGGCAATCGGAACCGGAACGGTTCTTATCGGGCTTGCGGCACAATTGAAGGCCGTCCGCTGCCGGGATCATGTTCGCGGCATTAAGGTCGAAGCATCGCCTGGCGACGGCGGTGGCAATCGCCTACCGATAGCGTGGGACAGTCAACGCACGAAGCGGCTTCTTAGCCAAGCGACGATCCGGTTGCCGACGGCGATCCGGCGGACGCGCCCGGCAGCCCAACTGGCTTGCATGGTGGCGCCGGCATGGCAGCTGCAAACGATTTCATGCAATTCCCAATCCGAAAGTTGGAAAAAGCTCTTCGCTTCGCCGTAAGTGTCCGATTGTAGGCCGGAGGCGCGCAGCAGCGGGTCCTCAAATGCGACCGTAAGCGGGGATCCGGCCGCCCGCGCTTCGGCCCGGACTCCTGGATAAAGGTGTTCCGTACCGACAAGCGCTGCGAGACAGCGTAAGGGATTCTGCTCAAGCAGTTCCGCCCACCGCTCCAACCGCTGTGCTCTTGTCATGAGCAGTGCTGGCGCGAAAGGACTGATACCCGCGACAGAGTGTAATTCGTCGAGCGTCTGGTGCTTCATGATCGGCTCCTGTTCATCTCGCTGCGGTAATAGTCCGCGCCGCCCGAAGGGATCGCGGCGTGGCCGGATCGGTGTTGCACCGATCTCCCGCAGCTACCGTGCAGCAAATGCCTGCATCGACACGAACTGACACTCTTCTGCAATGTTCCCGAGATTTCACAATTTATGCTGCGCGCTTGTGCAGAAGAGAGAGGTACGCGCCGGCTAGGTTGAGGTGCGCGCGTACCGACCTCACGTGGAAGTCTCGCCCAGCGTCAATCGCGCACGCTTCGGATGTTATCAACAGGCCGTAGGTCCAAGGCAACAGGGGACTCGGGCTGATCAAAGTTGCCCACGGATCTTCGACAGACGCCAAGCAACGGCGCCTGCACAGCATCAAACTGAACGTCACCCTGTTACGAAGGGGATCACTTTCGGACGCTGAAGCCAATAACTTCCAGCGGAACTGGAGGTTATTGGCTCTTCCGGTGCCGGGCGTCGAGGCTTTGCCGGGCGGGGAACCGGACTACGCCCTGTTGCGGCGCTCCATCGGCTGTGCCTACCGGATTAGGGCCGGCCTGGATCGGGGCGCCGTCGCAAGCTTGACGAAGCACAACCACTCCAGACGCAGCTGAATCCAGCCCTGTCCTGAGCAGGCGGGCAAGCTTTGGATGCAGCCCGTCGCCTCTGGCAGCCGCCATCACGTTCAGCGAAAGGAAGGGAAGCATCCATTATCCTTTCTTCAGCTACGCAGCCCGGTCCTCATTCCGCCGCCGCTTTTTCACGCCTTGCCGCATTGAAGTCGATCGATGATACCGTCTCGCCGCTTCCGTCCCGGATCCGGACGGCCCAGCCCTCTTGGCCGCCTTCGGTAGCGTCGTCGAGCAGATCGGTTGCCGGGCGCGGCGTCTCGCCATGCGCGGCCTCGAGGCTCGCCAGTTCCACACCCTGGAGCTGCCGCACGCTGTCGTTGTCGCGATATTCGAGTCTGAATACACACTCGGTCCTGGCCGGCAAGACAGGCCCGCCGAGGTCGCGGTTGCTGCTGTTTTCTCGCGATCGGTCCTCGGTGTTGTCGAACACGGAGCACTGGACCATCATGTCTCTGGCTCGGGCGATAGGCGCGGCTTCATCAAGCGTTGGGCGCGGTTGGAGTACGGCCATTGTGACCGCAATTTTTTCCCCGCCCTCGCCGAGAAATTCGACCACCACACCTTCCGCTTCGGCATTTATTTCGGTTCCGAGAACCTGCATCGCCGGGCCTCGCCATCTTCACATGACCGAAGGTTAAAGCAGGCCCAATCAAAAGGTTCCGGCGACGCTCGGGCCCGCCGCCCACGAACTGGCAGCCGGGTCGAAGGCGAGCCCCTGCGCGACAGCACTGTCCTTCGACTTCAGACCGCTGTTGGAACAGCAAGGCCGCACAGATGTTTGGTTGGGAAGGAGCTTCCGATGATTAGCAAGCGAACACCCGCGGAGGATCGAGGCCAAATCCAGGCTGGCATGACTGAAGACAAGACGCCCGGGTTCGATCCTGCAGCCGCCCCGCAGGAAACGGATGCCGAGGCCGGCGACGCCTCCAATCCGGACGGCCCCGCTACGCGGCATGAACCGAAATTCACCAACCAGGCGAGCTTCGCCAACGCGATGCGGCGTCCGGAGAATGCGTCCGGCCTTCAGCCTGGCAGGAAGGGACCTGTGCTGGTGATTGCAGCGCTCGTGATCCTGGCGGCTGCCGCGTTCCTGCTCGCTGCACTGCTCAGATGACGACTATGCCGGCGGCTCGTCAAAGGACGTCGCGCCCCAACTCTGAGACATCCATCTTCCATGCAATATCGATAGCTCAGGAGGTGATTTTCGATGCCAACGTTGAAAAAGCTCCTTCGCCATCTGTGGCGGCGGAAAATCCACCCGACGGTCGACCCTTCTCCGGTCGACGCGATCGTCCGGCTGTTGCGCGAAACAAAGGACCGGGAGTTGCACGGCGACAAAGGATAGAAATTTCGATCCTGGCGTCAGGCGCTCGGAACAACGGCCCGCTGGGGCTGCACAAACGGCATGAGGAGATCGACCGTCTCTTTGACCCGCCGTGGCAGATCAGCGCTCCGGTCGGTCAAGCGACTCCCATGGTCGTAGATGTTTTCGGTGAGTTTCTTGTCCAGATCCGAAAAGGTACCATAGATGTGACTCCGCGTTAACGCCGGAACGGCCGGATCCGGAAAACGGTTCCGTCCTGCAGCGGCCGCGTCTGCGCGTACATCTCAGTTTTCGAAGAAAATATCCGCACCCGTTTGGGAGACACGCGGCTGGATCGAAGTCGACCAAGGTCGATCCCGCTTGATGCACTGTAGCCGCCAATGCGAGGTCAAGAGCTCCGGCTGCGCTCGACGAATTTATTGAAACGGCTCTTTCCTCCGCCGCCAGCTTCGTCCTGATGCAGAAAGGCGAGGTCGTTCTCATCGAATATCCGGAAGAACTCATCCCACTCGATCGGTTCGAGCGCTTCCTCGGGTTCGCCGAAGTCGATGCGCAAGATGCCGCCCTCGCTTTTCGTACGAACCACGGCGGGTTGGCCGTCCCTTTCTTCAACCCATCTGCGTATCTCTTCGTGATTGGTCGTCGTCTTCGCTTCGGACATGGCTTTCCCTTTCTCGCTGCGGAACGATGCGGTCCTAACAGCGCGCCGATGGCAATGTTCCAAAGGGGGCGCCGGCTCGGCGGACCTCCGGCGTTTGCGGGAAACTTGGTCGAAGGAGGGAACAAACCTTTGGTCCCGCAGTTCGGTAGCCCAACGCCAGATCCGCAAGGAGTTCTCGTGAAACGAGTGTTGGTTACAGGGGGCTGTGGCTTTATCGGCCGACATGTCGCCCATGAGCTTATCGAACACGGCTACGAGGTGCGCCTTCTGGACGCACTGCTGGACCAGGTGCATGGCAGTGATGCAATCAACATCCCGCCCGGCGCCGAGTTGATAAAGGGTGACGTGCGCGATCGAGACGCGATTACCGAAGCGGTTTCCGATGCTGATGCCGTCATCCACCTGGCCGCCGAGGTCGGCGTCGGCCAATCCATGTACGAGATCGTCCGTTATGTCGGCAGCAACGATCTCGGCACCGCTACCCTGCTTGAGGAGTTGATCAAAAACCCGGTCGAACGTGTCGTCGTCGCGTCGTCGATGAGTATCTACGGCGAGGGGCTGTACGAGACGCCAGACGGCCAGCGCATCGATGATGCCCGTCGCAGGCCGCTCGACGTCAAGACCGGTCAATGGGACCTGCTGTCGCCGACGGGCGAAACGCTGTCGCCGATCCCCACCGACGAGGCGAAGCGGCCCGATCTCGCCTCGATCTACGCGCTGACCAAATATGCGCAGGAGCGCGCCGTGCTGGTCTTCGGCCAGGCCTACGATACGGATGCCGTGGCCTTGCGCCTGTTCAACGTCTTCGGCGCCGGACAGGCGCTCGCCAATCCCTACACCGGCGTGCTCGCCAACTTCGCCGCGCGGCTCGCCAACGGCAAGCGGCCGATGGTGTTCGAGGATGGCAAGCAAAAACGCGATTTCGTCCACGTGCGTGACGTCGCGCGGGCATTCCGGCTGGCGCTGGAGCAGCGACAGGCTGCCGGCCACGCCATCAATATCGGCAGCGGACGCTCCTATACCATCAACGAGGTCGCCCGCCTGCTTGCCGAGGCGATGGGCATTCCGAAGCGGCCGCCCGAGATTCTTGGAAAAGCCCGCTCCGGCGATATTCGCAACTGCTTCGCGGATATCGGCAAGGCGCGCGAACTGCTCGGTTTCGAGCCAAACCACATGCTGGAGAATTCGCTCGGTGAATTCGCAGCCTGGGTACGCAACAGCGTTGCCGTCGACCGTGGCGCCGACATGAAGCGCGAGCTCGAAAAGCGGGGACTGGTATCATGAGCCAACCGCATCGCGACAAGGCCCCGGTGGCCGTTATCGGCGGCAGCGGCTTCATAGGCTCAAATCTGGCTGACAGCCTGCTGTCGGACGGCGAGCCGGTCCTGGTCATCGACAATTTCAGCCGCCCCGGCGTTGAACAGAACCTCGAATGGCTGCAGCGCAGGCATGGCAGCCATCTCAGCATGCAAACCGTTGATATACGCGATCGGAGCACGCTGGCTTCGACCCTGGCGCCGGCCAGGGCGATCTTCCATCTGGCCGCGCAGACCGCCGTAACCACGAGCCTGCTCGATCCCGCGGAAGACCTCGACATCAATCTGAAAGGCACATTCAACGTGCTCGAAGCTGCTCGCCAGGCTAGCACACCGGTGGTCTTCGCCAGCACAAACAAGGTCTATGGCAGCTTACCTCAAGTCGCGGTGCGGGAGGTGAACGATCGTTACGAGCCCGCCGATGACGCCATCCGCGCCAATGGTGTGGACGAGACGATCGGGCTCGACTTCTGCACGCCGTACGGCTGCTCAAAGGGCGCGGCGGATCAGTATGTCCTCGATTATGCGAAATCCTACGGCCTGCCGACGGCGGTCCTGCGCATGAGTTGCATATACGGACCTCGTCAGTTCGGCACCGAGGACCAGGGCTGGGTCGCGCATTTCCTGCTGAGCGCGCTCAGCGGCCGGCCCATCACCATCTACGGGGACGGCAAGCAGGTGCGCGACATCCTGCATGTATCCGATGCCGTTGCCGCTTATCGCGGCGTGCTGGCCAGGATCGAAGATCTCAAGGGCCAGGCGTTCAACCTCGGTGGTGGACCGCACAACGCCGTCAGCCTGCGTGCGCTGCTGTCGGAGATCGCCACCGTGACCGGCCGCGACGTCGTGCTTCGCCACGACCTTGAACGCACCGGCGATCAGCCCTTCTTCGTCGCCAATACCCGCAAGATAGAGGCCGCTCTCGGCTGGCGGGCACATGTGACATGGCGTGAAGGTGTCTGCGAATTGGCCAGCTGGCTGCTGCGGCACCGTCTCCAGTCACGCTCGGAAACCGCGAGGTATGTCGCATGAAAGTCGCGCTGGTAAACCCGCACTGGACGTATGAGCACAGCATCTACTTCGGCTGCCGCCAGCCGCATCTGCCGTTGGAGCTCGGATACTGCAAAGCCCTGCTCGACGCCAACCAGCATGAAGTCCTGATGTTGGACGGACAATTGCAGGATCTTGAGAACGCAGCCCTTGCCGAGCGCGTGGCGGCGTTCGGGCCCGATATGACTGTGGTGACGACCGCGCCGACTTACCTGTTCTGGCGCTGCGCGCCACCGGAGCTGCGGGTGCCTGCTGATTTTCTGAGGAATCTTGCCGGGCGCGGCGGCCGCACCGTAGCCGTTGGCCCGCACGGCTCGGCAACGCCAGCCCCCACCCTGCGCAAGCTCAACGTCGACCTGGTCGTGCGCGGTGAATGCGAGGAGGTGGTGACGGAGCTTGCCGGGCGGAACGACTGGAGCACCGTTTCCCACACCTGCCGCCTCGAGGCGGGCGTGCTGGCCAGCAATGGCGACGTGGGCGTCAGCCGCTTTGTGGACCACCCAGCGCTGCGTTGGCCGTCCGACTGGATCGCCGCCCACGCGCATCATCATCATCGCTTCGACGCAAATCAGAAAGGTGCCGGCGCGGAAGTCGAGGCGTCCCGCGGCTGTCCGTACAATTGCAGCTTCTGCGCCAAGATCGATTTTCGCGACACCTATCGACGCAGGAACCATGACGCCGTCGTCGCCGAGATCGACGGCCTGATCGCGCAGGGCGTCGGCTACGTCTATTTCATCGACGAGATCTTCCTGCCACAGAAGGCGCTGCTAGAGGCGTTAATCGACCGAGACGTCCAATTCGGTGTTCAGACGCGCATCGATCTCTGGAAACCGGAGCTGCTGGAACTGTTGGGCGAGGCTGGCTGCGTCTCGATCGAAGCCGGCCTCGAAAGCCTGACCGTCGAAGGCCGCGAGATGCTGGCGAAGCGGTGTCGGCTGGGCACCGAGGAACTGGCCGCGCTGCTGGTGAACGCCCGTCGTCACGTTCCCTTCGTCCAGGCCAATCTCATCGGCGTGGTCGAGGACGATCCGGCGCTGGTGGACTATTGGCGCAAGCATCTCATCGACAACGGCGTTTGGGCCAACGAGCCGGTGCCGCTTTATCCCTATCCAAGCTCACCAAGCTATCGCGAACTATGGGGCGAGCCCGACGATTTCGCCTGGGAGCGTGCGCATGAGCACTACCTCGCCTCGTTCCGGACATTCAGCGACATCCAAGATCAGCGTCCGCGTGCGCTCGCCGAGTTGGAATCCTCATGCTGCAGTCATTGACCCATCGCCCAAGGCGCATCCTGATGACCACCGACGCCGTCGGCGGGGTCTGGCGCTATTCGCTCGATCTGGCACGCGAGCTTGCTGCTGGCGGCGACTGCCTCATGCTGGCCGGCCTCGGGCCCCATCCGTCGGTGGAACAGGTTCGGGAAGTGCAGTCCTTCGCCACGCTCGCGTGGCTTGAAACCCCCCCGGACTGGATGACGTTCGACGAGGGCGCTCTCGACCGGTTTCCCGACGAACTGCAGGCCCTTGCAACAGCCTTCGCCGCCGACCTCGTTCATCTCAATGCACCGGCGCAAGCGGCCAGGATCGATCTGCCCTGCCCTGTCGTGGTCGTCTCGCATTCCTGTGTCGTGACGTGGCTGCAGGCAGTGCGCGGCCAAGCCGTGGCGGCCGAGTGGGCCTGGCAGGAGGATCGCAACAGAGCCGGATTCGACCGTGTCGGTGCAGTCGTTTCGCCAAGCCGAAGCCACGCCGCCATGCTGGAGACCTGCTATGGACCGATCGCGCGCCTGAGCATCGTCCACAACAGCGCCCAGCCCGGCCCAGTGGGGTCACACCGCGATGCGTTTGCCCTCGCCGCCGCCCGCTGGTGGGACGAGGGCAAGAACGCGAAGGTGCTCGATGCCGCCGCCGCGATCGCCGAATGGCCGGTCTACGCTGCTGGCCCGCTCGACAGGGCGGACGGACAGAGGGCTTGTCTCGATCATTGCGTTACGCTTGGCCCGGTCGGCCATGCCGAGGTGCGGCGGCTGATGGCGCGGGCCGGCATTTTCGTTTCGCCATCTATCTACGAGCCTTTCGGCCTTGCCGCTTTAGAAGCTGCCCTCTCGGGCGCGCCATTGGTGCTCGCCGACATTGCGACCTATCGCGAGATCTGGGATGGCGCGGCCATGTTCTTCGACATGCACGATCCTCACGCACTTGCCCAACGCATCTCCCAACTCGCCCGCGACGCGGACCTGCGGCACCAATTCGGCCGGCGCGCCGCTCGGCGCGCGCGCCAATTTTCGCCGCAGGCTCAGGCAACGGCGATGCGCGAAATCTACGCTCGGGCGGCGATGGCCGTCGTGGGACACTGAACATGCGGTTCGTGCTCTACACCCATTCCGTCGTTTCCGACTGGAATCATGGCAATGCGCATTTCCAGCGCGGCATCATGCGCGAACTTATCGCGAGCGGACATCATGCATTCGCGCTCGAGCCCGCAGACGGATGGAGCCGTTCGAACCTGCTGGCCGAGAAAGGCCGCTTCGCAGTCGAACGCTTCCGGAAGGATTTTCCCGAGCTGGTACCGGTGACCTACGATGCCTCCTTCGACCACGAGGCCTGGATCGGGGACGCGGATGTGGTGATCGTCCATGAATGGACCGATTCAGACCTTGTCGCCCGTATCGGGCGGGCCAGGCTCAACGGCGGCAACTTCACACTGCTGTTCCACGACACGCATCATCGCGCCGTATCGGCCACGCAGTGGATCTCGGCACTGAAGCTCGAGCATTATGACGGCGTCTTGGTGTTCGGCGAGGCATTGCGGGAGAGTTATCTTCGCGCCGGCTGGGGCAAACGGGTTTTCACTTGGCATGAAGCAGCGGACGAACGGTTATTCAAGCCGTCCCCCGGCGTCGATCCCGCCTTGGATCTGGTGTGGGTCGGCAACTGGGGCGACGACGAACGCAGCGCCGAAATCCAGGAGTTCCTCGTCGAGCCGGCACGTGAGCTTGGCCTGTCGGGAACCGTGCACGGCGTACGCTACCCAGCGCAAGCACGGGCAGCACTAGCCGGCGCTGGGCTCAAATATCAGGGTTGGCTCGCCAATGCCGACGTTCCGAAGGCATTCGCGCAGCATCGCGTCACGGTGCACATTCCGCGCCGACCATATCGGGAACAACTGGCCGGAATCCCGACGATCCGCATGTTCGAGGCGTTGGCTTGCGGCATTCCTTTGATCTCGGCGCCGTGGCCGGACATCGAAGGGCTGTTCCGTCCCGGCCAGGATTTCCTCTTTGCCCGCGACGGCGCCGAGATGCGGCAACGCCTGCGCGATGTGCTGCATGATGCCGGACTTGCGAAGACGCTGGCCACAGCCGGGCTGGAAACCGTTCTCGCGCGGCACACGTGCCGGCGCCGCGTGGACGAATTGTTCGACATACTCGCCGCGTGCGGCAATCGCTCTGCGGTCGACAGCACGACAGCAAAGGAGGCTGCCGCATGAAGATCGCCTTTTATGGGTCCAGCCTGTTATCATCCTACTGGAACGGTGCAGCTACCTATTATCGCGGCCTGCTGAAGGCACTTTCCCGGCGAGGCTACGACATCGTCTTCTACGAACCAGACGCCTTTGACCGGCAGAAGCACCGCGACATCGAGGTTCCCGACTGGTGCAACGTCGTTGTCTACGAGGCGACGCCGGATGCGCTGATGCAGGTCGCTTCCTGTGCCGCGCAGGCCGATATCGTCGTCAAGGCAAGTGGTGTCGGTTTTGAAGACGAAGCGCTGTTGCGCGCCGTGCTCGACCACGCTCGCAATGACGCGCTGACGGTGTTCTGGGACGTCGACGCCCCTGCGACGCTCAGCGAATTGCGGAACGATGGCGGCCATCCTCTCCACGAGGAGCTCAAAAGGATCGCCCTCGTGCTGACCTATGGCGGCGGAGATCCCGTCGTGTGGGACTATAGGGCGCTCGGTGTCGCTGAATGTTTGCCAATCTACAACGCGCTCGATCCTGAGACGCATTTCCCGATCGCTCCGGATCCCCGTTTCGCCTGCGATCTCGCTTTTCTCGGCAATCGCCTGCCGGATCGCGAGGCGCGCGTGGAAGACTTCTTTCTCCAGCCCGCCCGCGCGCTGGAGGACCAGAAGTTCCTGCTCGGCGGATCAGGCTGGGGCGACAAGCCGATGCCGGCGAATGTCTCCTGGCTCGGCCATGTCGGCACGCGAGACCACAACGCCTTCAATGTCACGCCGAAGGCGGTGCTGAACATCAGCCGCGACAGCATGGCCAGCAACGGCTTTTCGCCGGCAACGCGGGTGTTCGAGGCGGCCGGCGCCGGTGCATGCCTCATTACGGATGCATGGGCCGGTATCGAGCTGTTCCTTACGCCTGGCGAGGAAATCCTGGTCGCGCGGGATGGCGCCGATGTGGCCGCAATTATGCACACGCTCACGGCACAGCAAGCGAAGGCGATCGGCGCGGCGGCGCTCCGTCGCGTTCTCGCCGAACACACCTACACATTGAGGGCTGAGCTGGTTGACTCCATCTTCAAGGCGCATTTCGAGCGCCGGGCCGTGGAGGCCGCGGAATGACCAAGGCTCTCGACATCGTTTTCCTGGGTCTTTCGCTGTCGTCTTCCTGGGGCAACGGCCATGCGACGACGTTTCGGGGGCTGCTGCGCGCGCTCAACACGCTCGGCCATCGCGTCACGTTTCTCGAACGCGACGTGCCCTGGTATGAGCACCACCGCGATCTGCGCGACCCCGATTTCTGTGACTTACGCTATTACGACACGGTGGACGAACTCCGCCGGAACCATCAGCGAGAGCTTCAACGTGCCGATGTCGTGGTCGTCGGTTCGTTCGTGCCGGAAGGCAGAGCGATCATCGACGACCTCGCGTCGTTGTGCACCGGGCAATTATGCTTCTACGACGTCGACACGCCGGTGACGCTGGCAAGAGTCGCCGAAGACAACTGCGACTATCTCGCGCGCCGGCAGATCCCCTATTTCGATATCTATTTTTCCTTCACTGGGGGACCGACCCTCGAACGCCTGAAGCTCGAATTCGGCGCGCGCCGGGCGGAGCCCCTCTACTGCTCCGTTGATCCCGAGCGACATCATCGGACCGGAGGCAAGATCGAATGGGATCTGGGCTATCTCGGCACATACAGCGCGGACCGGCAGCCGATGTTGGAAACGCTGCTGGTCGAGCCGGCGCGCAGGCTGCCGGAGCGACGGTTCGCGGTTGCCGGTTCGCAATACCCCTCGGAGATCGCCTGGCCTTCCAACGTCGAGCGGATCGAACACCTGCCGCCCGCCGACCATGCCGCCTTTTATAGCAGGCAGCGTTACACGCTGAACCTGACGCGCGCTTCAATGGTCGCAGCTGGATGGTCACCCAGCGTGCGGCTTTTCGAAGCCGCGGCGTGCGGAACGCCGATCATCAGCGACCGCTGGCCCGGCCTCGACAGCTTCTTTCCAGCTTCGGCAATCCAGACGGCCGCGAGCGCGGACGATGTGACAGGAATCCTTTTGGGACAGTCGGACCGCGCCAGGCTCAATATGGCCAGGCAGGCTTATGCGCTGGTCCTGGACCGACACACCGGAGACGCCCGGGCGCGTGAGTTCGCTTCCGTGCTCGTGCAGCCCGGACCGATACGTCCGTTGCTCGATCTGGACGTCGAAAGTGCAGCATGAGGCATACGGGAGAACATGGAGATGCGGCGTTCAAGAAAGGCTCAACAGACACGGACGGTGGTCGTCGCCGGCGGTGCCGGTTTCCTCGGTTCGCACCTATGTGAGGCCCTGTTTGACGACGGCCATCGCGTGATCTGTGTCGATAACTTCCTCACCGGGCGTATGGAAAACATCACGACCCTTATCGGCCAATCGCGGTTTCGGCTGATCGAGCAGGATATCTGCACTCCGCTGGAGCTTGGTGAGCCGGTCGACCGTATTTTCAATCTGGCATGCGCGGCGTCGCCGCCCCGGTACCAGGCCGATCCGGTTCACACGACGCGCACCTGCGTGATTGGCACGCTCAACCTGCTCGAACTGGCAGTGCGCGACGGCGCACGGTTCCTTCAGGCCTCGACGAGCGAAATCTACGGCGATCCCGAACAGCATCCGCAGCGCGAGGATTATCTGGGTCACGTGAACTGCACCGGTCCGCGCGCCTGTTATGATGAAGGCAAGCGCACCGCGGAGACGCTTTGTTTCGACTATCTGCGGGCCGAGATCGCCGACGTCCGTGTCGCTCGCATCTTCAACACTTATGGCCCCAGAATGGACCCTGCCGACGGCCGCATCGTCTCGAACCTGGTCATGCAGGCACTGGAAAGGAGGCCGCTGACCATATTCGGCGACGGCCGACAGACGCGATCCTTCTGTTACGTGACCGACCTTGTCGAAGGGCTTCTGCGGCTCATGGCCATCGAGCCCAATCCGCGCCAACCGCTCAATCTCGGCAACCCGGGGGAATTTACCGTTCTGGAATTGGCCGGTGTAGTGAGAGAACTGACCGGCACCCAATCGCCTTTGAAATTCCTACCTTTACCGGAAGACGATCCTCGCCGGCGGCGGCCCGATATAGCCCGTGCGAAGGCACTTCTTGGGTGGACGCCAAAGGTGCCGCTCAGGCAGGGCCTGCTGCAGACAGTCGTTTACTTCGCCGATCTTGACGACAAGGCGACGGTGCCGCCGCTCGCATCGAACGCCAAGCCGGCCGCGCGCGGATCGGCATCGTTCAGCTCCAAAGACGCTGATCCGGCGAGCGTTGTTTTCGCCCGGGCGGAACATCCGACCAAGGTCCTGATTGGACCTGACAACCAGTTAGGAGAACGTAGCCGTGCAGTCGAAGCGATCGGCCAAGGACATCGAGCAGATGGCGGACGCGGAAACCGCCGCTTTCCTGCGACGAGCCTCCATCACGTACCTCGAATGCTGCGTCAGCCTGATGATGACGCATCTCCAACGCGAAGAAGTCGCCAGCATCCTCGAGCAGGAAGCTGACATGCTGCGCAGGCTGGACTGAGCCGTGAGGGCCCAGGTGCTGCGACCACCGGACGGCATTGCGCAAACCAAGAAAGGAGGACCGATATGGGTCTCAGTACAATCCTCATCATCATTCTTATCTTGGTGCTGATCGGCGCGATCCCGGCTTGGCCGTATTCGTCAGGTTGGGGCTACGGGCCTTCAGGCCTCGTCGGCGTCATACTTGTCATCCTGGTGATCCTGGCTCTCATGGGCAGGATTTGAGACCTGGATAGGCCGGCCGCACCGATCGGCATCTCTGCCGAAGACGAGGCCCGTCCTGCCTGCCTGCAGCGCTTCCGGATGACAGGTGCCTTTGCATCAATTTCGCATTGAATTCACGGTACCAGCTACCTTCTTCATGGCGGACGATCCGCTTCCGATCCAAAAAGCCGCCAGGATCAATGCGGCCGCCAGGTAGACGGCGGAGGCTCCCACCCACATGATCAAGCCACCAAGCTGCTGGTCTTCGAGGCCGGTCAGATTCCATTGTGACGCCACCGAGTTCCTCGGAACAAATATGTCATTTTTTGACAGGGCCAGAATCGCGCCAAGCAGCCCGCAATGCATGGAGGTGAAGAACAGATAGAAGACCGATGCGCCGTAGCCTCTCCTGCGCGTACGGCCATTCAGCAAAGCCCACCAGAAGAGCAGCGCACTTGCCAGGAAACTGAAATGCTGCAGCCAGTGCATCGGCTCGCTTCCAAGCGCGGCATCGAAAAGGAACGGCATGTGCCATGACCAGATGGCAAGGCCGTGCAGAATCGTTGCGGAGGCAGGCTCGGTCAGGCCTCGCCATGTCGTTCGCGCAACGGGCCATCGCGCCCCGCGCGCCAGGCGCCGCCGAATGGCAGGCGGGAACGCCCACAACATGGCGCCGAGCGGTCGCGACAGGACAAGTGGAGGAGCCGCGGCGACCATCAGCGCCTCGTGCTCGATCATATGCGCTGAAAAGAGCCGCTCGCCCAGTTCATGCAGCGGCGACATGAGGGCCGCGGCAAGCGCAGCCCAACCCGTCGCGAAGCAGGCCAATTGCCACCACGCGACGCCGCGCCCCATTCCTGCCTGCCGCCAAAGCCGCACTACGCCACAGATGTATAGTAGCAATGCAAGGCAGAGCGGGATGAAGGCCATACCGGAGACCGGCCAGCCGCTCGGTGTTTCACCCGCGCCATGCGCGAGCGCGACTGCCGGCGCCATGCATAGTGCCGAAGCAACCGCTCTGACCAATTGCGGCTTACGGATGTGGAGGACCACCTGCATCAGAGCCTCGGCACCCAATAGACGATTCCATAAAGCGGCAGCCACGACAGCACGACAAAATACCAGTAAAAAGCATTGTCTTCGGCATCGCTGAAACGTTTGCCCCTCCCATGCTGCGTGAACATCAGCACGGCCAGCACGAGGGTGTCGGCGACGTCGGTCAGCACATGCACCCCGTGCAAGCCGAGAAGGAGCCAGACAAAGGAACCGTACGCATTGTCGCTCCAGCGTACCGGCAAGGCCGAGAATTCCATGATACGGAGCCCAACAAGCACCAACCCGACCGCGCTCATGACCAGCAGCAGCAGACGGACCGAGCGCAAGCTCTCCCGCATCGCTGCTCGTCTTATCAGGAAATTCGGCAGCGCACTGAGGACAAGAACGACCGTGAAAAGCCCGGACCAGAATGGGTTCAAAGGAACCGCGTCCTTCGCCCAATGCGTGTTGGTGACGGCCAGATAAAGATAGCCGCCGATGCCGAGGGCGAAGCCAGTTCCCTCCAGCAAACAGAACGAGAAGGTCCCCCACCAGGGCGTGACGCGAGACCCGAAAGCATAGGTCGGCAGACCGGAGACGTCGATGACGGTGCGGGCCATCTAAACGTTCTCCTCGGTGGTTTTCGGCCAGAACCAGGCGACCAGGACAATGGCGACGACCGGTGAGCCCCAGGTGACCGCCCAAGGCGTGTAGATCGAACCGATGAAGGCGACGGCGGTGGCGAACGCCGCCAGAAAGGGCCAGATCGAGGGCGCCGGCGATTCCTCGCGAATGTCAGGCCGAGCCTCGGTGATGCTCGTCACGATGAGTTCACGCTCATCGACCTTGAGGCCACCGACCACCGACTTTTCGTCGCCCCGATCCCACAACGGCGAGCAGCTTGTGATGCAGGGGATGCGGTCGAAGTTCTGCGGCTGGGGTGGCGAGTTGGCCGCCCATTCCAGCGTGTCGGCGCCCCAGGGATTATCGCCGGCAGAGGCACCCGAACGGGCGCTGACGACCATGTTCCAGAGCATCAGCAGGAAGCTTACGAAGAACAACAGCGCACCAGCGCTGGCGAGCAGGTTGAGCCCGCCCCAGCCCATCTCCGCGGGATAGGTATAGACCCTGCGCGGCATGCCATGCAGGCCGAGCAGGTGCATTGGAAAAAAGGCGGTATTGAAGCCGATGAAGGCAAGGGTGAACTGCCATTTGCCGAGCCGCTCATCCATCAGCCGGCCGGTTACTTTCGGGAACCAGTAGTAGATCGCCGCGACAAGCGGAAAGACAGTGCCGCCGATCAGCACATAGTGGAAATGGGCGACGACGAAATAGGTATCGTGCACCTGCGTATCGATTGGTACCGACGCCAGCATGACACCCGAGAGCCCGCCCGCGACAAAGATGAAGAAGAAACCGAGCACGAAGATCAGCGGCGTCTTGAGCACCGGCTTGCCGTCCCACAGCGTCGCGATCCAACAGAATATCTGGACACCGTTCGGAATGGCGATCGCCATGCTGGATGCGGTGAAGAATGCGGCGCCTATCTCGGGTAAGCCGGTTACGAACATGTGGTGAACCCACAAGCCAAAGGACAGGAAGCCGATTGCAATCAGCGACAGCACCATCGGCAGATAGCCGAAGACCGGCCGCCTGGAGAATGTTGCGACGATCGCCGAAACGAAAGCGGTTCCAGGCAGGAAGATGATGTAGACTTCGGGGTGGCCGAAGAACCAGAAAAGATGCTGCCACAGCAGCGGATCGCCGCCTGCATCAGCATTGAAAAACTGCGTGCTGACCAGCCGGTCCATGATCAGCATCGATGAAGCGAGCATGACCGCCGGCATGGCGAAAATGATGATGAAAGAATGGACAAGCATGGTCCACACGAAGAGTGGGATGCGGTCGAGTGTCATGCCCGGCGCACGCTGCTTCAGGACTGTGACGACGATCTCCACCGATACCGCAAGCGCGGCGACTTCGGTAAAGGTGATCATCTGCGCCCAGTAGTCAGGTCCCTTGCCTGGAGTGAAATCCAAGTTCGCAAGGGGCACATAAGAGAACCAGCCGACATCCGGGCGGATGCTCAAAGCGAAACCGCCCCACAACATCAGGCCGCCGAACAGATAGACATAATAGGAGAAGGCATTGAGGCGCGGGAAGGCGATGTTGCGGGTGCCGACCATGAGCGGCACCAGGTAGACTGCAAAAGCCTCGCCGACCGGCACGCCGAACAGGAACATCATCGTCGTGCCATGCATGGTGAAAAGCTGGTTGTAGAGCTCGGCGCCGACGAGGTGGCTGTCTGGCCGGGCGAGCTGCAGCCGCATGATGATCGCCAGAATGCCGCCGGCCAAAAGAAAGGCGAAGGCCGTCACGGCGTAGCGGATGCCGATGATCTTGTGATCGACGGTCGAGAGAATGCCGATCAGACCGCGCGGCGTGGCCCAAGTCGTGTTCAACCTTGCGCGCAGTTCCTCGTCACCCAGGTCGGTGTCGCGGGTCTCGTGGCGTTCTTTGACCGCCAAGCTCATTGCGAGCTCTCCGACAGGGTCGCGGACCGAGCCGACCCGGCCGAGGCAACGACGCGTTGCTTCGCAAGATGAGCCATCGACTTGGCTGGCGCCGCTTGACCAATGCGCCAGCGTTCGAACTCGTGCGGCTCCATTGCCACCACGAAGATCGCCATATGCGCATGCTGCTGACCGCAGAATTCGGCACATTGGCCGCGATATATGCCTGGCTTATCCGCTTCGATCCTGAGTTCGTTGCTTTTGCCAGGAATGAGATCGAGCTTGCCGGCGAGGCTTGGTATCCAGAAAGAGTGGATGACATCCGCGGTGGCGAGTTTGATGTCGACGGGGGCGCCAACCGGAATATGAATCTCGTTTGCCGTCTCGAAACCTTCGTTCCCCTCGTAGCGGACTTGCCACCACCACTGGTGTCCTACGACCGAGATTTTCAGCGCGGTCCCAGCCCCACTCCCGAAAATCGTCTTCTGTCCGCCGAAGCTGAGCACGGCCAACCCTGAGAGGATGAGGGTGCTCGATGCCAGCATCGCGGCAAAGGCGATTTTCATAGCTGGTTTGATTGGTGGATGGGCTTCCGCAGACTCGCCGCGACTGCCGCGCCTGCGCGCCAGCGCGAGCAGCAGCCCGGCCATGGTGAAGAGCCAGACGACACCGAGCACCGCCGTGAAGGTCCAGAACAAAACAGCCAGGGCGTCGGCCTGTCCGCCATGCGGATCGAGGACCGACTGCATGCCGGTGCAGCCCGAGACGGCAACGGAGCAGGCAGTGCCGACGAGACCTCGTAACGCCGTCGCTCCCCTTTGGGAGACTTTCGGAAACGGAGGAAACACGGCATCCGGAACTCTCCGGTTCCGTTCCGTGTTGTTGGGTTGATCCGAGGCCGAGGAAGCGGAGCCGTGAGTCTCAGAGACGACATGAGGGTTTTCCGTGAGCCCGGATTTTACCTTGCGACATTCCTCGCCTTCTGCCTGGTCGGTGGCGTGCTTCTGTTTTGCGGCATCTATGCGCCATAGGTTCAGCAGATGCCTGGGGCGATCGCCCGCCCCGAAATTCTGCATCTCATGAGCCTGCCAGGAATCCATTCAGCGTGCTTCACCTAGAGGAGGATGCTTCAGCCGGCTCTCCGCTTTACACGGCCGTCGGCGCGCTTTGGGAACTGGCAGCAAGGAATAAAGTTCCTTGGGGCTGACCTCGACCTGCCCCGCAGCATCGGCCTTCTCCGCTCTCGGTTCCACGAACGGCCCATCGTGGTCATTGATGACCTTCGGAACGCCTGGAGAAAAAGGCCGATACCGCCCGTATATCGTCGTCCGTGAGGCGTTGGGCCGCGGTCGCCATGATACGCCAGAAGCGCGTGCCGCCTCGGCTCTCGGACCGGAACAGCTTCAGTTGCCGTTCGAGATATGGGGCATGCTGACCATCAAGGCGCGGATAGGCTGGATTTTTGTCAGAGCCGATGTGACAGCCGGAACAGGCAGGTACGTTCCGCTCCGGAATTCCGGCTGTCGCGATTTTCCTCCCCTTGTCGATCAGTTCCGCCGGCATCTGATCGCGGTCCCCCGGAATCGGTGGCTGCGCAGCAAAATGCCGGGCAAGCGTGGCCATCTCGGCAGAAGCGACCCCCGTCACCGGCAAAGCCATGAAGCCACTCGCGCGATCGCCTCTGGCAAAGGCCTCTAGGCTGCCGAGCAGGTAAGCTTCCTTCTGCCCGGCCAGCGCGGGCACGAGATCGCCCCTGCCCCCGCCGTCGTTTCCGTGGCAGCGCGTGCAGTCGGCGAGGGCATCTGGAGTGGCAAGCGGCCGATCCTCGCCGATTGCGTCTCCGGCATCAAAGGCAAGCGCCCGAAATTCATTCGCATCAAGCTTCGGAAGTTCCCGCAGGAAGGCAACCATTGCCCAGACTTCATCATCGCGGTCACGGGCCGGCCAGGCGGGCATGCCGGTGAAACGTATTCCATGCTTGACGATCCGAAAAAGTTGGGCGTCTGTCCAGTCTCCAACCGCGAGCGCAAGGTCCGGCGGTTGCGGAAGCATCCGCAGCACCGCCGGCGAGCGGAGCTCGCCAGGTGCGCCGTGGCAGATCGCGCAGCCTCGCGCAAAATGCCCGGCTGCCGCCGGGAGCGCGCGCCGGTCAAGAGTCTTCGGAGCATCCACCGCCAATGCATAGGTGCGCACGGCCGAGCGCATGGCGAGTTGAAGGAACCAGGCCGTCACTTTCCAATGGCCGCTGCTGGCACCGACGTTGAAAAAGCCGATCCACGCTCCAAGCAATATAACGACAGGCAGACCGATGGCGCCGAACACGACATGCTTCAGGCGGATCATCGTCGGCTGATCCTTCACCCGGTTAACGGCATCTTGACCCGAGGCAGCATTGGACGGCTTGGACGAGGAACGGGGTCGAGACCCAGGCATCACTGCAAGGCCTTCAGGTATCGCGCGATCGTCTGGATTTCGGTTTGCGGTAGCATATCGAATGCCGGCATTTTCACGCCTGGCTTCAACAGATCGGGTCGAGCGATGAATCTCGCGATGGCTTCATCGGTATTGGGCAGAACGCCGGCACCGATCGCCCTTCGCGATCCGACGTGGGACAGGTCCGGGCCAATCGTCCCGTCAGCCTCGGTGCCTCTTATGGTGTGGCATGCGCCGCAGCCGTTGCGCAGGAACAGAAATAACCCACCGGCGGACGGGTCTTGAGATGCAGTGGGGCCCTGAAGCTGGGGGGCAGTCAGAGCTATCGGCGCGATCGGAGGCTTGACGATCTGCGCCCGTTGATGGCCGAGTTCCTCGGCTGCGACCCAGTTGCCGCCCTTGGCAAGAAGCCAAAACGCGCAACCGGCCAGAAGGCCGATATTTGCGGACATGACAATCGCCCTCGCGCTTTAACTTCGCAGGATGGGCGAGGTTCCATTCCCGCATTTCAGAAGCCGCTCCCCTTCTCAAGTTCGACATTAGCGCGCCATCGGGAGTGTTGACCGGCGACCAGCACAATTTTTCAGACGGCAAGGAACATTCCTGGCCGATCCTAGTTCGGCGGCGAGGAACTTACCTCCAACAGCAGAGGCGGCGGTTTCGTGACATCCAAAAAAGTTCGCATCGGCATCGTCGGCGTTGGCAATTGCGCATCCTCCCTTGTGCAAGGCCTCACCTACTATCGCGAGGCAAAAAGCAACGAGCCGATACCGGGGCTGATGCATGCCGATCTCGGCGGCTATCATGTCGAGGACATCGAGGTCGTCTGCGCCTTTGACATCGCAAAGAGCAAGGTAGGGCGCGATGTATCCGAAGCGATCTATAGCGCCCCGAACAACACCTTCCGGTTTGCCGATGTGGCTCCGATTGGCGTACGTGTGGAACGAGGCCCGACGCTCGACGGCATCGGCAAATACCTGCGCGATGAAATCGAGGAAGCTGATGAACCCGTCGCCGATGTGACCGCGAGCCTCCGAGAAAGCGGAACCGAGGTACTGGTTTCGTACCTGCCGGTCGGCTCTGAAGCGGCGACCCGTTTCTATGCCGAATGCGCGCTGGGAGCCGGTTGCGCTTTCATCAACTGTATACCGGTCTTCATTGCCTCGCGGCCCGAATGGCGGCGGCGTTTCGAGGAGCGTGGGCTCCCCCTCGTCGGCGACGACATCAAAAGCCAGGTGGGCGCCACCATTATTCACCGGCTGCTCGCCAATCTGTTCCGGGAGCGCGGGGTGCGTATCGACCGCACCTACCAGCTCAATTTCGGCGGCAACACAGATTTCCTCAACATGCTGGAGCGGGAGCGGCTGGAATCCAAGAAGATTTCCAAGACGCAATCGGTCACCAGCCAGATCGATGTTCCGCTCGAACCGGACAACATCCATGTCGGACCCAGCGACCATGTACCTTGGCTCACCGATCGCAAATGGGCCTACATCCGCGTCGAAGGTACGACTTTTGGCGGTGTGCCGCTGAATGCCGAGCTCAAGCTGGAAGTGTGGGACTCGCCCAACTCGGCAGGCGTGGTGATCGATGCCGTGCGCTGCGCCAAACTTGCCCTCGATCGCGGCATTGCGGGGGCGCTCACGGGGCCTTGCAGTTATTTCATGAAGTCGCCGCCGGAGCAGTTCACCGACGCCGAGGCCCGCCTGCGCACGCTCGCCTTCATCGCCGGCAGGGACGAGCCGATGCTCGATGCCGCCGAATGACCACGATCTTCTTTCTTATCCGGCATGCCGAGCACGATGATGTCGGCCGCTCCCTGCCCGGCCGCCTGCTCGATGTCAATCTCGGCCGCGCCGGTGAATCACAGGCGCTGCAACTCGCGGGCCGCATGGCGAAAGAGCCGCTCGCCGGGATCTTGAGCAGCCCACGCAAGCGCACCTTGGAAACCGCGAAACCTATCGCGGTCGCGTGTAGCATCGAGCAGATCTCGATCCGTCAGGAATTGGATGAGATCGACTACGGGGCGTGGTCCGGCAAAACGTTCGAAGAATTGAATGGCGATGCCGCCTGGCGAATGTGGAACGACCAACGGCAAAATGCGCGCACACCGAACGGCGAGACCATGCAGGATACGCAGCAGCGGGTCATCGGGCTGATGGATGCGCTTCGCCAACAAAACCCAAACCGATGCGTTGCGCTGATCAGCCATGCGGACGTCATCAAGGCCGCGGTGTGCAAAGTTCTTGGTCTTCAGCTCGGCGACTGTTTCCGTTTCGACATCGAGCCGGCCTCGATCACCACCATTGTCCATGGCGACTGGGGTTCAAAGCTCATTCGCCTGAACGAAATCGCGTGACGGGAGCTGTCCGGTGCGGATGGTGATCTTCGGCCTCACTGTCACCTCCTCCTGGGGAAACGGGCATGCCACGCTCTGGCGCGGACTGATACGCGCGTTGGCACCACTCGGCTGGTGCATCAGTTTCTTCGAACACGATACGCCATATTACGCCGGCGCAAGGGATATCCACCACCTCGACGGCGGCGATGTCGTGCTCTATCCAGACTGGAATGACATTGCCCCGACCGCGGCTATCGCGGTCGGCGAGGCTGACGTTGTGATCGTTACCTCCTACTGCCCGGACGCTGTTGAAGCCTCACGCCTTGCGCAAGAGAGCTGCCGCGGGCTGAAAGTGTTTTACGATCTCGACACCGCGGTGACGCTGGCACGCATCGAACAAGGCGACCAGCCATCCTATTTCGACTCTGAGGGCCTTCGCGATTTTGATCTGGTGCTGAGCTACACGGGTGGCCCGGCGCTCGATGCACTCAAGACCATGCTGGGCGCGCGTCTCGTCATGCCGCTCTACGGCCATGTTGACCCCGACCGCCACCGGCCGGCACAGCCCAAGCCCGAGTTCGCCGGCGATCTCTCCTATCTCGGAACCTATGCCGAAGATCGTCAGGCTGGCGTCGAAACATTGCTGGTCGCGCCAGCTATCCGGATGCCGGGTTGCCGCTTCGTAATCGGCGGGGCGCAATACCCGCAGGATTTCCCGTGGAGCGACAACATCTTCTTTGTCAGGCATCTGCCACCTGCTGACCATCCCGCCTTCTTCTGCTCGTCGCGCCTGACCCTGAACGTCACCCGCGAAGCGATGGCGTGCAAAGGCTGGTGTCCCTCCGGCCGACTGTTCGAAGCCGCAGCCTGCGGCGCAGCGATCATTTCCGATGACTGGCCGGGCATCGACAGCTTCTTCAAGCCCGGCACCGAAATCGTGCTTGCCCATTCTACCGACGACGTGGTCGCTGCGCTCGGTTTGTCGGATGCAGAGCTCGGGGCGCTACGCCGCCAAGCCCGCGAGCGCGTCCTCGATGAACACACATCGACGCGCCGCGCCGCGGAACTGAACCGGATCCTGAACGAGGCAGTTCAGGCGCAAGCGAGCGAACCTGTGAAGGAAGCCGTCTGATGTTAGGTATCGTGCCTGCCGCCGGACGAGGCAGCCGCATTCAACCGCTTGGCTTTTCCAAGGAACTGCTGCCGGTGGGTAGCCGAATGGACGGGCAAACCGAACGTCCCTGCGCCGTCAGCGAATATCTGGTGCGCAGGATGGTGCGCAACGGCGTCGACAGGGTCTGCTTCATCATTGGCTCGGGCAAGTCGGACATCCTCGAATATTATGCCGCCGGCTATGACAGGGCAGCCGCCATCTTCGTAGCGCAGCCGTCTCCAGTCGGCCTTTGCGATGCGATCTTCCGTGCCGCGCCGATCGTTGCCCCGGACGAGACGGTGCTGATCGGTCTCCCAGACACGATCTGGTTCCCCGAGGACGGCTTCTGCCATCTTCCGGATAACCAGCTGTCCTTCCTCCTGTTTCCTGTAGAGCAGCCGCAGCTTTTCGACGCCGTGGTCATCGATCAGCATGGCCGTGTCGAGCAGATCCAGGTCAAACAGCGGGATGCAGCCACGAACTGGATCTGGGGAGCATTCAAGATGCCGGCTCGCATCTTTCACCGGCTTGCCACGCTCTGGCGCGAACGGGACGGCCGCGACGAATACTTTGGAACGCTGGTCAATGCTTATCTTGCCGCCGGAGGTGAGGCCTGGGGCGTCAAGGCGGGGTCGGCCTACGTCGATGTCGGGACATTCAACGGCTACCGGACGGCGCTCCGGCTGCTCGAAAACAACGACGCCTCGGACGACGAAGGCGCGCCGATATTCATGCCGTCGAGCCGCTCGCAAGTACCATCCTTGCCAGGCGAAGGAGGCTGATCATGCCGCATTCCGACGCGGAGATACGCCGTCGCATCGATGCGCTTGGCCCCTGGTTCCACAACATGGAGCTGGCGGGCGTGCAGACAGCGCCCGACCATTTCCTGGGCAACTATCCGTTGATCAAATGGCAGAAGTTCGCGGACGCGATCCCGGCGGATCTCTCGGGCAAGTCCGTGCTCGATATCGGCTGCAATGCCGGCTTCTATTCGATCGAAATGAAGAGACGAGGCGCCGATCGCGTGCTCGGGATCGATTTCGACCCAGCTTATCTGACGCAGGCGCGCTTCGCCGCCGAAATCGCGGATTGCGACATCGAATTCCGTGAGCTGTCGGTCTACGATGTCGCCGCTCTCGGCGAGAGTTTCGATATCGTACTATTCATGGGCGTCTTCTATCACCTGCGCCACCCGTTGCTGGCGCTGGACCTGATCCGCCAGCACGTCGCGCCAGACCTGATGATTTTCCAATCGATGCAACGCGGGAGCGGCGAGGTCCCCGCGCTCGAACAAAACTACCATTTCTGGACGCACGAGCTGTTCGATCGGCCAGAATTCCCAAAGCTGCACTTCGTCGAGCACCGCTATGCCGATGATCCGACCAATTGGTGGATCCCGAACCGCGGCTGCATCGAGGCAATGCTGCGCAGCGCCGGCTTCGAGATCCTGCTTCACCCGGAGGACGAGGTCTATTTCTGCCGTGCCTCCGGTGAGCCGGCGGGCGGAGGTGCAGTCTATCCCGCGAAAGGACGAAGCGATGAAAGGACGAAGCGATGATTGAAGCCGCCATGATCTGGAACGAGCCCAACAACAAGTCCCACTGGGATCCCGAGCTCGATCCGGACTGGAGTCGCTTCGCCAGCATGGCGATCCAGGCAGCCGATGCGATCGGTCTCGAAAACCCGGCAATCACCCGCGTCCTTGGCGGTATCTCGCCTATAGATGCCGGCTTCATGTCCCTGATGAAGGGGTTTGGGGTACTCGATCACGTGGACGCCGTCGCCGTGCATGGCTTCCCGCTCGACTGGAATCTTTGGCAGATGCATGAATGGCCGCAAAAGCTTGGCGAGATCGCCGAAGTCACCGATCTGCCGATCTGGATCAGCGAAGCCGGCGTGTCGAGTTTCGGCGCCGAGGAGATTCAGGTCTGGGGTCTGCGCCGGACGGCGGAGTTGCTGCGCGGCAACGCGCCCCGCGTGCAATGGTATAGCCTTTATGACTTGCCTCACGCGTGGGGAGCGACGACGCGGCATCGTGAGGTGGAAGGCTCCTCTTACTACCGTCATTTCTACATGGGTCTGCTGCGCGAGGATGGCACGCCCAAGCCGGCTCTCGATGAATTCCTGCGCCACACTCCAGAGATGGGGTTGGTCCAGTGGTTCCATTTCGAAGACCACCGGCTGGACGACGCGGTCGCCTGGATGAAGCGCCTGGGCGTCACCAATCTGCGCACCGGCCTTTCCTGGGCCGACAGCTTCAGACCGAACGCGCTCGACTGGTTCGACCGCCAGATGGAAGCGCTCGCCGAATTCGACGTCACCGTCACTTTTTGCTTCACGCCCGAACATCGCGGCCTGCAGCCTCATCACACCAGCCCACCACAGATGCCCGAAGAATTCGCCGAGTTCTGTGCCACGATGATCCGCCGTTATGCGCCTGCCGTGCGCGATGCCACCATGCCGGCGCGGCGGGCCTCGGCCGCGTGAGATTATCATGTCGTCCGCCGGTCACCCATCAAATGCGCTGGCCGAATTCGCTACCTTGCTAACCTGCAAGGACATCGCTCCGGGTTCCGGCATAATGATTGTGGTGGCGCATCCAGATGACGAAGCAATCGGAATCGGCGGCCATCTTGCCAGGCTGTCTGGATGTCGGATCGTGCACGTAACGGACGGTGCGCCGCGCAATCTTGTTGACGCAAGAGCCTGTGGCTTCGAGACGCGGCAAGACTACGCTTATGCCCGTCGCGCGGAATTGGAGGCCGCGTTGTCTATCGCGGGCTTGTCGTCAGCGAACCTGGTCTCCCTCGACTATCCCGATACCGAAGCGGCCATGCATCTCGCCCACCTGGCGCAGGAGCTGGCCTGCCTCTTTGCCGCTGGCGAAATCAGCTTTGTCTGCACGCACCCCTTCGAAGGAGGGCATCCCGATCACGACGCCACCGCCTTTGCAGTGCACGCGGCCTGCCACTTGCTGCGCCGCGACCGGTACCCGACACCTGCCATCATTGAAATGGCGTTCTATGCCGCCGGGGAAGACGGCCCGATTTTCCAGAATTTCGTCACCAGTATCGGGGCAGATGCCCTCGAGGTTTGCCTGACCGAACCTGCCTTTCGGCGAAAGCAAGCCATGCTGGCCTGCCACAAGACGCAGCAGTTGACGCTGGCGCCATTCTTCAGTTCGACCGAGCGCTTTCGGCTGGCACCCGCCTACGACTTCCGCGCGCTGCCTAATAACGGGAGGCTCTACTATCAATCGCTGCCGTTGGGATTCGACCCAGCAACGTGGCTGAGCGCAGCGGCTGCCGCGCATCAGGGGCTTCGGCTTGATCAGCCATGACGCTCACCGTGCTCAATGTCGCTTATCCGCTTGCGCCCGTCGGCCTCGATGCGGTCGGTGGTGCTGAGCAGGTGCTGTCTTGCCTGGATCGCGCGCTGGTGCAGCAAGGTCATCGCTCCATCGTCGTCGCCTGCACAGGTTCCAGCGCAGCCGGCACCCTGGTGGAGACGCCTGCCGAAACAGGTGCGCTCGACGAGACGGCAAAGGGCCGCGCCCAGCGCGCGCATCGCGCTGCTATCGCTGCCGCCCGGGCGCGCTGGCCGATTGACGTGGTGCACCTGCACGGCATCGATTTCGACGCCTACCTACCTGACGACGGTCCGACACTCGTGACACTACACCTGCCGCTCGCCTGGTACCGGCAAGAAGTCCTGATGCCGACCCGTGAAGACCTGTGGCTGCATGCGGTATCAGACGCGCAGCAAAGAACCGCGCCGGCTGGTTCCAGGCTGATTGCTCCCATTCCAAATGGCGTCGACATTGATGCGCTGTATAAGCCGCGATTGCGTCGCGATTTCGCGCTTGTGCTGAGCCGAGTTTGCCCGGAAAAGGGCATCCATCTGGCGATTGAAGCTGCCAAGCGCGCCAGAGCGCCGCTTGCCATCGGCGGCCAAATATATCCCTACGCCACGCATGTCCAGTATTTCACCGACGAAGTGAGGCCGCGCCTCGACAGGCGACGGCGCTTCCTGGGACCGCTCGGATTTTCTGCCAAGCGGCGGCTTCTCAATTCAGCCCGGTGCCTGCTCATTCCGAGCCTTGCAGCGGAAACGAGCTCGCTCGTCGCCATGGAGGCGCTCGCCTGCGGCACCCCAGTCGTCGCCTTTCCGAACGGGGCTTTACCCAATGTCGTCGAGCACGGCACGACCGGATTTCTCGTCAACGACATCGATGAGATGGCGGCAGCCATCAATAACTCGGCCAACCTTGACAACGAGAGGTGTCGGGCAGACGCGCAGCGCCGGTTTGCGCTTGATCGCATGGTTGCGGCCTATATGGATGCCTATCGGGCGCTGGCAAAGCTCGGCGCTTCCGGCGCCGGGTTGAGGGCAGCCCAGTGAGCGGCCTGCGCGCCGATGTGATCCGAGACCAAGCCGCGTTCGATGATCTCGAGCCGCATTGGTGGCCACTTTGGTCCCGAAGCACCTCCGCGACGCCTTTCCAGTCACCCGCTTGGCTATTGCCGTGGTGGCGGACATTCTCGCCGGGTGATCTCTCCGCGATCGCCATCTGGAGCAGAAACGATCTCGTCGGTCTGGCGCCCCTCTATCGCGAACCGCGTGCCTCCGGCTGGCTGCTGCTGCCGGTCGGAATCTCGCTGAGTGACTATCTCGATATTTTATGCGCGCCCGGTCGAGAAGCAGAGGTAAGCTATGTTATCGCCGAGGCGGCACTCTCGCTGGAATGGTCGAAATGGGTCCTTCCGGACCTGCCGGCTGAGGCTGCTTCCCTCCGCTTTAATCTGCCGAACGTCGCTGAGAACCGATTCCCGAACCATGCCGCTTGTCCGGTGCTCTCGCTTGCCCGCGGTGAGACACTTGCACGCCCGATACCTTCGCGGCGACGGCGCCAACTGCGCCGCGCCGAAAGAGCCGCGCAACGGCGAGGACGAGTAGCCATTGAGCGATACGAGGCCGATCCACGGACATTCATGGATCAATTGGTCCGGCTGCACAACGCCCGTTGGGCCGGACAAGGTGTGCTCACGCACATCGCACAGGATTTCCATAGGATGGCACTGCCTCGCCTCGCCGCGAATGGTCTGGCGAGATGCTGGCTGATCGAGATCGGCGACACTGTCGTTGGTGCGTACTACGGGTTCCATCACCGCTGTCGCGCCTATGCGTATCTCGGTGGTTTCGACCCGGCCTATGCCGCGGAGAGCCCTGGCGCGATCCTAATCGGCACGGCCATTACCGAAGCCGTTCGAGAGGGGGCACGGGAGTTCGATTTTCTGCGCGGCCGGGAGAGCTACAAATATGGCTGGGGAGCAGTGGATCAATGGACGACACAAAGGGTCTGGAGCCGGAGCGCGTCACCATGACAGTCGCAGAACAAGAGAGGACCGTGCGGCGCGTTCTCGAGAATTGCATGGCGAGCGACATCTCCGCCGAAGTCGCAATTGCCAGATTAGCTCTCTACCTGCGGACGGGTATCGAGGCGGCAGAGCTGGCTGATATCGCACTGGACATGCGTTCATCGGCCCTCTGCCGGAGAGGCTGGCTCGAGGAGGTAGCTGTGCTTCTGTCTCGCAAGGGAGATGTCTTTGACAGTCTGCGATTGACGGCAGCTTCCGTGAGTCATGACCGCAGTGACGACGAAACGCGTGAGATGACTGTCAGCCGGCTGGCCAGTGGCTTTGATCAGGCGGCCGTCATTTCGCCAGCTGCAAGCGTCCAGCTCTCGTCCCTCGGCGATGAGGAAAGGCTTTCAGCTGCGACGGCCGAGATCGCCTCTTGGCTTGAGCAACGAGGCTTTTTGGGCACAGGCAAGGCGATACTCGACATCGGTTGTGGCATAGGCCGGTTCGAATGCGCGCTCCACACGAGGGCAAAACATATTGTCGGCATCGACATCTCCTCCAAGATGCTCGCGATTGCGCGCCGGCGGTGCGCGGGCCTCGTCAACGTGAAGTTCCGCCGGACCTCAGGCCTCGACCTTGGCGAATTTGCCGCCGGCCGCTTTGATGGTGTGCTGGCGGTAGACAGTTTCCCCTATCTGATGCTCGCCGGTGTCGCCGAGCGGCACTTCAGCGAAATGGCACGCGTATTGCGGCCGGGAGGAATGGCAATAATTCTCAACTACTCGTATCGGATGTCATCGGCCCTCGATTCCTCCGATATCCGGCGTCTCGCCCACACATGCGTCATGGACGTCATCGTCGATGGCGAGAAGCCTTTCCGTCGCTGGGACGGCACGGCGTTTCTTGTTCGCCGTTCCGGCGGAACATAACCGGGATACCGAAGTTGGGATGCCAAACCACGCTCGAGAGGCTGACACGCCCAGGAGAAGAAGATGGCATCCGGTGGCAAGAAACATATGGGTCGCGGCAGTCAGGGCAAGGGTTCCGGGACGGGAGCAAAGACCGAGCTTCCGAAAGACAGGGTTGGCGAAAACGACGTGCTGTCGAACCGGGATAAGAAGCAACACACGAAAGAGCGCGGCCTCGACAGCAATCGCATCAAGTCCGACCAATACCAGGACAACGCGGCAAACCGGCTCCCAAAAGATTGAGCTCGCAGTGGCTCTCATCTCTTAGGATCCGGCAGGCTCGCAAAGGGATCAGGTAAAGGTTTTCCGCTTCGCCCACAGCCTGTGCGGAGCCGAAGCTGACCGGCGGCTGGGAGCGCCTTGCAAACTCCGGCCGTCTATGGTCTCAAGTGAATTAAGGGATACTGTTTGCTAAGAGAATGCCATGTCTCGTCCGAGCCAGCGCGATTTCGGTGCCCAGGAAAACCTGGACCAGGAGATTGCGTCGCTGCTGAAAGCCATCGAGCAGGAGAAAGTTCCTGATCGCCTCACCAAGCTCGCCATCGAGTTGCAGAATGCGCTGATTCAGAAGCGCCGCTGCAAACTAGAGAGCTGACAACTGCGCTTATCGAAGCTTGTCGGCCCCTCGATCCCAGCGGTCTTCCACCAAATGGTCATGCCTTTCGACCAGCGCTTGCGATGAGCTTTCATGCAGAAGTTCCAGAACCCGTGCACGTGCACGGTTGAGGCGGCTCTTCACGGTTCCGATCGCACAGTCGCATACCTCAGCCGTTTCTTCATAGCTGACGCCCAGCACACCGATCAGCATCAATACCTCACGCTGATGCGCGGGAAGCTTCTGGATCGCTCGATAAACCTCCTTGCTTCGAATGGACCAGTCCTGGGAGGCTTCCGAAATCGGTCGGCTGGAGGCACAATCAAGTAGCCCTGGTGCTTCCCTCGCCGCAGCCCTGACCCGCGTGTAGTGCGTGTTGCGCATGATGGTAAAAAGCCAGGACTTCAAACGCGTACCCGGCTCGAACTTGTCCAGATTGGCAAGCCCTTTAGTCAAGGTTTCCTGCACCAGATCGTCCGCATCGTCGGGCACACGGCAAAAGGTACGAGCAAAGGCACGCAAGGCAGGGATGAGGTCAACGACGGAGATTTCACCCGGTCGGCAATCCGGCGCGGCATGACCATTGGGTAACACGGTTCGACCCCAGCAGATAGAGTTGAGGAACATTGATTAGGGAAAATGCGTGACATTGATGATCGTTCCTGTTGGAAACGAACTTGCTCCAACGCCTTTGCCACGAACTAGAGATACCAACTCGCTACCAAGCCGCTCGAGGCCGCAAAGATTACCGCCGTCGTAGTGCTCCCGAGGACATTCGTGCTCCGGCTATCGACGCGGTCGCCCATGATCCTGCGATCATTCGTCATCTAAAGAATCAAGCATAAGCGGAGGGGTGGCAAAGCCTTGCACGATGCCGGTCCAGACCAGGGCCTGCATCGGATTGAAACCAAAGAAATTGAGGCTGACCGCGAGCAGCGTGAATGCTCCGTTGCCAGATAGAAGCGCAGCGCGTCCCGTGCATCCATGTGGCTGCAGCGATTCCAGTCTTGTTCAATCGTCGGTTGACGCCAACGACTTGGTCATTTCGCTCGTGGTCAAAACGCTAGATACCCATCGCCAGGTTACCTATGCGCCGACGCTGTCCGGCCACAGCGCCTGTACCTCTTTGGGTAGTGCGCCACGTACCTTCGCCGACTGGCCAAGGTCGATATGGTGGGCAAGCGCTTTGAAAACCAGCTTGGTCGCATCGCCGGCGTCCACTTGCCGCCCGATTTTCAGCCCCTCCGCTATGGGATTGAGAAATTCCTCGACGGAGCGATCACGGTTCGGCAAGTTCGATGGCTGATATTGATCGTAGTACGCACCACGGATCAGTAGCGGCAATTCGGCGCCTAGATTTGCCGCCAGGTCCGCCGGCAGCCTGTCGCGCAGGGTGCGCAGTACCGCGCCAAGCGCGTGCCACGCGAGCTTCCGATCCGGGCCTAGACCGTCCATGATCTCGTTTAGCCAGATGTTGGTGATCTGCACTGTTTTGTCGAAAACCTCGAGTCCGTTGGCACTCATCATTGACTCCCGCATGAAGACCCTCCGCCGCCTCGTTAGGGACAGAACACTCGACAGAGCGTATTGTTTCGCTCACCCGGCCCAATTGCCTGTCCATCGCCTCCTCGTCTTTTCCGACGTTCGGCTTCGTAACCGGTTCTGAGCGCATGACTTCGGCACCGAAGAGAAAGATCTGAGCCAAAAAATGGGCCCACAGCAGCAGTACCGTCAGCGTGCCTGCCGCCATAGGTCAGGCGGCGACCGGCCAGCTTACGGGAATGTCGCGCAGGGCAACGGCGGCGTGATTGCGTTCCTGTCACGAACGAGCGTCGACTTCACGCAGCCGCGACTGAATGCTGCTGGAGAGGGTCCGCGAGGCCGCGGACCCTCTTCGTCTTTCCCGCGTGATGCTCAGTAGCCCCCGATGATCGGCAGGATTTCGCCGGTGATGTAGCTGGAGCATTGCGGCGAGGCTAGAAACACATAGGCCGGTGCGATCTCCTCCGGCTGGGCGGGCCGCTTCATCGGCGTCTGGGCGCCGAACCGCGAAACGTCCTCGGCCTCCTTCTCCGACGGGTTGAGCGGCGTCCATACCGGGCCGGGCGCCACCGCGTTGACGCGGATGCCCCTGCCGATGAGGCTGCCGGAGAGCGCCCGGGTGAAGGCGTGGATGCCGCCCTTGGTCATCGAATAGTCGACCAGCTCCTTCGAGCCCTCGATGCCGGTGACGGAGCCGGTGTTGACGATCGCCGAGCCCGGCTTCATGTGCGGCACCGCTTCCTGCGCCATGTGGAAATAGCCGTAGAGATTGGTCTTCAGCGTGGTGTCGAAATGTTGCTCGGTGAGGTCGGCGAAATCGGCCGAATGCACCTGGAAGGCGGCGTTGTTGACCAGCACGTCGATCCTGCCGAAGGTCTTAACCGTCTGCTCAACCACCTTGCGACAAAAGTTTCGTCTGGCGACGTCGCCGCGAAGAATGATGCAGCGCCTGCCTTCGGCCTCGACCGCTTGCTTCGTCACCTTGGCGTCGCGATCCTCGCTGAGGTAGACGATGGCGACATCGGCGCCTTCGCGCGCGAAGAGCACGGCCACCGCGCGGCCGATGCCGGAATCGCCGCCGGTGATCAGCGCCACCTTGCCGGCGAGCTTGTCGGAGCCCCGCCAGAACGGCGCGTCATAGAGTGGCGCCGGGTCGATCGCCCATTCCTCGCCCGGCTTCGGATGATGCTGCTTCGGAAAAGGCGGCACCGGATATTTGCGCGCGCCGGCCTGCATGGCGCCCTGCGATTTGGATTTGCCCTCCGGCTTGGCGCGGTCGGCTGCATCGACCTTGCGCTGCACGCTCCGTTGCCGGCTAGCCGCGCGCTCGGTGGCCGTTTTGGCCAGGGAGGTGGATGCCATCGGCGTAGCGGATTTCGTCGCTCTGGCGGGTCTCGTCGGCATGGCTTTCTCCTTCGATTCTCTCCTTGGACAACGCGGGCGAAGAGAAAAGGTTGGCATTGGCGCGCAAGGCCCGCGGTTTTCGGTTTTCCGCCGCCCGGGTCGTCCCTCGAACCCGCCGTAGGTTGATCGCATGCAACCGGGCCGCAACAATTTCGTTTAAGGCGATCTCGACCATGCGATGGCACATGAAATCCACTCTAACGAACAAATCCCTTCTCGTTCTGGCGATGGCCGCCCTGATAGCGGCGCCCTTCGTCGGCCTCACTTGGGTACGAGCGAATGGTTCGGCTGGTGACGGGACATGAGCAGATTCCTCCCGCTCACCATCCGCTTCGTCCACGGCGGCGCGATGGTTGTTTCCTCGCTCGCCGACGCCAAGAAAGCGCTTGGCGGGGCATGGAAAAACAAGGAGGCGCCAGCCTACCTGAAGGCAGTTCGTCTGGTGGAAGACGCGGCCAATGGAATTTGCCGTCCCGCCATTGCCTTTGCAGCCTTCAAGAAAGCGGCCGCTGAGCAGGGGCTGCTGGAGCCCGCCGGACCGAGTGCCGCGCTCAGCATGTTCGACCAGCTCTGGTCACGCGGTCGTAACGGACCGCGGGGATGACGCAGGCCCTGAACCGGCCGTGCTGGTTTGTCGAAAGCGAAGGTCACAAAACATTTCGTCGGGAACATCGCTTGATCCTGTCGGTTTTGCTTGCTCAGGGAGATCGAAGTCTTCCCTGAATTCGCTGAAACAATGGGTCGAGGCTGTTCTTTTTGAACAGCGGACCCAACCGAAGGAGACGTCGATGGTGAAGAAAAGTTCGTCCGGCGCGGCGAACGGCCTGGAAAGCCTGTTCGTAGACGGTCTGAAGGACATTTATTACGCGGAAAAGAAAATTCTGAAGACGCTGCCGAAGATGGCCAAGGCAGCGCAGTCGGAAGAAGTGAGTGCGGCCTTCGAAAAGCACCGCACCGAGACAGAGGGCCAGGTCGACCGGCTCGAGCAGGTTTTCGAAATGATGGGTAAACCAGCACGGGGCAAGACCTGTCCAGCGATCGACGGCATCATCGAAGAGGGATCGGAAATCCTCGAGGAATACAAGGACGAGCCGGCACTCGACGCAGGCCTTGTGGCTGCCGCCCAGTCGGTCGAGCATTATGAAATAGCACGCTATGGCACGCTGATCGCCTGGGCGGAGCAACTGGGCTTGAAAGACGCCCTGCCCTTGCTGCGCCAGACCCTCAAGGAAGAATCAGCCACCGACGAGACGCTTACCAAACTCGGCGAAAGCGGTGCGAACGAGCGGGCCCTGCAGGCGGCCGCGTGAGGCGCTTGGTATACGTTCAGTTGGCATGCCTAAGGCCAAGTTTGCAATGCGGCCCCGGTCTCCCGACCGGGGCCGCGATCCTTTGGTGCCCTCGCCGGCATGCGATGGCAAGTCGGAATGACGGTTCCGCAAGACGGCGGCCTTATCGGGAAGCATGGAACAACCACGAGGCTGGAGGTTAGGCTAAGCGAACCCGGACGCCCACCGTTCCATGCGTGGTTTCGAAGAACCAAGCGAGCCCACTGACAATCGCTGCTCAAGGCTGCAAGCCACAAGCAGCCCTGCTTTCAGTCTGTGCGGAACCCTTCCTTCCTGATCCAGTTCAGTCTTTGGGTTTGGGCGTTCAATAGGAGGCGTTAATGCGCAAACTTCCAATCGCCCTGGCTGCCATCTCTGCGCTGGCGACCCCTGCAATGGCACAGGCGGCTGCCACCACGACGACGGGAACGTATGTTACCGCTAAACCCACGGACATGATCAGCTACAATCTGATCGGTTTGAACATCGTCAACAAAGCAAATGAAACTGTCGGGGAGATCAAGGATCTGCTCATCTCTAATGGTGCCCTTGCTGGGTACATAATTTCGGTCGGCGGCTTTCTCGGCATCGGGGATCACTACGTGATCGTCGCCCCATCAGCCGTTACGATCAACTACTCCGACAACGACAAGAAGTGGACGGCCACAATGGACGTCACCAAAGATCAGCTGAAGGCAGCTCCCGAGTTCAAATATGAAGGTCGTTGGAGTAAATAGGATCAGTTCGACGCTTCCGGTCGGCATCAACCGCGGACCGCATTCTTCAGGTACTGGATCGTTTGGAAAAGCCCGGCTCGCTTTGGCGGGAGTTCGGCTATGGACAGGCAGGCTGGACCAATGCGCCGGCCGGTGGCAACGATTGGCCGCGCGATATTAGGTGTCTGTTCGCCTCTTAGAAGCCATGGGACCCAAGTCAGAGGGTCCGATGCATTCGGGTCTGGGGCGGACCAAGGCCCCTTTGACCACGTTGCGACATCAGCACTGGAGACGCGGGCAAACTCAGGAACCGTCCCAGGCGAAGGCGGGAACTGCCGATAGCGTCCATATGTTCCCACTCTGTTGGCTCGTCAGAGCCGAAGAATTCCCGGTACTTTGTTCGGGCCGCCGAAATTCGCCCATACCATTGCCATTGCGGAATTCCTTCGCGGAAAACAGGCCTTTTGATCGGAGCTCCGCATGGAAGAGGGTTCAATCGGCTGGCGGAAATCGTCGCTCATGCCGCAGGGCATGCCTGGGCCTTCGCGCTGTGCCTGGTTTCGGTGACCCTCTGGGCCATTACAGGTCCGATCTTTCACTATTCCGAGACGTGGCAGCTGATCATCAACACCGGAACCACCATCGTCACTTTCCTTATGGTGTTTCTCATCCAAAACACCCAGAACCGCGACGGCGCAGCCATTCAGGCCAAACTGGATGAGCTTATTCGATCGGGCCGTGCGAAAAACGACTTCATCGGCATCGAGCATCTTACGAATACGGAAGTTCAAGAATTCCGTAACAAGTGTACGAAGGCTAAGGTCGCCAGCGAAGGCACGGCCGCACGCGCCTAGAGTGGTAAAGCGTTCGCCAGAACTGCCGCCGAATTCCTCTAGGGCTTCTGCCGAAAGCGGTCCTACTTGGAGTTCCGATTCTTGTTGTGCTGACTTTCTTGATTTTTCCCACCAAGGATGTTGCGATCATCTGGATCAACCAGGTCAGGCGTGTCGTCTCTGAGGTTTGCCCCCTTCCTCCGGGCCTCGCGCTCCGCGGCCGACCGCTTGAGCTCGGCCTTAGCGTCGAATTCCTTGGGCGCGTTCTTCGTGTTCTCACGATTCTCAAGGATACGCTTCTGCTGGTCGTGGGTTGTGCGTCCGGTCATTGCTTCCTCCTGTCTTTAACGGCACTTGGACACGATGCAAACCCGTCGAGGCCGGCGATAGAACGCGCGACGCAGCCGATCACCGATCGCTCGTGGGCGTGGATTGGTTCGCCCGCTGGTACGCGGGACGCAACGACGTTACCTTTCGTCTCGGTAGACATATTGCGATGCTGGACTGCGTTTGAACATGAGGCGCCTGTCATTTGATCGTCGGGGGCGGCCACCTCCTGCCGGCACATTCGAAGGGAGCCTGAACGCACCGGTTACGGCTCGTCGATATCGCGTTTTGACGGGTTTTGCGACCTGAGGAGTTCTTCCTCGTCGTCCGGCAGCAGGTGTCCACTGTCGAGTGGCGCACGGTCGTGATCTTGGTTGCGAACGCTGTCCTTACCGGAAGGATGAGGAACATCGCCGCCTGCCTTAGGCAGGGTTCTGCTTCCTTCCTGGTCGAGTGCAGGCTTGCCGGGAGCGTCTATACGCTTCTTACGAGTCAACACTCGCCTTGCTTGCGCCCGGGCCACGAAGAGAACTCATTGCCAGTACGGCTCGACATGCCAGTAGCCGAAGGAGGCTTCTCGAGCCGGCCTTCCGTCGTCGATTGTCAGCTCGTCAATCGAATACGCCGGCGCCGCCGCTAGGTGTTGGCATGGCCTGCGCTCCTGATTGATTGCGGGTGGTATGGCACCAAACGGTCGGGTGGGAGGCGATGTTCCAAAAAAATAGTTTCCATGGGGTCCGCATGACGGTGCGCATAGACCGGACCTCCCGACATGGATCGTGAAGCGGGAGGAGCCGGGCGGCCGCCCCATCGCCGGCTCGTCTGTGGCTTCAGAAATAGGCTTGTGACTTCCTGACGCTCAGCGGCTAGCCTCGTCGGAGGAGCTGACTTTGTCAGCCAGCGTGCCTTCGCTCGTCGCTTGCCGTCCGGCTTCATTGTCGGCTATCAGGTGGGCTTCGGCTGCAGCCTGCTTCACTTGGTCAACGCCCGTTTCGAGCGCGTCCTCGGCTCTGTCGCGAAGCTTGTCGCCATAGCCACCCAACTGCTCGTCCTCGATTTGCGTGTGAGGCAGCATCGCGCCGATCGCCGCTCCTACAGCAAGGCTGACAGCCGCCACCGCAAGGGGCCGATCCTCCATCAGATTATATGCGGAGCGTCTGGCTGTCGCTGCGATATCGGCCGCCGCTGCCGCCGAATTCGTCAGCGTCTCCGCTGCACCGCCTGCCATGTCGGACACGGTACCGGCTGCACTGCTAGCCATATCCGACATCGTACCGGCCGCACCGCTGACCATTCCTGAACCGCTCCCGGCTGCCTCGCCGGCCGCGTCACCAACAGAGGCCGCGGTGTCGGAAGCCATCGCGCTCATTCCAGCGGCGGATACGCCGTCATGCCGGCCGGAGCCGCCATGCGTTGCATAGCCGGGGGCGAGAGTTGCCGCCGAAGTGCCACGCCCAAGCATCAACCATGCCAAGCCAACGCCGATCACGGTTAGCGGCAGGGGATTATCCCGCACCTGGGCCTTGAGGTTGCGGACCATCTCCGAGCCCCCGCTGGCGGCAAAAAGCCCCGTGAACTCGTCGAACAACTGACCAGCCGTCATCCTGTCGCGAATAGATTCGGCAGTCGCCACCACTCTTGCGCGTGTGGCCTCGGCTTCGCGTTCGAGTTCGGCTGCGGATTTGTCGGTCATCTCGCCTGTTCCTTGATCACATTCGCGTCCCGCTTCAACTGTTCTTGCGTGCGGTCCGGCGCCAGTTCGGAGGGAGCCATGCTTGCCATCCCTGTCCGCAACAGGACGACCCCCAGCACAGCCACGACTACCCCGACGAGCAAAGCGGACCATCCGGCGCCCAGCCCTAGTCGTGCCAGGGCAATTACCAGCGCCTGCAACAGAACGAGCAGCGCGGCGAGCAGGCATATGGCGCCGCCCAAAACCTCAATGGCACCAGCTTCGGCCTTGGTCACGCTCTCCGAAATCTCCGCCCGCAGGAGCCTGGCTTCCGTCTGCACGAGCGTGCTCACCTGATGGGCCAGATCACTTACCAGCGTGCCGAGGCTTGGATTGTCCTGAGTACTCATCTTTCCAGCTCCGCTGCCTGACCGGGAACACCGCCGTCGGAGCCCCAATTGGGACGCGTGTTGCCCCGGGATTCGCTTGCTTTCACACCGGTTCGCCCGGCATTCCCCGGCTCAGCCGACCTGTGCCCCTTGGGTGGGCTGGCCTTCATGAACCGTCCGAGCGCAAGTCCTGCCAGCACCGAACCGGCAATCAGCATGCCGGGATTCTTGTGGCCGAAGGATTGAACGTCCTCGAGAACCTGCCTGAACGGCTTCTCTCTCAACGACGACGATAGCTCTTCCAGCCCGCTAGCGGCATCCAGCATGAATTTCGAAGCCGCGTTTTGATCCTTATTGGCCAGATGATCGCTTGCGACACGCAAGGCGCCGCCGAGTGCCTTCAAGCTCGATCCTACATCGCGTTGGGTCTCCTCGGCTTTTTCCGCTAGCGCCTGCTGGGCGTCGGCCGCGTACTGCCCGCTCCTGTGAACCACCTCGTCGCGCGCATCGTGGAGCGCCTCGCGAGCGCTTTGGGTTTCCTTCTGGTGCCGATCGGAAATTTCGTTCTTCGCGTTGGCGAAGTCGGCCGGCTCACGGCCCTGATCGTTCTCGCGCTGCATAACGCCTCCTAGTGAAAGCCGAGGAAGGAGAGCACCGCGAGCACAACGACGATGAGACCGATGAGATAGATAACATTGTTCATGGCGCAGGTTCCTCCTTGCCTGTCCAACTTCGAGCCAGCCGCTATGTTCCCTCCGGCGATGGTTTTTTTGTAAGTAGCTACTTACGTCGATCGGCGCCCTCGAAGCCGGAAAGCTCGTCATCCGAACAGAGCAGCCGCGGCCGCGCCGGATCGGAAATGTCGAGCTTGTCCCAAGGTATGCGATAGAGACCTTCGCGGCGGCGCAGCCCGAAGACATCGAGCAACGCGGTGCCGACGGTCGATGCGGATAGGCGTTCGAACGCCGCGAAAATGCCGACATGGAATTCGGTGACAACGAGCTCGTCACCGTCCTGCTCGGCGATGATCTCCTCGAGATAGCCGATGGTCTTGCCGCTTTCCGAGCACACGCGCCGGCCGGCCAGATGTTCGAGGTTCACATTCGCCATCCTCAGGCTCCCGGGATGCGGTCGACGACGTGATCGCGCAGCCAGTGCTGCCAGGCAAGGATCTTCGTCCTACGCACGTCGATATCGAATTCGATATCGACGCCGACATCGCGCACCTTGTTCCAGGCGATCCGATGCGGCCGTGCCTGCCGCTTCCCGCTGAGCCTTTTCGCGAGGCGCGTCGTCCATCGGCCAAGTCGCGTGCCAAGCCTTCGGGCCAGGGCAATCGAGCCAAGCTCGACCGCAATGACCCTCGGCGGCTTGCCCTGCCTCAGCTCGGCAACCAGTCCATCCACCTTGCCGATCTTGACCTGCTCGCGGTCGACCACCTGCTTGTCCAAGATATCTCGCAGCAGCTGCATCAGGTGCCTCCGAATATCTGCAGGGGAATGGTAACAACGGCCAACACGAAGCCGAGAGCGATGACGAAGATGACGGCAGCATTTGAAACAACGCCGTTGCGGTGCTGGTCGACGTAGCGTTCGTCATTGAGCAGGAAGAGAAAAGGAACCACCGTCAGCGGAAGACTGGCCGCGGTCAGCGCCATCGAGAAGATGGTGAGCCTCAGCGGGTCGACACCAAGGGCTATCGGAACGGCGGCAAGGAAGAGCGTAAGTGTGTAGACGAGGCTGAAACCGGGATCGTCCCGCGGCCTCAGGTTCTCGCCCCATGTCCAGCCGAAACCCTGCGCGACCAGATAGGCCTGCTGCAGCCCCACTTCGAGAGCGGCTCCAAAACAGGCGATGCCCAGCGAGGCGACGAAAAGCACAAAACCCCAGAAGCCGAATGTCTGAATCAGCATCAGCGGGAGTTGGTTGTAATCGTTCACCTGGTTCACGCCACGGGCGCCGAGCACAAGCGCGGCCACGATCAGCACGGCCACGGAAATCGTTCCTCCAAAGCTCATGCCGAGACCGGCAATCGCCCGATTGGTGCCGAGATAGCTCTTGTCCCATTGATCCTCGATCGCGCCCGAGGAATAGAACATGAAAAGGTAAGGCGAGATGGAAGCGCCGAGGATGCTGACGGCCATGAACCAGTAGTTTGCCGTATCGTGCTGCGGCAAACTGGGCACCGCACCAAGAGCCACCTGTTTCCATTCGGGCTGGAGCATCACCGCGCCGACGACGAAGCAGAGCGTGACCAGGCCAAGCATCGATACGCCTTTCTCGATGAGACCGAACGTGCCTTTCCACAGCAGCAGCCAAGCCACGAACGCCACCGGCAGCGCCCACCATTGAAAGCTGATCCCGGTGGCAAGCTCGGCGGCAATTGCAACGCCGCCTATCTCGGCGGAAAGTACCAGGAAGTTGACCAGCAAGACTGCGAGCAGCGGCCAAATGAAAGCATGGAAGCCGAAACGTTCGCGAATGCCGTCGACGATGGTGTGATGGCTCACAGCGGCGAAGCGACCGGCCATCTCGACCAGGAAGATGATGCAGATCGTGCCGAGCACGACCGACCATATCAGCTGGAAGCCGAACAAGGCGCCGGCCTGGGCCGCCGTCGCCATCGAGCCGACCTCCAGGAAGCCGCCGACGCTGGTCACGACACCGAGCGAGATTTCCAGCAGCTTCTTCATTGCTGCTGCGCAAAATATTGGCGATAGGACGTGGCGAGATCCGCTTGCGCGGTGCGAAGATCCTGCCGCGCCTGTCTGGCTTGGGTCTGCTGTTCAGCCTTGACCGCGCGCCCGGCCCTGGCTGCTGCGTTCGACAGCCGGCCGACCGCAGCCTTCAGCGCGTCCCGCCTCGCGTTATCGGATGAGGGGGCTGATTGAACTTGCCGGCCGGCGTCATCGAGCGTGCCGGCAAAGGATTGCAGAGCCGCCGATGCGTAGTGCGACGGTGCGGCGCCGGAAAGCCAGGCATCGGTCACCAATAGCGCCGCCTCCGCCGTCGAGGCGGCAAGCTTCGATTGCTGTTCGACGGTATCCGACGATGAGCAGGAAGCAAGCGCCAGTGCAAGCACGTGGGAGAATATCAGCTTCCGCCATGCCATACTGCGCAATGCTTTCCCCTCGCTGCTGTCGCGGAGATTGAAGAGGCAAATGCATGCCATCGTCAGCCGCGCACGAAGAGAGCCTCGTCCTCATCGCGCTGCCTACCGCCAAGCGCTGCGGCAACACTGGCAATAAAAGCGCCGACGACCATCGAAAGTGCGCCCACTAGGGCGAAGGTCGCACTTGCTTTCCTGGCTGTGTCGGCAGCCGCCTTGGCCTTGTTCTTGGCGTCATCGACTCCTGTAATAACGGTGTCCACACGCTTAGCGGCATCGGCTTCCGAGAGCCCGGTGCGGGAAGCGACGAGTTTCGCAAGATAAGCCTTGTCGTCTGCCGACACTTCTCCCTTCGCAGCACTGGCTGCCAGGATGCGTGTCGCCTGCGCCGTCGCCCCAGCGTCGTTTTGCCCGGCCGTGTTCATATCATTCGGCCGGAACAGTGTGTCGACGAAATAGCCAAGTACGTTGCCGTCTGTCGCCGCGCCGCCAGTAGAATTCGCCGCAGCCGACGTGGCGCTGGCGGCAGCCCCGGAGGCTATGTTCGAGGCAACCTGCACACCGGCGCCGATCGTGGCCGACAAGGCCGAGCCAAAAACGCTGGCCACAAGCAACGTTGCGAGCGCCCAGCCAAGGAAGCCATGCGCGGTATCCCGAAACGTGACCTCATCGTCGTGGATACCAACCCACTTCGTCCGCAATCGGCCTGTGAGGTAGCCGCCAAGGCCGGCCGACAACCATTGGACCACGACAAGCCAGACGGCGGCTGATACCGCGAAGGTGGTGGGTGAGGCGCTACTGCCTGTCCAGGGAGAAACCATCGTCAGGCCCAGCCCTGAGCCGGTCAGCATCAAGATGATTGTTAGTGTTGAAGCCGCAAAGGCGCCCGCAATGATCGGACCCCAGCTCACGGCAGAGGAGGAAGATTCAGCAAGGTCGGAAACTGCGACCTCAGAAACTGCGGAGTTCATCTGAAGCTCCTATCGCGCGAACAGCATAAGCAGGATGATGATCGGGATCGGAACTCCAAGCAGCCAGAGCAATATACCGCGTCCCATGGTAACCTCCATTAGGTTGAGACAAAATCCCAATTCCCGGAATCCCAATTCCCGGAATGGGCTTTCGTTCCAAAGGTTTCGTTCGGCAGAGTGCGGCCGGGGCGGTTCTGGGGACCGTTCTCGCATTTCGCGCCATAGGCAAGTGAACCGCGACGCCGACCTTTCCGAAATTTCGAATTCGATGAGAGGGCACGCCCATCAAGCGCAATGTCGCCGTTCCGGCCAGAAGCAGGTGCGATCACTCCTCGTGCCGAGTGAGGAACGACGTGCGCTCTTCAGCGTTCTCTCCGCCGATGACACGCGATGACCAAATCAGCATGGCACGACGGCACGTTCGACATGGCGAGCGGCATGTCAGACGTCAGCACAATGTCATAGCCCGACTATGTTCCAGGAGCCTGCCGACGGCCGAGGCTTTGCAATTTCTAAAACTGTTGGAACAGCTTCACGCCATGCAGCGGCACCGTATGGCGCAATTGCTGTGGAATTCGGCGAGTTCGCCGCCGAATCCTGAGCTTCTGGACGTCGAGATGGAGGTCGAGCAGGCTGTCAACGACTGGACGTCGATTCCTGATCGCGTCTTCCGGCTTGCGCTCCAATTGCAGGAAAAGCTTGAAGAAAAGGAGGCCGGAGTCTCCAGCGCTAATCCAAACGAGTTCAAGCGACGCTAGCCCGTGGACCACCACCAGCGCAACCATGACTGTCTGACGGCAACAGGCGATTACGCCGATTTGCGGCTGGCCTTTGCTTTGGGTTGTCGCTTGACGCCTTCCTTCTCGAGGCTCTTGCGAAGCACCGAAGCGAGATCGACGACGTTTTCTTTTGGCTGAGGCACCGGCTTTGGCGGCTTCTTGCCCTTGCGCTTTGCATCGATCATTGCAATCAGCGCATCTTCGTAGGTGTCCTCAAACTTCGACGGGTCGAATTTGGTCACCTTCTTGTCGATCAGCAGCTCGGCGATCTCAAGCAGATCCTTATCGTATGTCGGGCTTTTCAGGTCGTCGAAAACGCTGCGCTCGGAAACCATCTCGTTGTGGGTGCGCAGCTCGGTCAACAGCATGCCCTTGCCGAATGGCTGGATCACGACCTCTCGGCCACGCCGATAGAGTACAACACAAGACCGAGCGGCGACGCGCTTCATCTTCATTGCCTCGCGGAGCACCATGAAGGCCTCGACCGCAGCTCCATCCGCCGGAATGACGTAGTAGGGCTTTTCGAGGTAGCGCGTGTCGATGTCATCGATAGCGACAAACCCTTCCACCTCAAGCGTGTGTTGCGAAGTCAGCTTCAGCTTCTTGATCTCGTCGGGCTCGATCTCGATGAAATCGCCCTTGTCAGCTTCATAGCCTTTGATCTGATCTTCCGAAGGGACGACATCACCGGTCTCTTCATCCACGTAGGCGCTCTTGACCGGCAGACCATCCTCCCGGTTGAGGATCTTGAAGTGGACCTTTCCGGCCTCACTCGTCGCCCCTACGAGCTTGACGCCGCAAGAGACCGACCCGACCTTGAGGAAACCCTTCCAAACTGCGCGTGGGGCCGCCATGTTCCATCCCTGTCGTCGTTCTGATCAACAAGGAACATTTGGCGGCCGGAGGGGTTCCAGCTAGCTAGCTTTCCCGAAAATCCCTGAATGAGGCGTGGCGAAGCTTTTCCTCACCCGGCCGACGAGGCCAGCTTTGAGCCACTCGGCTTTCTCCTTCGCGAGCTCTTTCGGCGGTGGAGCGCCCTATCTTGCCCTGTACGCGGTCCGAAAGGGCCCGTCGCTTGTCTGCCTTGAAAGTGACGAAGGCGCCGCCGACGTAGCGGCCGTTGTCGGCCATCAGCACCATGGCCGGCTTCCCCGTCTCGCGCTTGACGCCGATCTCCATCTCCTTCTCTGCGAAGCATTTGATCTTGCAACCATTGCAGGGAACCGTGCCCCAGGTCGCACGTTGAACAGATAGCAGTGGTTTTCGTGGATAGCTCCTTCATCAAAGCCCGCCCGGGCTCCGTTTCGTGGCGGGCTTTTCGTGTGCCGGTAGGACGTTCAGCAGTGCGTCGGAACTCATACGGGCCGTTTGTCGGATCGCCAAGCGCCCCCGAACCACGACCTGTCGATTCTGTCCGCGGCATTCCGTCAGCGGAACCAAAGGAATAGGCCGCTGTTTTCCTTTTGAAGGGATGACTAACCGCGAGGACGCGGGAGTATGGTTGAACTTGTAATTTTGGAGCAGGCCGTCGCCAGGCAACGTGTGAAGCGAGCAGAACTTTCTCTTAAACAAGCAAAGACGATGCTCCGCGAGAGATGCGGGCTCGCGATCAGCCTCGCCATTTGCAGCCGTATTAGGACCGAACAACAGCACGCGAAAGCAGCCAAAAGGCGATTGCAGAAGGTCGTGTCGCCGACATAGAGGCGCCGTTACCGTGCTGTTTGAACCTCTCGGCTCGGATGGCCGAAGCGAAGCGCCGTCTACCACGCGGCACGGCTTTCGTTGCTCCACACCGACTGGCTAAGAAGCTGAGACAGGTCGACCATGCGGCCGATCAGGTTGAACAGGCGCGGCGGTTTTGGTTGAGGCCACGAATCAGCCTGGCAAGGATGGATTACACCAAACGGGTTGAGGCACGAACCCCTGTGGGCCGCGGGGCCGAGCCTGAGGAGCTCGGCGGAGCCGTGGTGTTTCTCGCCTCCAACGCTGCCGGTTACGTCAACGGACATGCTGGCGGTCTATCGGTTTCCGTCTGACCTGCGAACCGCAGCCCGTCAGAGCCAATTCCGAAGGCACTGACGGTTTCGACGTCACGGCCGCGCCGAAAGCGGAGGCAGTCACTGCGGCAACGCCTGACGCATTGCAGCCCGCTCAGCCTCTCGCGCAGAAACCGGAATTCAGTCAGCGCGCCCAGCGCCGGGTCCAGGCATGTCGCGCCGGAACCATCGGGGAAGACGCGCGCGTTGCACAGTCCGATTATCTGAACGCCCTTTTAGATTTCCTTGTTTGAGGTCGCCCGTACCGGGAGTAATAGTCGCCGCGAATTTGCCAGGAGGAGACGATGACGCTGAACTTCGACCCGAGGGCGAAGGCCACGACGCTTTATCAGGGCGAGTTCCGGCCGATGCTCATCGGCGGCAAGTGGGTCGCGGCGCAGTCCGGCCAGGAGATGCAGGCGTTGAACCCGGCGACGGGCGAAGTGCTGGCCACGGTGCCGCGCGGTTCGGCCGCCGATATCGATGCGGCGGTGGCTGCCGCGCGGGCGGCCTTCGAAGGCCCCTGGTCCAAATTCTCCCCTTACGAGCGCCAATGCGTGCTTCTGCGGATCGCAGACCTGTTCGAGAAGCATTGGGAAGAGCTCAGCGTCTCCGACACGCTCGACATGGGGCTGCCAATCACGCGCACGCTGGCCAACCGGCGCCGGGTCATCGGCATGCTGCGCTTCTATGGCGGCATGGCGACCGCGCTGCATGGCGAGGCGATCGACAATTCCATTCCGGGCGAGATCGTCACCTTCACCCGCCGCGAGCCCGTCGGCGTGGTCGGCGCGATCATTCCCTGGAACGCGCCGACCGCCGCCTCGATCTGGAAGATCGCGCCGGCTTTGGCCACCGGCTGCACCGTCGTCCTGAAGCCCTCGGAGGATGCGTCGCTGACGCCGCTATTGATCGCGCGGCTGATGCAGGAAGCGGGCGTGCCCGACGGCGTGGTCAACGTGGTCACCGGAACGGGCGCGGAGGCGGGTGCCCGACTGGCGGAGCATCCCGACGTCAACAAGATCGTTTTTACCGGCTCGACGCTCACCGGGCAGGCCATCGCGCGAGCGGGTGTCACCAACCTCAAGCGCGTCTCGCTCGAGCTCGGCGGCAAGTCGCCGATCATCGTCTGCCGCGACGCCGATATCGACAAGGCTGTTCCGGTCGCGGCGATGGCGGTGTTCGTGCATTCGGGCCAAATCTGCATCGCCGGTTCGCGGCTGTTCGTGGCCCGCGAGATCCACGACGAGTTCGTCCGCCGGATCGCCGAGTTTGCCGGCAAGCTGCGCATCGGTCACGGCATCGAGGCGGAAACCGAAATCGGCCCGCTCATCAATGCAAGGCAGGCGGGCAAGGTGGAGGGTTACATCAGGGCCGGCAGCGACGAGGGTGCTGAACTGGTCGCCGGTGGCTCACGGCTGACGGGCGCACTGTATGACGGCGGCAACTTCATCGCGCCGACCGTCTTCGGCGCGGTGTCGGACGGGATGACCATCGCGCGGGAAGAAATCTTCGGACCGGTCATTTCGGCGATGCCTTTCGACACGCTGGATGAAGTCGTCGCGCGGGCCAATGCAACGCCTTACGGCCTCGCGGCCGGCATCTTCACCACCAATCTCGGCACCGCGCACAAGCTTGCGCGCCGCGTCAAGGCGGGCTCGGTCTGGGTCAACATGTACCACGCGATCGACCCGGCCGTGCCTTTCGGCGGCATGAAGATGTCCGGCTACGGTCGCGAAGGCGGCATCGAGCATCTGCATGAATATCTGGAAACAAAGGCGGTCTGGATCCAGACCGATTGATATTCAGGCGAGGCCGGCCTGACTTGAATCTCGACACAGCATCGCGCGTTCGAAAGGATTTGCGTGAGCGCTGCCTGCGGCGGGTCTCGATGACCTCGACGATCAAGCGGGTAGCGCAGCTTGAACGTCGCCAGTATGTCGGAGACCAGGTTGAGGAGGCAAGACATCCCCTAGAGCGTTTCCCCGTTTCACGGAAACGGGAACCGCTCTATCTCTTTGTTTTGACGCAATTCCAGGAAAACCGTTACACACTTTTCCTGGAATTGCTCTAGTCGAGGTAACGCTATCTCTGCGGGTTCGCGACGCGCGGGTCGGGAATGGGCACCGCGGCGATCAATTCGCGCGTATATGCCTCGCGCGGTGACGACAGCACGGAGCGGCGTGGGCCGGCTTCGACGATGCGGCCGGCGCGCATGACGGCGACTTCATGGCTCATGCGCTCGACCACCGCCATGTCGTGCGAGATGAACAGATAGGCAAGCCCGAGCGTTTCCTGCAGCTCCAGCATCAGGTCGAGCACACGGGCGCGGACCGACACGTCAAGCGCGGCAACGCTCTCGTCGGCGACGATGAGCTTCGGTTCGAGCGCCAAGGCCCGGGCGATGCAGACGCGCTGGCGTTGGCCGCCGGAAAATTCGTGCGGATAGCGCGAGGCATGATCGGCGGCGAGCCCCACGCGCCCGAGAAGCGAGGCCACGCGTTCGCGCCGTTCGTCCCTGGCGCCGATACCATGAATGACGAGCGGCTCCGCGATCGCCGCGCCGACCGTCATGCGCGGGTCGAGCGACGCATAAGGGTCCTGGAAGATCATTTGCGCGGCGCGGCGCACCGGTCTCATCGCGGCAGCGGAGAGGCCCCGGATGGGCGTGCCACCGGTGGTCACCGAGCCGGAGAACGGGACAAGGCCGAGCACCGCCTTGCCGGTGGTGGACTTGCCCGACCCGCTTTCGCCGACGAGGCCGAGCGTCCGGCCCGGCATTATGTCGAAGGAAACGTCCTGCACCGCCGGTGCCTCCGAGGCGCGGCGGCGAAAAAGGTTGGAGGAAGCGCCGTAGTCGACGACAAGGTTCTTCACCGAAAGCACCGGAGCGGCGCCGTTTGGTGCCGGTGGCCGAACGGTGGCTGTGACCCTGGGCGGCGTGTCAGTCGCCGCGAATGCGCCAAGACGAGGCACGGCGGCGAGCAGTTCGCGCGTGTAGCCGACTTTGGGCTGCTCGAAGATGTCGAGCACGGACGCTGCCTCGACGATCCGCCCGTCGCGCATGACGGCCACTCTATCGGCCATCTCGGCCACGACGCCCATGTCGTGGGTAATAAGGATGATGGCGGTGCCGAACTCCCGCTTCAGCTCGCGCATCAGTTTCAGGATTTGCGCCTGCACCGTCACGTCGAGCGCGGTCGTCGGCTCGTCAGCCAGAAGCACTTTCGGCCGGCACGACAGGGCCATGGCGATCATGACACGCTGGCGCATGCCGCCGGAGAGCTCGTGTGGGTACTGCTTCATGCGCCGCGCCGGATCGCTGATGTGCACGACGTCCAGCATGTCGCGGGCACGTTTTTCGACGCTCGCGCCTTCCGCACCCTGATGGATCCGGATCGCTTCGGTCAATTGCGCGCCGATACTGTGGACCGGGTTGAGCGACGTCATCGGCTCCTGAAAGATCATCGCGATCTCACCGCCGCGCACGTCGCGCATGGCGCGCTCCGGCAGGCGCGGAAGTGACTGGCGCTCGAGCCTGATGTCGCCGCCGGCGATGCGCAGCGAGGCGCGTGGCAAGAGGCGCATGATCGAAAGCGCCGTCACGGACTTGCCGGAGCCGGACTCGCCGGCGAGGCACAGCGTCTCGCCCGGCGCCAACGCAAAGCTGATGCCGTCGATGACGCGCCTTGCACCCTGCGGCGTCAGCGCGTCCACCGACAAATTGTCGACGGTCAGGACGGCATCTTGCTCCAGTCGGGAATCGCCAGATCTCAAATCGTCTGCCATCAATTGAAGACGATCCTTGGGAAATAGAACGAGACGACCCAGTTTGGCATGTCGACGATCTCGCTGATGCGCAAGTCGCCGCAAACCGAGCAGAGCATGTAGGCGTCGACGGGCTTCAAGCCATGGTCGGCGGCGAGCAGATCGACCATGCGCATGACGCTTTCGCGGGCCGCGGTCATCAGGTCTGGCCCCACGCCGGTGGTGACCTCATAGCCGGCCTCGTCGAGATGGCGGGTCACAGGCCCCGGCGTGGTGAAGCGCGGGCTTTCCAGCCGCGCGCCCTTGACGAGCTCGATCGTCGCCTCGACGTCCATGCGGCTCTCGATGGCCGTGCCGCAGACCTCGCCGTCGCCCTGCGCGGCGTGGGTGTCGCCGATCGAAAACAGCGCTCCCTCGACCTCGACCGGCAGATAAAGCGTGGTGCCGGCCGCAAGGTCGCGAATGTCGAGATTGCCGCCGACACGTCGCGGCGGAACCACCGAATGCAGGCCGGGCTCGGCCGGCGCCACGCCGATCGTGCCGGCGAAGGGTTTCAGCGGCACGCGCCCGCCCGGGCCATAGAGCGCCGGCGTCATCGAGGCGGCATCATACTTCCAGATGTGCAGGGCCGGCTCCTTGAACTGATCGGCGAGCAGGCCGAAGCCCGGGATGTTGGCGGTCCAGCCGAGGCCCGACGGTTCGAAATGGCGCAGTGTGATCTTCAGCGCATCGCCCGGCCTTGCGCCTTCGACATAGACGGGTCCAGTCACCGGATTGACCTTGCCGAAATCCATGGTCGAGACATCCGCCACGGTGGAGTTCGCGTCGAACTGTCCGCCGGAGGAATCGAGGCATTCGAAATGGATCGTCGAACCCGGCCTGGCGGTCAGCGCCGGCTCGAAGTCGCGGTTCCAGCCGAAATGGTGGCTGGCGCGATGGATGGTGTAGTCGCACTTCACGCACATGGTTGCTTCTCGTTTGTTTTTGGCAAGCCGCCCTCCCGTTTAGGCGGCATCATTGAACGTTCGGGCGGCGGGCCGAACACACGCCGCCGGGAAATGAGACGGTCTATTTGTTCACATAGATCGCTTCGTAGTCGATGACGCGGGTCGGATCGATGTAGATCTCGTCCGGTCCGCCCATACGCTTGGACTTGGCCACCACGCGGCGTTCGTTGAAGACCGGAATCCAGGGCGCGTCATTGGTCTGGATGTCGGTGAATATCTGCGCCCAGGCCTTGTTGCGCTCCTCGGCCTTGGCTGGCATCGGCATGGCGTCCGCGGCCTGGCCGCGGGCGTCGATGTCCTTGTTGCAGTACCACGACCAGTTCCACCCGCCGGCCACCGCGCTGCCGCAGCCGAGGATCGGGCCATAGAAGTCGGAGGGGTCCGGGAAGTCGGCGATCCAGCCGAGCCCACCGGACCAGACCATCGGCGCCTGCCCCTGCGTGCCGCCGGCGGCAATCACGTTCGGATTGGCCACCGCCTTGATCTCGGCTTTGATGCCGATCGCCGCCAGATCCTGCTGGATCGCTTGCGTGATGCGCGGCTGCGGATCGGTGTTGGACGTATAGATCTGCGTCGAGAAGCCATCCTTCAGTCCGGCTTCGGCGAGCAGCGCCTTCGCCTTTTCGGGATCGTAGGCGTAGCCCTTGTAGTTCTGGTCATAGCCCGGCATCAGCGGCGGCAGCACCTGGCTGGCAGGCGTGGCGCGGCCGTTGATGATGCGCACGATGCGATCCTTGTTGATGGCCATGTTGACGGCCTGCCGCACTTTGGCATCGTCGAAGGGCTTCACCTGGGTGTTCAAAGTGACATAGCTGGTCTCGAGCTGCTGTCGGTCGACGATCATGCCCGCATAGTCGGGCGACTTCTTCATCTCCAGGTATTTCGCCGGCGGGATGCCGTCGCCGGCGATGTCGACCTCGCCCTTCTGCAGGCGCAGCAACGCCACCAGCGGCTCCTGGCCGACCTCGACCGTGAAGGAGTCGACATGTGGCCGTTCCTTGATGAAGTAGTCGGGGTTCCTCTGGAAGACGAGGCGCTGACCGATCGTCCATTCCTTCAGCGTGAAGGCGCCGCTGCCAACCGGGTGCTTGCCGAAGTCGCCATTGGCGGCTTCCACAGCTTCCTTCGGCACGACGGAAGCGAAGTTGAGCGCCAGCACGTTGAGAAACGTCGCGTCGGGCTGCGACAAGGTGAACTTGACCGTGTGGTCGTCGACGGCAGTGATGCCGTCCATCGTGTCGGCGGTGCCGGCGGTCATCTTGTCGGCGCCGACGATCGAGTGGAAGAAGCCGGCGCCCGGCCCTTGCGTCTTCGGATTGACGGCGCGCTCGATGGACCACTTGACGTCTGCCGCCGTCACCTCGCGGCCGTTGGTGAACTTGACGCCGGGATGCAGCTTGAACGTGTAGACCTTGCCGTCGTCGGAGATGTCGTAACTGTCGGCAAGCGAGGGCCCCAGTTCCGTCGTGCCCGGCTTGTAGTCGACCAGACGTGAGAACAGGGCGTTGATCATTGACCAGTTCTGCCAATCGTAGCCGATGGCCGGATCGAGAGTGGCGATGTCGTCCTTGTAGGTGACAACGATGTCGCCGCCATTGATCGGCGTGTCGGCGAAGGCGAACTTCGCGGGCACCATGGCCGAGGTGGCGAGCAGAGCCGCCAGGCTCATCTGTTTGAAGAATTTGTTCATGAGTTCACTCCTCTGTCGGTTTTGTTGGTTATTGGCTGCGGATGCGGGGATCGACGAACGGGGCAACGAAGTCGGCGAAGAGGTTGCCGAGCACGATGGCCAGCGCCGACACCAGGGTGACGCCCATGATGATTGGCACGTCGACTTGCTGGATAGCCTGCCAGGCGAGCTGGCCGATGCCGGGCCAGCCATAGACTGCTTCGACCACCACCACGCCGCCCATGAACTGGCCGATATCGATGCCGACCATGGCGATGATCGGCAGAAGCGCGTTGGGCAGCGCGTGGCGCAGCACAACGCGGCGGCCGCTAAGGCCCTTGGCGTGGGCCGTGCGCACATAATCCTGGCGCAGCACCTCGATCATGGCGGAACGCACCATGCGCGCGTACCATCCGGCGCCGAGCACGCCGAGCGTGAGCGCCGGCAACACGACATGCCGCGCCGTGCCGAAGCCGGACATCGGGAACCACCCGAGCGTGGCGGCAAAAACGTAGAGAAGCAGCAGCGCAACGACGAATTGCGGCGACGAGACGCCGACGAAGGAAAGCATCATGATTGCACGGTCGGCGAACCCGCCGCGCCGGACCGCCGCGATGATGCCGAAGGTCAGACCGAGCGCGACCTCGACGACGATGCCGGCGGCCATGAGAACTAGCGTCGCCGGCAAGCGCGCCAGGATCAGCGGCAGCACCTCCGTTTTCTGGGTGTAGGATCGGCCGAGATCGCCGTGCAGCAGGGCGCCGACATAGTGCAGGAATTGCATGACCAAAGGCTGGTCGAGGCCGAGTTCATGCCGGATGGCGGCCACCATCTGCGGTGTCGCGGAGCGACCGGCGATCAGGACGGCGGGGTCCGCCGGCAGGCAATAAAGCAGCAGGAAGGTAATGGCGGCGACGCCAAGCAGGATCAGAATGGCCTGGACGAGGCGGCGGGCGAGAAAGAAGGCCATCGTCACAGCCTCCCGCGCTGCGTCGGGTCGAGGATGTCGCGCAGTGCGTCGCCGATCAGGTTGAAGGACAACGCCGTGGCGAGGATGATCGCGCCGGGGATGAACACCAGCCAGGGCGCATCCTGGAAATAGCTCTGGCTTTCAAAGATGATGTTGCCCCAGGAGGGCTGTGGCGGCTGCACGCCGATCCCGAGGAAGGACAACGTCGCCTCGAGCAGAACCGTGGTGGCGATGCCGAGCGTGCCCCAGACGATCGCTGTCGGCATCAGGTGCGGAAGGATGTGGAAAAGGATGATGCGGCCGTTGCCGGCGCCCAGCGAACGCTCGGCGAGGATGAAGTCACGTTCCACCAGGCTGCGTGTCTCGGTGTAAACGATGCGGGCGACCTGCACCCAGTTCACCAGGGCGATCACCATGGCGACGATCCATAGGCTGGGCTTCAAGAGCGCGGCCAGCGCGATCGCCAGCAGCAGAGCCGGAAAAGCCATCATCAGATCCGTGAAGCGCATCAACAGATTGCCGGCGGCGCCGCGCAGATAGCCGGCGAGCAGCCCGACGAGGAGTCCGATCGCGACGGCGACGCCGTTGGCGACGAGACCGATGATGAGCGACGTGCGGGCGCCGAACAGCACGCGGGCGAAGAGGTCGCGACCTAGCGTGTCGGTGCCGAACAAGTGGTCGCCGCCGGGCGGCAGCGGCGCGCCCTCCAGCGACAGGCCATCGGCAAGCTGCTCGTCCGGCGAGAAGTGCGCGACCCATGGTGCGAAGATCGCCGCCAGCAAAACGATTACGACCACGATCAGCCCGAACAAGGCGGAAGGCCGTCTTACAAGTTCGCGCAGCACCCGCATGCCGGAGCTTACATCGCCCGCGGCACGGGCTCATGCCCGGCGACGATGGATGCGGCGACGTGCTCGACGGTGAGCCGGCGCCGCATGGCGAGGCGACACAGGACGCGATAGGCACCGGCCTCATCACCGCCCTGCGCGGCCATGATGCTGCGCATCGCATCGTAGACAATTGGCCTCAGCCGCAGACGCTCCTCCAAGCCGGCAATGCGCGCCCTCACGGTGGTGCGCTCGTGGTGGGCGTGCGTGGCGAGCACCAGCGCCGGGTAGACGGAGGAGGCGACGACCGGCTTGGCGATGAGCGCGCCGGCGCCCTTGCCGAGCGCCCAGCCGATGCGGCCCGGCGCTTCAGAACCAAGTAGCGCCACCACCGGAACGGGCGCGGCGTCGCCGTTCCATGGCAGAAGGTCGTCCCAGCCCTGGTCGGCGTCGACGAGCACGATCTCGGCCGGCGTTTCGGAGAGATCGAGCGGCTTCCACTGCACATGCGCGGTGACGCCGAGACGCTCGAGCTGGCGCGTCAGCCGGTCGATGTTGTCGTCAGCGCGATGCAGGATCGCGGCGCGCCAGGAGACGAAATTCGGCGTCCGCGTCATTGCACGGCCCTCAGATGCGGAGCGTGCTGGCTGGCCAGCGTGCCGACAAGATAGGGGTCGGCGACGATCGCGCCACGCGAGGCGATGACATCGAAGCCGGACTGCTCATTGATGCGGCCGAGATGGAAAGGCAGGGCCGCATGATTGGTGCGCGGGTCGATCGCCAGCGATCCGAGCACGGTCTGCCGCGGCCGGGCATGCAGGAAGCCGCGCATGCTGGCGGGGTCGTCGCGCTCGGCATCGGTCACCGCTTCCGCGCAGAGCTTCACTGCGGCATAGGCGCCCGCAAAGAAACTGGAGACGCGCCGCCCGGCGCCGAAACGGGAAGCGACGCTTCGCTTGAAGGCAAGATTCTCGCGCGACGACAGGCTCTCGAAATAAGAAGCTGCCGAGAGCTGGCCGACGGCCACCCCCGGCTCGATCTCGCCCAACTCGCATTCCGTCAGATCGCAGCTTAACACCGGGCAGCGTTCCGGCGCGAAGGCGGGATCGCGGTCGGCCAACCGGCGCACGGCGGCAAGGAAGGCGTAGCTCGACGGGCCGATCATGTTGTTGAGGATGAAGTCGGGCCGGTGACGCTCCAGATCGGCGATCAGCAGGCCGACATCGGCCTCCTCGATCGGCAGATAGCGCTCACCGAGCACCTCGCCGCCGACGCGCAGCAGAAGCTCGCGCGCCAGCCGGTTCATCTCCCAGCCCCAGACATAGTTGGCGCCGGCGAGATAGATCCGCTTGCCGTAGCGGGGCAGCATGTAGTCGAACAGCGGTATGAGATGCTGATTGGGACAGGCACCGGTGTAGATGACGTTCTCGTTCGCCTCGAAGCCTTCGTAGGGGCAAATATACCAAAGCAGCCCGTCATATTTCTCCACCAGCGGTATGACGTCCTTGCGCGACAAGGAGGTGATGGTGCCGATCACATTGCGGCAGCCATCGTCGCGCAGCATGCTGCGGATCAGATCGAGATAACGCTCCGGCTGGCCGGCGGGATCGCCGAAGACCGGCTCGATACGGAGAGGGCCGCCGGCTTTCTCAAGTTCCTCGATGGCGAATTCGGCGCCGGCGCGGCAGTCGCGGCCGATCGCCCCGTAGGGACCGGTGGTCGAATAGAGGATGCCTACCCTGAACGTCTTCACCCGGCCCTCAAAAAGGAAAGGCCCCACACGCACCCCATGTTCCCATGAGACGCGGCGAGGCCATGCTGCCCTTGTCCGGCCTTGCCGGACGCGATTTGCTACGCGGAAAATGTGCGCATGCGAAATAGAACACGAGCGAGCGCACGCTTGTCAACGGTCAGGCGTTTGAATGGGCTGCACTGGGCTGGAGCTTAGCCTGGCACCATTCCACCTTTTCCCGACATTCTCTTCCGCCGAAGCTTCCACGCTTCCACCCACAAATGCCTGAATTTGCTTATTTTTTTGCCATGACGGCCGCACGCGGGGCGAATTTCATCGCGATCCGGCAAACATCGTCCAACGGGGCGAGGTGCTGGTATTTTTGTTGGTAGGAGCGATAGCCCGCTTCCATGGGCGGCAGGGCTGGTGCGCTTGACGAGGATCGGATGGGCGAACATGCATCCATCAGTATCGCTGCGCCCCGGGCGCCGCAGGCTCATCGTCCTGGGAAGGCACCATCGTCCCCGGGCCAACAGCCGCTTTCCTGCCTCTCAACTCCTCGGCTGAGCGAATGGCCTATTCCAGAAACATCAAGGCTGTGGCCAGAAATCCCATCGCGAAGCAAGAGGCCATCGAATAGACGATCATCCCAACAGCCAGATAAGCGGCATTGCCTGACGGTATATGACTGCCGACGGTACCGAACGCCACCAGCCAGCACGCTACCGTCAACCCGATGATCGCCCCGATAGCGAGGTTCTTGATCACAAAAAGCACCAGTGGAGACATGAACTATGCTCCCGGAGAGCATTCGCGGCGCAGCCACCGCTTGCTGCGTGCGCGAATTCAGCAACTGCCACTCAACGCCAAACACGCATCCGGGTTGCTCCTCCGGTCTGTTTTCATTCCGGCACCGGCTCGACGGACTGTCCACGGTTTGCCAAGCCGACCGGCGCTCAGGGTTGCCAATCGAGGTCGGACGCGCGCCAACGCTTGCCTCGCCGCGCGACTGCGCCACGTCGTAGATCGAGCTGATCTTCAGCCGACACCTTGCGCTCGACGAACACGGATAGCTTGCTCTGGACGTCGCGAAGTTCGGTCGCGAACTCCTTACGCAGATCCTGATCGACATGGATGATCCGCAGCCGCAAGGCGGAACGTCAACAGCACTACTTCTTAGCCGAGGGCGGCCATGCCTATCATCGCTTGGCCGAGCGCCAGCCCCCCGTCATTGGCCGGGACATTCGCATGGGCAAGCACCTCGAACCCAGCGGCGGAGAGTTCCGAGAACACGCCTTCAAGCATGATCCGGTTCTGGAAGACGCCACCGGAAAGCGCAATCGTGTCGACTTCGTTCTCGCGGGCCAATCGGCGCGTGGTCCTGGACACGACCGCGATCAAGGTCCGATGAAAACGCGCGGCGATCAGGCCAGTCTCGACCTCCGCGGCCATGTCGCGCAGCAACGCCTCCCAGAGACCTCGCCAGCGAATGATCGATCCATTGTCGGAAGGCAGCGCCCAAGCCTCGGCCGCCTCGATGAACGGGTTTGCCAGCGCCTCCAACTCCATGCCTGCTTGCCCTTCATAGGACTGCAGCTCGAAACAGGTTCCCAGGATCGCCGCACAGGCGTCGAACAGCCGTCCCGCGGAGGACGCGAGCGGGGTGTTCACGCCTCTTTCAATCATTTTCGCGACAACATTCGGCTGCCTTTCGGCGAGCGCCCGCGCAAACGGCAAGCCACCCGCCGGACCGGCAAGAAAATCAGGGCCGAAGGCGGCGCGAAGATGCGCGTAGGCGTTGCGCCAGGGCTCCCGGCTCGCCCGGTCGCCGCCGGGCATCGCGACCGCGTCGAAATGGGCGAGGCGCGTGTAACGGCGGTAGTCTCCCAGCAGGAACTCGCTGCCCCATATCGTATCGTCTTCACCGTAACCCGTACCGTCGAGGATCACGCCCAGAACCGAAGGCGCGTCAAGCGCGCGGCCGTGCTGAGCGATGCAAGAGGCGAGATGAGCGTGATGGTGCTGGATCTGGACCAGCGTAGCGCCGGTCTCACGCGCGAGTTCGAGACCGATGCGGGTCGAGCGATAGCCCGGATGCAAGTCGGTGACGACGATGTCCGGCCTAGCGTCGAAGATACTCCGGTAGAGGGCAGCGGCATCTCGCCAGGCCTGCTCGCTCTTCGGTTCCTCGAGGTCGCCGAGATGCTGGGAAAGCAGCGCCTTGCCGTTGCCCGCCAGGCAGAAGGCAGCCTTGAGGTCGCCGCCGGCGGCAAGCACCCGGCGCGAACCATCGAAGCCGTCCGGCACGGCAACTTCCTCCGGCGCCAGCCCGCGGGCACGCCGCAGTACCGAAACGCCATGCCTGTCGCACCGCACGACGCTGTCATCCAGTCGATTGACGATAGCGCGGTCGTGCATCAGCCAATGATCGGCAATGCCGCCGAGTTCGCTTTTCGCCTCGTCGTTTTCCGTGCATTGCGGCTCGCCCGAACGATTGGCCGAGGTCAGGACGATCGGCCTGTCGAGCGCCCGCATCAGGAGGTGGTGGAGCGGGGTATAGGGCAGCATGAAGCCAAGCCGGTCATTGCCGAGGGTAACCCCTGCCGCGATGCCGCGGTCCCCGCGGCTGCGCAGCAGCACGATCGGCGCGGCGCGCGAGGCGAGCGCTTCGCGCTCCGCGGCGGAAATGCGGGCGAATTCCCCGATCTGCCGCAGGTCGCGCGCCATCAGCGCGAAAGGCTTCGCCTCGCGCCGCTTGCGGCCGCGCAGCCGTGCAACGGCATCGTCATCGGTGGCGTCACAGGCGAGGTGGAAGCCGCCGACACCTTTGACGGCCAGGATGTGCCCCGACGCGATCAAGGCGGCCGCCCTCCGGATAACGGCCTGCGATGCTCCTTCGGCTGCAACACCGGTCTGGTCTTCAAGCCAGATGCGCGGGCCGCAGGCGGGGCAGGCGATCGGCTGGGCATGGAAACGCCGGTCCGCCGGGTTCTCGTACTCGGCCCGGCATTCCTCGCACATGGTGAAGCTTTTCATCGAGGTCGAGGCGCGATCGTATGGAATCGCCTCGATGATCGAGAGACGCGGACCGCAATGCGTGCAGTTGGCGAACGGATAGAAGTAGCGGCGGTCGCCTGGATCGAGGATTTCGGCAAGGCATTGCGGACAGCATGCGGCATCCGGGACAGCGCTTGTCCTCACCTGCCCGCCCGCGCTCGCGGCGATGGCAAAGCCGTCTGCCGGGGGCACGCCTTCGAGATCGACTGCCTGGATCGCGTCGATGCGCGCCAATGGCGGGCATTCGGCGGTCAGCCTTTGCCTGAAGGCGGCCAGTTCCGCGTCGCTGCACCACAACGCAATCTCGACACCCGCCGCATCATTGCGCACGTGACCGGTGAGTCCGAGGGCGGTGGCTATGCGCCAGACCGTCGGCCGGAAGCCGACCCCCTGCACGACGCCGGAGACCCGGATCAGGCGACCCCGGACGGCTGGCAAAGCAGCGAGCGGCACGCTCATCGCCCGGCCTCAATGCACCGTGCAGACCATGCACGGATCGAACGAGCGCACGATGTGCTGGACTGCGACCGGTTCGGTCTCGCCTTGACGCACGGGCGCGCCTTCGAGCGCGAGCTCCAGCGGACCCGGATTGCCGTCACGGTCGCGCGGCGAAAAATTCCAGGTCGTCGGAGCAATGATCTGGTAGTTGGCGATCCGGCCATTGCGCACCGTCAGCCAATGGCCGAGCGCGCCGCGAGCGGCCTCCGTCAGGCCCGTGCCCTGGCTGTCGGCCGCGGTGGCGCCGTGATCGCAGAAGCTTTCGCCGGGTCTGAGATCACGTATCCAGCGCTCCATCGCGATCACCACGAGCGCGATCTCCAGCACGCGGGCGACGACGCGGGCATGCACATTGCCGCTGCCCGATCCGACCAGGTCGCTGATCAGCGGATGGCCGTTCACGAGCTGACGGGCGATTGCCCCCACTTCGACAGCCTCGTCGGCAAGGCGCGGCGCTTTGCACCAACTATAGCCCTTACCCGTGCCGTCGCCCGGCACGGTCTCTCCCAAAGCCGGCGGCAGCGGGCGTTCAGCCGGCGCGTACCAGGCATTCTCGGTATCCTCGGCAATGAGCGAGAGGTCGAGCGGCACCTGGCGGCCTGCTCTCCAGAGGCCGCGGCGAAACAAATGCCCGCCTGCGGCATGATAGGCGCCGTAGCTCATGAACAGGCTGCCGGCACGGCCGAGCCTGTCGAGGCCGAGAGCCTCCGAAATGGTCAGGAAATGGCGGAAGTCGCCGGTGGTCGCGGGTTTTTCCTCGCGCCAGGCCGCGAGCTCGTCGATGGTGGTCAGCGCCGCCACCCGCTCCAGCGCGTCGGAAAAAAGCGTCCGTTCGAGGAACCGGCGGAAGGCGCCGACGATACCGGCCAGGCGCGCCTGTTCGTTGGCGGTCACGGCACGGGTGGAGCCGCCGGGCCGAATGCCGAGCGTATGTGGCCAATGGCCGGCCAACAGGCCCATCACGTGCATCCACTGCGCGCGCGCCGGCAGGACCTCCTCGGCCGCGGTTCCCGATAGCGCGCGGAAGCGCGCGGCGGCAGCCTGGTGCCATGGCTCGCCCGCATAGGCCTCGCGGGCGAAATCCGGCATGAAAAACAGATAGAAATGCGTCAGGTGATCGGCGACATTCTCGGCCGCGTGGATAAGATCGATGGCGACCTTCCCGTTCTCCGCGATGCTCAGGCCCTGCACTTCGGCGAGCGCGCGTGCGGCGGCGATTGACTGCGAGACCGAACAGATGCCGCAGATGCGCGGCGCATAGACGAGCGCGTCTTCAGGCGGCTTGCCGCGCAGGATCTGCTCGAAGCCGCGATAGAGCGGTGAAACGACCTCGGCCGAGCGGACGACTCCGCCGCTCAGATCGAGCTTGACCTCGAGATCGCCCTCGACGCGATTGAACGGTCCGACGACGAGCCGGCTCATGGTCGCCTCTTCTGCTTGTCGTGCGGCGGCACGGCGACGTGGTCGGCGGTGGCATTGGTCTTGAGACGGACGGGGGTCGCCGCCTTGGACAGCGCCGCCAGCGCGACGAACCATGCCTTGGGCATATCCGTCGGAAGCCCGACCGGGATGCCTGAAACCTTCGGCGTCGCGGTGAAGGAATGGCCGGGCTCCTCGAAACCGGGCGAGGTGCAGTTGATGCAGGGATAGCCGCCGTCGATGCACGAGCCGGAACCGTTCCACGGCCGTATGTTGCAATCGGCGCGCGCCTGAGTGCCCTTGCAGCCGAGATTCTCCATCATGCAGCCGAGATCGCACAGGCGCTCGGCGCTCGCCTTGAACTCGTAGAATTCGTTGCGGGAGCAGCCGTGATGAACGAGATGGTTGGTGTAGCTGACGGGACGCTCCCATTCGTCGATCTGGCCGCGATCGAACCGGCCTGCGGCGATCTGATGGAGTGTTTCCGTCAGCCAGTCGGGATGAATGGGACAGCCCGCGACATTGATGACCGGCAGGCCGGATTTCGACAGGAAACCGTGGCCGAGCAGCCCGCCGGGTTCCGTGCCCTCGTAGGCGAGGCCGCAGGCATCGACGTGGTTAGCGCCGGCGGCCGTGATGCCGCCGAAGGCCGCGCACGAACCGACCGCGACCACGTGGCTGGCGACCGCCGCGAGCTCGCCGATCCAGTCCATCACCGGCCGGCCGGTCCCCGCCATCATGTGGAAGCGGCCGGTGCCGTTAGGTCCGCGCATGACGGCGCCTTCGAGGCAGAGGATGTCCAGTGGAACCTCTCCCGATGTCACGCGCTCCATGATCGCGATGACGCCGCGCCCGGTTTCGGCACTGAGCGAGGGATGCCACAGCACTTCGATGCCGGCCGTGGCGAGGCTCGTGATCAGGTCCGGCCCTTCCGCGCCGATCAAAGACAGCGTGCAGCCGCCGCAGCCGCCGGACTGCAGCCAGAGAAGATTGAGCGGCCGCTTCGTCATCGTTCCCTCAGCCCGGATTCGCCGGAAGGCGGACGGTGAACACGGCGCCGCCTTCGGGATGATTTGCCGCTGTCAGATCTCCGCCCTGCTCCTTCATGAGGCCGTAGCTCACATAGAGCCCCAGCCCCGTTCCCTGGCCGATCGGTTTTGTGGTGAAGAACGGTTCGAATATCTGGTCCATATGCGTTTGCGGAATGCCGGTCCCGTTGTCGCGAACTTTGATGACGACATCCTCCCCTTCCCGGCGGCAGGAGATCTCGATCCGGGGGTGGGGGCGGTTCTGAAGGACGTCCGCGGCGTTGTGGACGAGATTGACGATGACCTGATGCAGATGCCCCTTGCGCGCGCAGGCATCGAGCTCACCCGGCATGTCGAAGACGACGGCGGGTTTGACGCGCTCTGCCCTGACGACCCAGTCGACGGCAGTGCGGATGGTGCGGGTGACATCGAAGACCTCCAGCCCCTCGCGCTGGCTGCTGGAAAAACGACGCAAATCCTGAACGATCGCGCGCACACGCTCCGCGCCTTCGAGCGTGCCGTCGATCAGCGGCTTCATGTCGGCTGCGATCGAATCGATCTTCAGCTTTCGGCGCAGCTCCTCGAGCGCCTGCGGGTCGGCGCTGCCACGGGCAGCGTCGAGGTAGGCGGCGATCGCCGCCCCGTAGCGCTTCAGCGCGTGCATGTTCCCGAAGACGAAGCTGATCGGATTGTTGAGCTCATGGGCGACCCCGGCAACGACGCGACCGAGCGCCGCCATCTTCTCTGAGACGACGAGCTGCTGCTGCGTCCTGGTCAGTCTCTGGTGCGCTAGATCGAGCTGGTGGTAAGCGCGGCGAAGTTCGCCGATCGGCCTTCCGACGATGACGATGCCGACGAGCCTGCCCCGATGGTCGAGCCGCGGCGAGCAGTTCAGCGCCAGCGGCGTCGCACCGCCGCCCTGCTGGCGCATGTGCACTTCGAGGTCGGAGATCGGGCGCGCCTCGCGGAAACAACCGGCGAGCCGGGCGGCAACGGCACCGTCCTCATCCTCGAACAGATCAAGAATCGCCGAGCCCATCAGGCTCTTCTCGGCGACACCCGACAACTGGACCATCGCCGGGTTGACCTGCTGGATGCGCCCCCTCGCATCGCAGGCCACAAGCACGTCGGTCATCGAGCCCAGCACCGAATCGATGAATTGCTGCGCCTCCTCGAGGGCGGCGTGCTGACGCTCCAGCAACGTCTGCGATTCGACCAGATCCTTGTAGACCGCGTCCATCTTGCGGATGACCTCGATCCAGGCTTCCTCGCCGGCCGGCGCCAGGCCGAGCGCGGGCACTTCCGCCTGCATCGGCAAGGACTCGTGGAATTTCCCTGACGCGGGCTTTGCCATCTGCGGTTTCGGTACCCTTATGAGCTCCATGGGCGCGCCTCACCGGACTGAGCCGGCCGCGCGCCGAGCCGGCAAGGGCTTCACATTCTCCAGCCCCAGTCGCTCCAGCTTGCCGCGCAATCCGACCCGGGACAATCCTAGCTCCTCCGCTGCTTTCGACTTGTTCCAGCGATGGCGGATAAGTGTCTCGCGGATGATGCGCAGCTCCATCTCGTTGATACGGTCGCGCAACGTTCCGGTGAGCCCCGCAATGTCGTCTCTGTCCGCGTCCTCGACTTGCGGGACGGCCGTCAGGATGTGACGGGACACGAGTTCGGCGCCAAGCTCCTGGCCTTCCCGACCCATGACCAGCATGTGCTGGATTTCGTTCTGCAGCTCGCGCACGTTTCCAGGCCAGGAGTAATTCTCGAAACAGGCGATGGCCTCGGCCGAGATGCCCGGCACGTTCTTGCCGAGCTTGCGTCGCGCGCCCTCCAGGATCGCCGCCGACAGGATTTCGATATCCATCGGCCGATCGCGCAGGGCCGGCAACCTGATGACGGTGCCTGCCAGCCTGTAGAACAAGTCGGCACGGAAACGCCCGTGGCGCACCTCGTCCTCGAGGTCGCGGTTGGTCGCCGCCACGACCCGAACATCCACTTTGCGCGTCTTGCCGCTGCCGACCGGGCGGATTTCGCCTTCCTGCAGGACACGCAGCAATTTGACCTGAAAGGCCGGCGAAACCTCGCCGATCTCATCGAGAAAGACGGTGCCGCCGCTGGCGCGCTCGAACAGGCCGATATGGTCCTCGACGGCACCGGTGAAGGCACCGCGCTTGTGGCCGAACAGCTCGCTTTCCAGGAGCTGGTCGGGCAGAGCGCCGCAGTTTTCGACGACGAAGGGCTTGTTCCAACGCAGCGAGCCGTAGTGCAGGGCGCGGGCGGCGAGTTCCTTTCCGGTGCCGGAAGCGCCTATCAGAACGACCGGAATATCGAAGGGCGCGACCTGTTTCAGCGCATCGCAGACCGTGTTTATAGGGCTCGACGGGGAGCGGATGATGCCGTCGTCGAAATTGTAGTCCCGCCGGAGCGCGCTGCGGCGGTCCGAAACGACCTTGGAGGCGGATGACGGCGCCATTCGCATCTCGACGGCCAGAAGCTCGTTCTCGCGCTGCAAGACATAGAGTTTGACCGCGTTCTTCAGCGTCAGGATCAGGTTTTCAGGATGCCAGGGCTTGGTGATGTACTGATAGATGCCGGCCTCGTTGATGCCGTCGATGATGTCATGGGCGTCGGTATAGCCGGAGATGATCATACGCACCACGTCGGGCCAGCGGGTGCGCACCTGCTTGAGGAATTCGATGCCGGATGTGCCGGGCATACGCTGATCACAAAGGATCAACTGGATCCACTCGCTCTCCAGGATCGACGTCGCCGTCTTGATGTCGCTTGCGACATGGACGTCGAAATCCTCGCCCAGAATGCGGCGCAGCGACTCCAGCGAACGCACCTCGTCGTCGACGATCAGAATGGGGGGAAGCTCGGTCACGACACCCTCCTCCTGCCCGGCGCGCTGGAAGCCCAGGCGAGGTCGCGGTGGCGGGCGATGGTGACCGGCGTGCGGGATTTCGGCACCTTGTTCACGAAATTGTGCCGGGCAACGTGATAGCTCGGATCGAACCCGTAGAAGTTTCGGCGCATCCTGGCCAACTCCTCCTCGCGATATGCCGAGAGCGGCTTTGCCGCCTCGTCGACGGCCCGGCGTGCCTGCTTTTCGGCAAGCAACCGCGGGAAGTCGAGCCTGTCCGCCAGCCCGGCGGCGAGTGCCTTGACCTCGGCCGTGAACCTGTCGCGCGAGCCAGGCAGAATACGGTCGGCGAGTCCGAGACTCAGCGCTTCGCGCGCGCCCATTGGCAACCGGGCGGCGGCGATCCTGCGGGCATTGTCGGCACCGCAATGGCGCGGCAGGAGATAGGTCCAGAATTCCGAGCCGTAGAGATTGCCCATGTCCTTGTAGTGCGGGTTGAGGATCACGCCCGAGCGCAACCAGACATGATCCGCGCCGCGCGCCAGGAAAACGCCCCCGGCACCGGCATTGCCGCCGAGCGCAGAAACGGTCACGTGGCTCGTCGTCCTGATGATCGCCTCGGACAGGTCGTCGATGGCGCAGATGTTGGCGTAGGACTCGTCCGCCGGGCTCGTCGCCGCCTCGATGCGATTGAGATCGAGACCGTTCGACCAGAACTCGGGCCCGCCGCAGAGCACGATCACCTTCGTCGGCCGTTCGGCCGCCTTGCGGTAGGCATCGAGCAGTCGCTCGCAAGCATCGGTGCCCATCGCGCCGTTGTGGAAGGGGAAATGTAGGAATCCGACCGCACTGTGCTCCTCATAGGCGATGTCCTGATAGCCGCCGCTGGAATTCAGGGGCCGTTCCGGCAATGGCACGGCCTCGGGGGCGAACGCCAGGGTCGCCGGCAGCTTGAACGGATTGGCGGAACCTGGACGGCGCACATGGCCGATCCATACCGCGCCGTCCGTCGTGGCGCGGGCGATCGCGGGACCGCTTCTGGCGATCACGGCACCCGGCTCCGCGACAGGCAGCCCGAACGCCTGTCTGGCGTCGAAAAGGAAAGCCGGCTCCCCGAAGAGCTCGTCCCGGACGCCCGGTATCCCGTCGGCCGCCGCGATCTTGCCGATGACGGTTGCCGTCGTGTCGCGCATCCAGTCGATCTGCCGGTCAGCCTGCCTGATCGCGTCCTGCCAGCGCCCGCGATGCGGGACGCCAAGCTCCTCCGCAGGCACGGGCTTTCCACCCGTCCGCAAACGCTCCACGGCTTCCAGCACCGCCGTGACCGCCGCTGCCGTCGCCTCGTTACGGTAAAGGCTCGATTTCGTTGCCCGTCGCATCGGAAAGGCCGCGCTCGCCCAGACCGGCCCGGCATCCATCTCCCGCACCGCCTCGAGAACCGTCACGCCCCATTCCGTCTCGCCATTCGTCATTGCCCAGTCGAGCGCCGATGGCCCGCGGTCGCCGACGATACCGGGGTGCACGATCATGCAGGTGCGGTTCTCGTGAACCCGAGCGGGGATTGCACGCTTCAGGTAGGGCGCAACGACGAGGTCGGGTTCGAAAAGCTCGACCGCCTCGATCGTGCGGGAATCGTTGACGTCGATCTCGACCGACACCTCGTGGCCTTGCTCGCCAAGTTCGACGAAGAGCCTCTGGCTCAGCGCATTGAAGGCGGTGACGAGGAGCAAGATTCGCATCTCAGCATATCCTGGGAAGCTGTTCGCCGGCTATCCAATCGACGACGCGCATGCCGCCGAGCCGGGTGCGCATAGTGACCAGCGCGTGCTCGTCCGCGACGACCTCGCCAATGATCGCCGCGTCGAGCCCTTTCGGATGGCTGCGCATGGCGGCAAGCAGGGTTGCGGCGTCGTCCGCCCCGCAAATCGCAATCAGCTTGCCTTCGTTGGCAACGTTGAGCGGATCGAGGCCGAGCAGTTCGCAGGCCGCCGCGACTTCCGGCTTCACCGGCACGGCCGTTTCCCCGATCACCATGCCGACCTTCGACTGGTGCGCGATCTCGTTGAGCGTGGCCGACAGCCCGCCCCGGGTCGGATCGCGCAGCACGCGGATGCCGGGCACGGCCGCAAGCATCGCGGCAACCAGATCGTTGAGGGGCTGCGTGTCGGATAGAATCTCGGTCTCGAAATCGAGATGCTCGCGTCTGGAAAGTATCGCGATGCCGTGATCGCCCATCGTGCCCGAGACGATGATCGCGTCGCCCGGCCGCGCGTTGCTTCCGCTGATATCGGTGGCTTCGGAAAGAACGCCGACACCGGTCGTCGAGATGAACACGCCGTCGCCCTTTCCCTTTTCCACAACCTTGGTGTCGCCGGTGACCACCGGCACGCCCGCCTGGCGCGCGGCAAGTGCCATGGAGACGACGATCTTCTCCAGTTCCGCGAGGGGAAACCCTTCCTCCATGATGAAGGAAGCGGAGAGCCAGAGCGGCCTGGCGCCCATCATGGCGACGTCGTTGACGGTGCCGTGCACGGAAAGCGCGCCGATGTCGCCGCCCGGGAAGAACAGCGGCGAAATGACATGGCTGTCGGCCGCCATCACCAGCCGGCCGGAGACGCTGCCCAGAAGCGCGCCGTCATTGCCTTGCGCCAGATAGTCGTTGGCGAGATGCTTGTGGAACACGTCGCGGATGAGCTCGGCCATGGCGCGCCCGCCCGCGCCGTGGGTCATGTCGACCGAACCGCGGACGCGCGATAGGTCTGCGGCGAGTTTGGGATCGGCCGCAGTCATTCGGCTGCCTCCAGCTTGGCGGGCTGCTGGTCGCGGAAGCGGCCGTAAGTCCAGTAAGCCGCGCAGGCGCCTTCCGATGAGACCATGCAGGAGCCGATCGGGCTCTGCGGCGTGCAGGTCGTGCCGAACAGCTTGCAGTCGGTCGGTTTCTTGACGCCGCGCAGGATCGACGGGCATTCGCAGGACTTCGCCTCGCGCGAAGCCTTGACCGACAGCTCGAACCGCTTCTCGGCGTCGAAATCGGCATAGGCGTCGCGGATGCGGAGCGCGCTGTAGGGCACCGTGCCCAATCCGCGCCAGGCGAAGCTCTTGCGCAACTCGAAGACCTCGCTCACCAGCGCCTGCGCCTTGACGTTGCCTTCTTCGGTTACGACGCGGGTGTATTCGTTCTCGACCTCGTGCCGGCCCTCGTTGACCTGGCGGATCAGCATCAGCACCGACTGCATCACGTCGAGCGGCTCGAAGCCGGCGATAACGACCGGCTTCTGGAACTCTTCCGCGAAGAATTCGTAGGGCTGCGAACCGATCACGGAAGAGACGTGCGAGGGTCCGAGAAAGCCGTCGATCTTGACGATGCCGAGGTCGCGTACCTCGGGCGACTCCAGGATGTGGCTGATCGCCGACGGGGTCAGCACATGGTTGCAGAAGACGCTGAAATTCCTGAGCCCTTCGGCCTCGGCCGCCTTGAGCGCAACCGCGGTCGGCGGCGTGGTGGTCTCGAAGCCGATGGCGAAGAAGACGACCTGCCGGCCCGGATTCTCGCGTGCGATCTTGAGCGCGTCGAGGGTCGAATAGACCATGCGCACGTCGGCCCCGTCGGCCTTCGCCCGGATAAGGCTCCGCTGCTTGGTGCCCGGCACGCGCATCATGTCGCCATAGGTGCAGAGGATCACGCCGTGCCGTTCGGCAAGCTCGACCGCATCGTCGAGCCGGGAGACCGGCAGCACGCAGACCGGACAGCCGGGGCCGTGCACGAAATGCACGTTTTCGGGCATCAGGTCCTGCACGCCGTAGCGGAAGATCGCATGCGTGTGGCCGCCGCAGAACTCCATGAAATGGTAGTTCCTTTCCGGGTCGGCCTCGGCCGCGATCGCGGCCGCAACGGTGCGCGCGAGTTCCTGATCGCGATATTCGTCGACAAATTTCATGCCGAAATCTCCTCCAGCTCCTCCTCCAGCACACCGGCTTCCGCCATCATCCTCAACGTGCGCTCCGCCTCCTCGATGCTTACTTTGTGCAGCGCGTAGCCGACATGGACGAGCACGAAATCGCCGATCGCCACATCCTCGACCAGCGCGAGCGAGATGCGCTTCCTCACCGTGTCGAAGGCGACGACCGCCATGTCGTTGTCCAGGAGTTCCACCACGCGGGCGGGCATGGCGAGGCACATCAGGCAGCTCCCTTCAGTTCGGTCCGAAGTTCGCCGGCGAGCGGATGGCCGGCGAGCGCCATCGCGCGGGCGGCGACGATCCATGCCGTCCAGTCGGGCATTCCTTCACCGGTCCGCGCCGAGAGCTGCAGGACCTTGATCCTCGGATTAACCTTGCGCGCATTGGCGATGCAGGCTTCGAGATCGAAGTCGAGATGCGGCAGAAGATCCGTCTTGTTGAGAATCATCAGGTCTGCCGCGTGGAACATGTCGGGATATTTGAGCGGCTTGTCCTCGCCTTCGGTGACCGAGAGGATCACCACCTTATGCGCCTCGCCGAGATCGAAGCCGGCCGGGCAGACGAGGTTGCCGACATTCTCGATGAAGAGCAGCGAGCCTTCGGCGAGATCGAGATGCTCGACGGCATGGCCGACCATGTGCGCGTCGAGATGGCAGCCCTTGCCGGTGTTGATCTGGATCGCCGGAGCGCCCGAGGCGCGGATGCGCTCGGCATCGTTCGAGGTCTGCTGATCACCCTCGATGACGGCGGCCGGAAGCTTGCCCTTCAGCGCTTCGATGGTGCGGCACAGCAGCGTCGTTTTGCCCGAGCCGGGGCTCGACACGAGGTTGAGCGCGAGCACGCCGCGCGCAGCGAAAAGCTTGCGGTTTTCGGCGGCATATTGGCTGTTCTTGGACAGAATGTCCTTTTCGAGCCGGACCAGCCGCGCCTGGCTCATGCCGGGCGCATGGGCGCCGGCGGAGCCAGAACCATAATCGTGCAAATGATCGTCGTGATGATGGCCGTGATCATGACCGGCATGACCGTGGTCATGCCCGCGGCCGTGATGGCCGTCGTCGTGGTGATGGTGATGGCCGGCCTTGCCTTCGATCCGCATCTCGCCTTCGCCGCATCCGCATACGCTGCACATCAGCTCACCTCCAGTTCCTTGATCCTCATCTCCTCGCCTCCGGTCACCTGCAACTGATGGCTGCCGCAAACCGGACACGGGTCGTAGCGCTGGGCGATTGCGACGCTGCGGCCGCAGGGCACGCACCATGCGCGCGCCTCCGTCTTCAGGATGTCGAGCCTCGCGCTCTCGGCAAGCGACCCGCGCATGACCACGTCGAAGCCGAATTTCAACGCCTCGACCTCGACGCCGGCGAGCCGTCCGATCTCCAGGCAGACGCGATCGACCCTGGCAAAGCCCTGCCTTGCGGCCTCTTCCTCGAGGATGGCGCGGATGCTTTCGCAGATCGCCATCTCGTGCATCAGTGGAACCTCACCTGATAGCCGACGCAGGGGTCGATGGCGCGCACCAGAAGGTCGGCCTGCAGCGCGAGTTCCGCGCGGCTCGGCGCGGCGAGCGCCGCGAGTGAGCGTTCCGCGATGCCGTTTTCGCCGAAATGGCTGCTTGTCGGAGCATCGACCGCGTAGCCGACCACACGTCCTTCGCAAAGCACGACACGGTGCTCGAGCCTGCCCCGTGCGGCCTCGGCATAGCCGATGCCGGAGAAAGCGTTCGGCTCACCGTGTGCAGGGAGGAGACGTCGGCTGGCGGGCGAGGAACTGTGCCAGGCTTCCGTATTTTCGCTCCCGCCCATCCGGTCCTTCGGGGCACCTTCTCCCCGCAAACCACAGGAATGGGTTCCGCTCCCCCGCAGCACCGCAAGGCCGGCGGAAATCTCGCCGGGAAGCTTTGCCGCCTCGACGAATCGCGCCACCAGGCGCGCACCAAGTCCGCCCTCGCCCTCCGCCGAGAGGAAGGCTCTCACTAGCGGCTCGCCGGCCTGCCGGGCGAGGCAAGTCGTATCCGCGAGCGCCTGCAATTTTACGCCTTCCCCTTTTGCCTTCGGGCAGCCTATCATGGCCCAGCCCCTTGCCAAGATCGGGTAGGCAAGCCGCGCGGCGGCGGTACCCCTATCCGAGGCCCAGGCGGCGAAAGCGGCCGCGTTCATCTCGCAAAGGCGCCCTGCTTCCACATGGACCATGGCGCACGTCAATTCGGCGGCCTCCGCAGCGATGCGGTCGGCGTCGGAACCCGGCACTCCGGCCCGCGCACCGGGTTCGAAGGGGTCGCCATCGGGAAACAGCGCTTTTCTCAGCCGCACAGGCAGCGTCATGGCGCGGCGCAGAAGCGCAGCCTCCGGCGCGGCATCCGTGAGGCGCTGAACGTCGAGGCCGATCCTGACCAGATGCTCGCGCAGCGTTTCGGCAAGCACGAGCAGCCGTCGCGCCGTTTCCGTCGGCAGATCCGTGTCAATGCCCAGCGCCGCTTCGACGGCTTCGACGCCGGCCGCCGCTTGCGCCATGCCGCAGACGCTGAACAGCGATGCAACCGCCGCGATGGCCTCCGCGGCTGATCTGTCCGTTACGATCGGGCCGAGAACGACGGCGCGCGCCGGCTGGACGCGCGCCTGAAAAACCGCGCCGCCGTCACAAAAAAGGTCGATCAAGACCCGCCCGTCGAGGCTCATCGCCGTGCCTCCTCGTCCTGAAGTCCGAACAAGGCGCGGCGGGTCAGCGGCGGAGGCTTTGCCGCAGCCGGGGCGGCGCCTTCATCCGGTGCGGCATCGGGGTCCGGCAAGCGGCCCTCCCAGAGGCGGACCATGTCGCCGTCTTCATCGCCGTCCGTTTCGTCCTTGAAAAGCTCCGCGAGCACCTGCCGGGCCGTCTCTTCGGCGCTCTCCTGATCGGCGAATTCGAGGACCGGCGAGAAGAGCGAGCACGTGAGGTAGGCACCAAGCTCTTCCTCATAGGCATGAATGAATTCGAACCTGCCTGCCGGAAATGCGACCTGCTCCTTCGTGCCTGGCCGCAGGCGAGAACGCGCCTCGACGCCCGCGGCAGGCAACAGGACGAGATTCATGAACCAGGGTGTGATCAGGACCGCAAGCCACTCGCCCTGCCACATCCGCACGCCCAGCGCCCGGACGGACAGCGTGGGATTGAGGATCGGGATGCCCTCCATGGATGTCCGCTCTATCCGTTGAAAGGCGGACTCTAGGCAGCGGGCGACGGCAAGCGATTGATCCACGTCAATCGTCCTTTATCACCATGAAATCTTTCCGGGAGCCGTCGCAATTGGGGCAGCTCCAGTGCGGAGGCAATTCGGCGAAGGAGGTTCCGGGTGGTATCTGCCAGTAGTCGTCGCCCTCCGCCGGGTCGTAGACATGCCAGCAGATCTTGCATTCGAGCCGCGTCGCCGAACCGATCTTGGCGTTGTCTCCGCCATAGGAGCCATCGAAGAAGGACGCAGTCATCGATAGACCTCTAGGATCTCGAGCAGCCGGTCATGGCTGTCGGCAATGTCTTCCGGCGCGGCGCTGACAACCTCCGGCAGGGCCGTCACTTCGATCGTGTTGAGGATCAGCGCTTCGGTGGAATTGTAAAAACGCACCCACCACACGTCCCGCGTCGCGGTCGTCGTAACGCGGCAGTTGCCGTAGCCGCGCGAGAGGACCACGACGGGCCCCTGGCCAAGCAGGCCATCGAGGAGGGCAAAGTCCTCTTCCGTGTGCGGCAGGAGCGACAGGTTGATCACATGCGGTTCGATGCCCGGCCCCGTGCGGCGGATGTGCTCGTTGATCTCGGCGATAAGCGGCGGCGCGTTGAAGACCCCCGCAGGGTAGGCCGCCGGGGCGGCGAGCGCGTCACGGCTTTCGGCGAAGGCCCGTGCCATCACGGCGGACGGGAAGGCCCCTACCTCGATCGTATCGCCCTCGAATTGGCCGTTGGCACCTGTGCGGCGCACGCGCCAGACGCCGGCAAGCACCGATTCCTGCGCCTGGACGTCGCCGCCGCAGATGACCGACACCTCGCCTTCGCCGAGCGCCTGGTCGATCAGCGCGAGGTTGGCCTTGTCGAGGCCGGCGAGATCATGGACCGCATTCGGGCGCTCCGGCGAGAAGGCGGCGAGGCTGTCGGCCACCGCCGAGAGGACGGCGAGCGCCGCTCGCAGCCCGGCGACCTCTTCCTTTTCCGGCAGGATCGGCCGAGCGAAGGTGAGCATGCCCTTCGGCATCTCCATATACTGCAACTCGCCGCCGTCCTCCTCGAGAGGCTGCGAGCCCGGCCCCAGACCGCCAAAAGACGTGATCGCCATGTTCTAGCTCTCCCCCGCTCGACTCAGTGGAAATGGTCGTGATCGTGATGATTGCCGGTTGCGCAGCCCTCCGGCAGTTCGAACGGCGGCGGCGCGGAAGGCTCGCGCGCCAGGATGGAGGAAATCTCGCCGAGATAGTCCTCCCAGTCGAGCACACGCTTGATGACGCCGAGATATTCGCCGTTTCTCAGGAAAACGAGCGCGGGAAACGCGTTGAACCGATAGCGGCTCTGCAGCTTGCGCTCGCTCTCCTTGGCGACGACCGCCGCCTTGAACACGCCCTGGAAGGCTGCGACCAACTCCGGCAGGATCACCGCCACGTCGTTGCTCTCGACGAGCCGCTGCCAGTCGCCGGGGAAGAAAAGCACCGTGAAATCGTGGTTTTCGGCGAACCCGTCCACCGTCATGTCGTCGACGACGGCCATGCCATGGCGTTCGATCATTGTGCTGAGAAGCGGCGAAAACATAGGCTCAGGCGTCCTTCGTGCTTTGTGTTGGAAGGGCCGCGCGCAGGTGCTCGGGCAATTGCGGTTCGCGGCCGGCGAGGTCGGCAAAGAGATGGTCGAGATCGGTCTCGCCGGCGAGCGCCCGCTCGGCGGCTTCGAGCGCGTCGGCGATCCGGCGCGCGGCCTCGGGCGCGATCACCTCGCGTGCCGCGTCGAGGAAGGTGATGATCCACGTGCCGGCCGGCTGGTCGCCGGTAAGCGTCATGTCGATCCGGCGCAGTCCGGACCGCCCCCTGCAGAGCGCAGAACCGTCACGCGATTCGAGCACTTCGAGAGGAACGCCGACGCACATCAGCCCTGTCCTCCACGCGACTGGAGAAGCTCGTCGATCTCGCTCTCGTAATTCTCCGGCGCGCAAAAACCGCCGCCTTGCAGGATGCGCGCATCGCCGATGCGGCAGGCGTCCTCCGGCCGCGGCCTTCCGCTCTCGTAGAGGCCGATCCGCATCTCGCGCGACGCCAGCGTCTCGTCTTCCGCAAGCGGCTCGGCGCGCCGCTTCACCGCCACCCCCTGGCGGGCAAGCCAGTCGACGGCGATGCCGATTGCCGGAACGATGCGGTCTCTGACGGCGGGGCGCAGACTGCCGCCATAATCCTCCAACTCCTCCGGCTGCACGCCGATCAGGAGCAGACGCCGAGGGTAGTCGCCCATCATCGCCGCCATCGCCAGCACCTCCTGGAAGCCGGTCTGGTGCAGCGAAACCTTCTTCACGCCGAGGAATGCTGGAACCTCGTCGCCCTCGACGACCTTGATGGTGGCGGCGGGCAGGTCATAGTCGACCGCGTCGAAGACGACCAGAATGTCGGTCTCGCGGATGTGCTGCACGAGATAGATGCCCTGTGTGCCGCCGTCCATCACGCGCATGTTTTCGGGCGTCTCGTAGAGACGGTCGAATTCCTCCACGGCGCGGACACCGAAGCCCTCGTCCGCCCACAACAGATTGCCGATGCCGAGCACCAGCACCGAGGGTGCATCCTCCACAGGCGTTTCCTCCCGCCTCCTGTTTCCTCCAGATCGCAGCAAGAAGCGGGCCAAGTTCACGGGTCACGGCCAACCCAACAAAAACAAGGATCTGACGGCCGGCGGCGGGGTGACGATGAAAGGTCTTCAGCCGGTTCTGCGGCCAAAGTGGAAAGAAGCCTTCCACTGGACCGACAAGCCCGATGCCGCGGAAAGCAGACATTTCACGCCACTGGAAAGCCGCCTTTCAGCCAGCAGAAAAAAGCCGGTGCGGCAGCCGCACCGGCCCAAATGCTCGCGGTCACGAGCGTCAGTGGGAGTCAGTCCTTGGGCACTCCATTGCCTCGGAAGGTCCGCCAGCCCGAGAACATGGAGGAGATGATCGACTGCCTCGACATGATGTCCTCACGCACCGCGGCGTAGATATGGACGATGATGAAGCAGATGATCACCCACATGCCGAGATGATGCCAGGTGTGGACGTCCTGGCTCTGGCCAAAGAGCGGAATGACCCAGCTCGTGAACAGGCCGTACTGCCAGGAGCCCATGCCCTCGCCTTCGCCATAGAGTGCCAACCCGGTCACGATCATGAAGATCGTGAACCAGACGAACAGAATGTGCATGGCGAGCGTGGCGAGCGGATTGTGCCCAGAATATTTCATCGGCTCCTTGACGAGCATCGCGTACCAGAGCACCTCGTGCCAGAGTTCGCGCCAGAACCGGCCGCTCAGGACCGGCGGCAGGAAGATCTGGCGGGCATGCTCGCTGCCGACGAACGCCCAGTAGACGCGGAAGGCGAAGCCGGCCAGCAGAATGTATCCGGCGGAGAAGTGCAGATAGCGGATCCAGCCGAACAGGAAGCTGGCGCTCGCCTCTCCGCCGACCGCAGGCGGCGGCGACCCGATCAGATAGCCGGTTCCGGCCAGGGTAAAGATCGCGAAGGCGTTAACCCAGTGCCAGAGGCGCAGCGGCGCCTCATAGACATAGACGGCCTCCTCGCTGCGCGGTGTGTGGCTGACGCTCATGGCCGCCCCCTTAGCCGCCGAAGACCAGCGCCGCCCCGGAGCCGGCGACGAGGATGCCGAGGCCTGCACGCGCCAGGGGCGACCGGGCAAGCTTCAGTCCTACGCCTACGCCGAGCCCGTGCAGCGCCGCGGTCGAAAGTGTGAAGCCCGCAACAAAGGCCAGAGCCGCACCGGTCGCTTCGCTCGCATGGGCGTGACCGTGGAAAACGGCGAAGAGGCCTGCAAGGCCGACGCCGGCGACGGCGGGCAATCCTGCGCCGGCCACGATCATCAGTCCAAGCGCGAGCACCGAGAGCGCGACCATGCCTTCCACCGCCGGCAGCCCTATGCCGGCGAAGGAGAGTGCCGCGCCGGCGATCATCATGCCGACGAAAGCCGCCGGCGCCGCCCATGGCCGGCACGGCGCGGCCGTCGCCGACCAGACGCCGACCGCGGCCATGGCCATCAGGTGGTCGATCCCCAGAAAAGGATGCGCCAAGCCGGCGGCGAAGCCGTCGGCATGGGCGGCGCCGACATGGGCGAACGCTGGGTCGGCGAGAGCCGCGAGCGAACCGGCGGCGGAAGCAAGTGTCAGAACCGTGCGTCTCATCTCAATTCCTCCCTAGCGCACCTTGACGTTGGCCAATTCCTGGCCGTGCGGACCCATGACATGGGTCGAGCAGGCCAGGCAGGGGTCGAAGCTGTGGATCGTTCTGAGGATCTCGACCGGCTCCTCCGGCCGCTCCACCTTCGTATCCATGAGCGAGGCCTCGAACGCGCCTATGTTGCCTTGATGATCGCGCGGCGAGCCGTTCCAGGTGGTCGGCACGACGCACTGGTAGTTCTCGATGCGGCCGTCCTTGATGCGCACCCAATGGCCGAGCGCCCCGCGGGGCGCCTCGGTGAAGCCGACACCCTTGACCTCGGAGGGCCAGGTCTTCGGATCCCATTTGTCGGTGCTCGCCGTCGCGCTGTCGCCCGCCTTGATGTTGGCGACCAGCTTGTCGAGGAAATAGGCCTGCTTGCGCGCGGCCCATTGCGCTTCGAGCGCGCGCGCCGCGGTGCGGCCGAGCGTCGAGAACAGCGCCTCGAGGGGGACGTTGAGCGCCCGCAGCGTCGAATCGACCTGCTCCTTGATGTCCTCGCGGCCCTGCACATAGCCGACGACGTAGCGGGCGAGCGGCCCGACCTCCATGGCATTGCCTCGCCAGCGCGGTGCCTTGATCCAGGAATATTTCGCGCTCTCGTCGATCTCGACGATGTTGGTGCGCGTGCCCTTGGCGTTCGGCCCGAGTTCGTAATGCGCCTCGGTGACGCCGTCCCAGGGGTGAAGGCCCTTGGCCTCGTCCGGATATTTGTACCAGGAATGCGGCACGAATTCCTGGACCTGCTCGGGATCGCGCACGTCGACCGGCAGCACCTCCTTGAGATTGCCGTTGATGATCGCGCCCTGCGGCATCAGGAGATTGGAGGCCGAATAGTCGTTCGCCTTTTCGGGGATGTCGCCATAGGCAAGCACGCTCTTGCCCGACAGCCCTCCGCCGTACAACCAGCCCTTGTAGAAGCCGCCGATGGCGATGATGTCGGGGATGTAGACATTTTCGACGAACTCGATCGAACGGTCGATGACGCTGCGAACATAGTTCAGCCGCTCCATGTTGATCGGCGCGCCGGCGGCGAGTTCCCCGTCGATGTTGATCGCGCATGGCACGCCGCCGACCAGCCAGTTCGGATGGATGTCCTTGCCGCCGAAGATCGTCCGCGTCGTCATGATCTCCTTCTGGAAATCGAGCGCTTCGAGATAGTGCGTGACCGCCATCAGGTCGGCCTCGGGTGGCAGCAGGTAGGCGGGGTTGGTCCAGTAACCGTTCTTGAACGGGCCGAGCTGGCCGCTTTCGACGAATTTCTTCAGCCGGTTCTGGACGTCGCGGAAATAGCCGGGCGACGACATCGGATGGCTCGGCGAAACCGTCTGCTGCAGCTCCGACGTCGCCTTGGGATCGGCCTTGAGCGCATTGACGGGGTTCACCCAGTCGAGCGCGTGCAGGTGATAGAAATGCACGAGGTGATCATGAACCTGCAGCGAAAGCTGCATGATGTTGCGAATCGAGTTGGCGTTTTCGGGGATCGTGATGCCGAGCGCATCCTCGACCGCGCGCACCGAGGTGAGCGCATGCGTTCCGGTACATACGCCGCAGATGCGCTGGGTAAAGGCCCAGGCATCGCGCGGGTCCCGCCCCTTGAGGATGACTTCAAGCCCGCGCCACATGGTTCCGGTCGAAACCGCGTTGCGGATGACGTTGTTCTGGTCGACGTTGACCTCGCAGCGCATGTGGCCTTCGATGCGGGTCACCGGATCGACGACGACGCGCTGCCCCGAGGTGTCGAGATTGAACCCGTTCGGTGTCTGGATGCCCATCAGCTTTGTCCTCCCTTTTCGCGCATCCGCTTGACGACGCTCGCCGCCGCATGCGCGGCCGCCGCGGCGCCGACCACCGTCGCGGCCGTCGCCCCGATCCTGTCGGCGTTGGCCTCGACGCCGAAGCCGTTGATGTTGGTTAGGCGACTGTAGAAATCGCCCTTGTCCCAGAAGCCGTCTTCCGAGCAGCCGATGCAGGGGTGGCCGGCCTGGATCGGGAAGGAGAGGCCGCCGTTCCAGCGCACGGTGGAGCAGGCATTGTAGGTGGTCGGGCCCTTGCAGCCCATCTTGTAGAGGCAGTAGCCCTTGCGCGCGCCCTCGTCGTCGAAGGCCTCGACGAACTGGCCGGCGTCGAAATGCGGCCGCCGGTAGCATTTGTCATGGATGCGCTGGCTGTAGAACATTTTCGGCCGGCCCTGCCGGTCGAGTTCGGGGAAGCGCTCGAAGGTGAGGATGTAGGTGATGACCGCGGTCATCACCTCGGCGATGGGCGGGCAGCCGGGCACCTTGATGATCGGTTTGTCGGGAAGGCCGGGAACCTTGTGGACGGGCGTCGCGCGCGTCGGGTTCGGCCGTGCGGCCTGCACGCAGCCCCATGAGGCGCAGGACCCCCAGGATATGATCGCCTTGGCGTTCTGGGCGGCATATTTGAGCTGATCGACGAAGGGCTTGCCGCCGATGATGCAGAACATGCCGTCCTCGTTGAGGGGCGGATTGCCTTCGACGGCGAGAATATAGTTGCCCTTGTACTGTTCGACCGTCTCGGTGACGATCGCCTCGGCCTGGTGGCCGGCCGCCGCCATGATCGTATCGTCGTAGTCGAGCGATAGCATCGAGAGCACGACATCCTTGGCGAGCGGGTGAGCCGAGCGGATGAAGCTTTCCGAGCAGCAGGTGCATTCGAGCCCGTGCAGCCAGAGCACCGGAATGCGCGGCTTCGATTCCATCGCATAGGCGATCTTCGGCGCGAAGGCCGGGCCAAGGCCAAGCGACGCCGCCGTCAGACTGCAGAATTTCAGGAAGCTTCGGCGGGTAATCCCCTGCCGCCGCATGACTTCATAGAAGGTCTCTTGCATCGGGTGCTCCTCCACGGGCAGCGACATTCTCCGGCGCCGCCGCCATGAAAGGAACGAAGCAAGTCCGATGCCAAAGCAGAAAAGTTTAATGAATACAACTGTGTGTGGCTGCACGACCGACCGTCATCGGCATGGGTCGCCACATGCCGCTGGCAGGCCGGCTTACAAATTGCAAGGAAAGCTGTCAGTGCTGGTCTTCTCGGCTGGTGATCATGATCCGCACCACGCGCGTATGCAGGACGATTGAACCACCCCGGCGCTCCGCAACGCTTGCGATCTCGATGACTGAAGCGAACCTGGGCTGGCAGGGCACAACCGCCTTTTTGGCCACTGCGGATGCTCAGAGAAGGTCAAGGCGCAGTTTGTTGCGGGCGATCTTCCAGGCGGATTCGACGTGCCGGCGCGCCGCCGCCTCCGCTTCCTCCGGCTTGCGCGCCCTGATCGCATTCATGATCGCGTTCATTTCGGCGATCGCCGGCTCGCGCCGGTTCACTGAGGCGATCGTCATCGAACGCAGCTGGTTGATGCGCACATTCAGCCCGCTGACTATCTCCCAGGCGACACGCTTGTCAGCCGCCTCGAACAGCGCTTCGTAGAACTTCGTCGTAGCGCGCATCACCGCCGGCGGCTTACCCGAGGCCCAGGCTTCGAAGAGCTCGCTGAGGGCATGCTCCAGCTCTGCCAGTTGCGCGTCGGTCGCCGATTGCGCGCAGGCACGCGCCGCGATCCCTTCGAGCAGGGCCCTGAGCTCATAGATCTCGTCGGTGCGGCCGAGATCCGGCTTGGCCACCGCCGGCCCGTGTCCGGGGATCATCTGCACTAGGCCTTCAGCCTCCAATTGCCGCAAGACCTCGCGCACAACCGAACGGCTGACGCCGAGCTGGTCGCAAAGCGGCCGCTCGACCAGCCTTTCGCCCGGCTGGAAATGAAAATCCATGATTGCCTCGCGCATGCGCTCAAGCGCCAATGTTCTCAAGGTCTTGGCGCTGCGATCGATGCGAAGCGTGTCGTCCTGCATGTCTCTGCTCCCTGCTTCGCCACGAAAACAGATTCCATGGCCGATTGACAAGGTATTTGGTGCTCCATAGTATGGTATACCATAAGATGGCACACGAAATGGCGCGTTTTCGCGAGCGCCGCCCGACAGAGGTTTTCCATGCAGCCGGCCGTTCGCAAGATCGTCACCTACACCGAGAACACGCTGATCGAAGGCGGCAAGGCAGCGCCGAGGCCGCTGCGCCTGATCGGCGTCGCCGCCGTGCTGGCCAACCCCTGGGCGGGTCGCGGCTTCACCGAGGATCTTTCGCCCGAGATCCGCGTCTTTGCGCCGGTGCTCGGCGAGATGCTTACCCGCGAGATCATTGCCGCCGCCGGTTCGGCCGAGGCGATCGAAGGCTACGGCAAGGCCGCCATGTGCGGCACGTCGGGCGAGATCGAGCACGCCTCGGCGCTGATCCACACGCTGCATTTCGGCAACCACTATCGCCGCGCCGTCGGCGCTAAGACCTACCTCGCCTTCACCAATCTGCGTGGCGGTCCGAATACGCCGATCATGATCCCGCTGATGGACAAGAATGACGAAGGCCGGCGCTCGCACTATCTGACCGTGCATTTCCAGATCGGCGACGCGCCCGCGCCGGACGAGCTGGTCGTGGCGCTCGGCGCTTCCATCGGTGGCCGCCCGCATCACCGCATCGGTGACCGTTATCAGGACCTCAAGGAGCTCGGGGACCTGCATGGCTGACACCGTAACACCTGGATGGGCCCGGGCCACCGCGCCCGACGGCACCGGCTTCATCCGAGCCGGATCGGGCGCACCGGTGCTCTTCATTCACGGCGTAGGCATGAACGCAGCGATCTGGCAGCCGCAGATCGAGCGGATGGCGGATCGTTGGGAGGTCATCGCCATCGACATGCTTGGCCATGGCCGCTCGCCGCTGCCGCCGCAGGCGCCGGAGCTGGCCGACTATGCCAGGCAGGCGATCCGGCTGCTCGATCATCTCGGTCTCAAATGCGTATCGGTCGTCGGCCACTCGATGGGCGCGCTCGTCGCCCAGGAACTCGCTCTGCTCGCGCCGGAACGCGTCAGCCGCATCGTTTCGCTCAACGCCGTGTTCCGCCGGCCGCCCGAGCTCGCCGAAGCGGTTCGCGAACGCGCGGCGGCGCTTACCGGCCGCGGCGATCTGGTAGGTGCCGCACAAACGATTGCGCGCTGGTTCGGCGATCCGGTTCCGGCCGAGCTTGCGGCGGCCGCCGGAAAGACGGCGGCGGCGTTGAGCGAAGTCGACCCCGAAGGCTATGCCCGCACCTATCGCCTGTTCGCCCGTGCCGATGGCGACCACGCCGAGCACCTGCCGGCGCTGGCCGTGCCCGCCCTGTTCATGACCGGCTCGGAGGACAAGAACTCCTCGCCGGCGATGTCGGCCGCCATGGCGAGGCTTGCACTTCATGGCCGCTGCACCGTGCTCGCGGGCGAAAGGCATATGATGGCGGTGGCGGCGCCCGACCTCACCACGCGCCACATCGTCGGTTTCCTCGCCGAGGGCGAAGTCGCCGAGCAAGGCAACGGGGCGGATGCCGGTTTCGACAGCGGCGAGTTCCGCCGCGCGCTGGGTTCTTTCCTCACCGGCGTCACCATCGTCACCACGATCGGACCGGAAGGCGAGCCGCGCGGCTTTACCGCCAACTCCTTCACCTCGGTGTCGCTCGATCCGCCGCTGGTGCTCGTCTGCATCGCCCACAAGGCCTTGGGACATCCGGTCTTCGCGACCTCAAGAAGCTTCGCCATCAACGTCTTGAACGAGAGCCAGAAGCAGGCTTCCGGCATCTTCGCCTCGAAAGCGGCCGATAAATTCGTCTCAGTCGACTGGCGCCCGGGACAGACCGGCAGTCCGGTTATCGACGGCTCGGTCGCAACCTTCGACTGCGATATGGAGCGGCTGGTCGAGGCGGGCGACCATTCGATCCTGATCGGCCGCGTCCGCGATTTCCAGCACAACGCCGCGCAGCCGCTCGGCTACTGCCGCGGCGCCTATGTCACGCCCGGCCTCAGCCAGGACGCGCTCGCCGCCGCCCAGCCCGGCACCGATGTCGGCGCCATCCTCGAAAATGGCGGCAGGATCCTGTTCCTCGAAACGGCGGACGGTTCATTCGAGCTGCCGAGAGGGCGCGGACTGGGCTCGGCAGGCGACAGCAAAAGTCTCAAGGGGCTGCTTGGCGCGAAGGCCATCGAAGCACAACTCGGCTTCCTCTACGCCGTCTGGGACGATGCTGGAGACCAATCGCGCACCCATGTCTATTATCGCGGCACGTTCGATGCGCCGGCATCGAGCGATCGCGGCATCCGGTTGATCGACATCGACGCGATCGACGGGTTGAAGATCGCCGATCCGGCCATCCGCTCGATGCTTGCCCGCTACGTGCGCGAATGCACCGAGGATGCTTTCGGCGTCTATGTCGGCAACGAGGTCGAAGGCGAGGTACGGCCGCTCGCCCGGTCCGATGCCGCTTCGCTCAATGAAGGTGACCAGGGATGAAGTTCTCGCTCTTCGTGCATATGGAACGCTCGGATCTCGGCAAGCCGCATTCGGAGCTTCTGGACGAGCTGGGAGAGCTGGTGCTGCTCGCCGAAGAGGCACACTTCGAGACGGCCTGGATCGGCGAGCACCACGGGATGGAGTTCACCATCTCGCCCAATCCATTCATCAACATCGCCTACCTGGCCGCCAAGACCGACCGCATCCGGCTCGGCACCGGAACCATCATCGCGCCGTTCTGGCACCCCATCAAGCTTGCCGGCGAGGCGGCGATGACCGACATCATCACCGGCGGCAGGCTGGATGTGGGCATCGCACGCGGCGCCTACAGCTACGAATATCAGCGCGTCTTTCCCGGGCTCGATGCCTGGGGCGCCGGCCAGCGCATGCGTGAGATGATCCCGGCGATTCGCGGCCTCTGGGACGGCGATTACGCGCATTCCGGCGAGTTCTGGCAGTTCCCGTCGACCACCTCCTCGCCCAAGCCATTGCAGAAACCCTATCCGCCGATCTGGGTGGCGGCGCGCGACCCGAACTCGCACGACTTTGCCGTGGCCGACAAATGCAAGGTGCAGGTGACGCCGCTGGCCTCCGGTGACGACGAGGTCGCAAGCCTGATGCAGCGCTTCGAGGCCGCGTGCGCCGCGCATCCGGATATAGCGCGCCCGGAAATCATGCTTCTGATGCACACCTTCGTCGCCGCCGATGCTGCCGATGCCGACCGGCTCAGTGAGGATCTGTCCAGCTTCTATTGCCAGTTCGGCGCCTGGTTCCAGAACAAGAAGCCGGTGCATCAGGGCATATTGGAGCCGCCCACCGCGGACGAGATCGCCGCCATGCCGCAATACGCGCCGGACAAGATGCGGAAGAACCTGGTCATCGGCGAGGCGGACGAGGTGATCGCCCGGCTCAAGACCTACGAGGCGCTCGGCTACGACCAGTATTCAATCTGGATCGACAGCGGCCTTTCGCATGAGCGCAAGAAGAAATCGCTGCAACTGTTCATCGACCGGGTGATGCCGGCCTTCATCTGATCGCGAACGAACGGGCAAGGCCATGACCGACGCCGCATTCAGGAACTTCATCGACGGCCGCTTCGACGAGCCGTCCGCGACCTTCGACAGCGTCGACCCGTCGACCGGCGCGCCATGGGCGAAAATGCCGGCGGCGACCGAAGCCGATGTCGACCGCGCCGTCGAGGCCGCGCACCGCGCGCTGCGCTCGGGGCCTTGGGCGTCGATGACGGCGACCGCGCGTGGAAAGCTGCTGGTCAGGCTCGGCGATCTCGTCGCCGCCAACGCAGCGCGCCTTGCCGAGTTGGAGACGCGCGACACCGGCAAGATCATCCGCGAGACGCGCGCCCAGATTGCCTATGTCGGCGACTACTACCGCTACTATGGCGGGCTTGCCGACAAGCACGAAGGCGCGCATGTGCCGATCGACAAGGCCGACCTCGACGTCACCATCCGCCGCGAGCCGATCGGCGTCGTTGCCGCGGTGGTGCCGTGGAACTCCCAGCTCTTCCTCTCGGCCGTGAAGCTCGGCCCGGCGCTCGCCGCGGGCTGCACGGTCGTGCTGAAGGCCTCCGAGGACGGCCCCGCCCCGCTGCTCGCCTTCGCCGAGTTGGTCAGCGAAGCCGGCTTTCCGGCCGGCGCTGTCAACATCCTCACCGGCTTCGGACATGACAGCGGCCGCCGCCTGACCAGCCATCCGCTGGTCTCGCGCGTCGCCTTTACCGGCGGCCCGTCGACGGCGCGCGCCATCGTCGGGAACACGGCGGAAAACCTCGCCTACACGACGCTCGAGCTCGGCGGCAAAAGCCCCGTGGTCGTCTTCGCCGACGCCGATCTCGACAGCGCCGCCAATGCGGTCGTCGCCGGCATCTTCGCGGCGACCGGTCAGAGCTGCGTCGCCGGATCGCGGCTGCTCATCGAGCGTTCGGTGAAGCAAGAATTCCTCGGCCGGCTGAAGCGCAAGGCCGAAGCGATCCGCATCGGCGACCCGCAGGATCCGGCCACCGAAATGGGGCCTTTAGCCACGCTGCGCCAGCGCGACCGGATCGAGACGGTCGTGGCCGAAAGCCTCGCTGCCGGCGGGACGCTGGTTACCGGCGGCAAGCGCCCCGACATCGGCGACGGCTTCTACTACGCGCCGACCATCATCGACGCCGGCAACGTCAGCCTGCCCTGCGTGCGCGAGGAACTGTTCGGTCCGGTGCTCAGCGTGCTTGCCTTCGACACCGAGGCCGAAGCGCTGGCTTTAGCCAACGACACGCCCTTCGGCCTCGCCTCCGGCGTCTTCACCTCGAATCTCGGCAAGGCGCACCGCATGGCGCGCGACATCCATGCCGGCGTCGTCTGGGTCAACACCTACCGCGCCGTGTCGCCGCTCGTGCCCTTCGGCGGCTACGGCCTGTCCGGTCTCGGCCGCGAGGGTGGGCTGGACACGATCCGCGATTACACGCGCTCGAAATCCGTGTGGATCAAGACCTCGGACGACCCGATCCCCGATCCCTTCGTCATGCGCTGAAAACGGCATGGCGAAGGTGCACTGACAAAAACAAGAAACGGAACAGAAAAATCAGAGGAGAATGAGATGAGACTGATCCTAGCCGGCGTTCTCGCCGGACTGCTGGCTGCAACCGCCGCCAAGGCCGACGAAATCGTGTTCACCAGTTGGGGCGGCACCACGCAGGAAGCGCAGACCAAGTCCTGGGCGGAGCCGTTCGCGGCCTCGTCCGGCATCAAGGTGCTGCAGGATGGCCCGACCGACTACGGCAAGCTTAAGGCGATGGTCGACGCCAAGAACGTCACCTGGGATGTGGTCGACGTCGAGATGGACTTCGCCATCAAGGCGGCCAAGGACGGACTGCTCGAACCGATCGACTTCGCGGCCGTGCCGAAGGCTGACCTCGACCCGCGCTTCAGCAACGAGCACGCCGTCGGCAGTTTCTACTATTCCTTCGTGCTCGCCTGGAACAAGGGCACGGTTTCGGGCGAACCGACGAGCTGGGCCGACATGTTCGACACCAAGAAGTTTCCCGGCAAACGAACCTTCTACAAATGGTCGGCGCCCGGCGTGATCGAGATCGCGCTGCTCGCCGACGGCGTGCCGGCCGACAAGCTCTATCCGCTCGACCTCGATCGCGCCTTCAAGAAGCTCGACACCATCAAGTCGGACATCGTCTGGTGGGGCGGCGGCGCGGAATCGCAACAGCTGATCGCTTCAGGCGAGGCCGCTTTCGGCCAGCTCTGGAACGGACGTGTCTTCGCCCTGGAAAAGGACGGCGCCGATGTCGGCGTCTCCTGGAACCAGAACCTCACCGCCGCCGACGTTCTCGTCGTGCCGAAGGGCGCCAAGAACAAGGACAGCGCCATGAAGTTCCTCGCCGCCGCCGCCAGCCCGACTGGCCAGGCGAAGTTCGCCGAGGCCAGCGGCTACGCGCCGATCAATACCAAGGCCAAGGCCGAGATGGCCGCGGACGTGGTCAAGGGCCTGCCCGACGCCCATGTCGACGGCCAGATCAATCTCGACATGAACTACTGGGCCGAGCATCGCGACGAGATCGCGACGCGCTGGTACGCCTGGCAGACCAAGTAGCCCAACGACAGGAGCGGGGCGCGGCAGCGCGCCCCGCTTGAAAGGGGACGTCCCATGACGGCGAATGCTTTCAGACGCCAGTCCTTTGCCCGCCTGCCGGCCGGCAGCGGCGGTGCCGTGCCGGCGCTCGCGCTGGTCGGCCTGTTCTTCATCGTGCCGGTGGTCACGCTCTTGCTGCGCAGCGTCACCGATCCCGAGCCCGGCCTGCAGAACTACGCCGCGCTGTTCGGCAGCGGCACCTATGTACGGGTGTTCCTCAACACTTTCCTGGTCGCCGCCGTCGTCACCGTCGTGACCATCGTCGTTGCTTTTCCGGTTGCCTGGATGCTGGCGATCATGCCGCCGGCGCTCGGCTCGATCGTCTTCGGCATCATCATCCTGTCGATGTGGACCAACCTTCTCACCCGCACCTATGCCTGGATGGTGCTGCTGCAGCGCACCGGCGTCATCAACCGAGCGCTGATGGGGCTCGGCATCATCCATGAGCCGCTGCCGCTCATCAACAACCTGACGGGCGTCACCATCGGCATGGTCTACATCATGCTGCCGTTCATGATCCTGCCGCTGGTCGGCACGCTGCGCGCGATCGACCCGATGACGCTGCGCGCCGCAGCCCTTTGCGGCGCAAGCCCGGCCCAGGCGTTCCGCCGCATCCTGCTGCCGCTGTCGCTGCCCGGCATCGCTGCCGGCGGGTTGGTGGTCTTTGTCATGTCGCTCGGCTATTTCGTGACGCCGGCGCTGCTCGGCGGCACGTCGAACATGATGCTGGCCGAAATGATCGCCCAGACGGTGCAGTCCCTGCTCAACTGGGGACTGGGAAGTGCCGCCGCCTTCGTGCTGCTTGTCGTCACCATGGCGCTCTACGCAATCCAGCTGCGCCTGGTCGGCGCCAGGCGCCTGGCCGGAGGGCTTTGAGATGCTGCTCGACTACGACCGACTCGGGTGGCTGCGCGCAGCACTTGGCGGCTTCACGGCGCTGGTCGCCGCTTTCCTGCTGCTGCCGGTGGTCTTCATCGTCCTCTTGTCGTTCGGCTCATCACGCTGGCTGGCCTTTCCGCCGCCCGGCTGGACGCTGAAATGGTATCAGGAACTGCTCGCCGATCCGACCTGGATCGACGCGGCTTCGACCAGCGCGCGCATCGCCGCGATGGCCGCCATTCTCTCGGTGCTGATCGGCTTGCTTGCATCCTTCAGTCTAGTCAGGGGCGAGTTTCCCGGACGCCAGTTGCTGCGCGGGCTGCTGCTCACGCCGATGGTGCTGCCGGTCGTCGTTTTCGCCATCGCCGCCTACGCCCTCTTCCTGCGCCTCGGCCTTGCCGGCACCACGGTCGGCTTTGTCATCGCCCACACCATACTGGCGCTGCCCTTCGCCATAATTCCGATCGCCACCGCGCTCGAGGGCTTCGACAAATCCATCGAGGACGCGGCGATCGTCTGCGGTGCCAGCCCGCTGCAGGCGAGGCTCAGGATCACGCTGCCCTCGATCCGCATCGGCATCTTCTCTGCCGCGATCTTTTCCTTCCTCGCCTCCTGGGACGAGGTGGTGGTGGCGATCTTCATGGCGAGCCCGACCTTGCAGACTTTGCCGGTCAAGATCTGGGGCAGCCTGCGCGCCGACTTGAGCCCGGTGGTTGCCGCCGCCTCCAGCCTGCTCGTAGGCCTGACGCTGTGCCTGATGATCGTGACCGCACTCCTTCGCAGAAAACTGTCCAGATGACCCGGCCATTTCTATCTATTCGCGCGGTGAGAAAGACGTTCGGCGGCTTCGTCGCCGTCCACGACGTCACCATCGATGTGCCCAAGGGCGAATTCCTGACGTTCCTCGGACCGTCCGGCTCCGGCAAGTCGACGACGCTCTATGCGATCGCAGGCTTCCAGGACCCAACGTCGGGCGACGTGCTGCTCGAAGACAAGTCCCTGCTTGCCGTGCCTTCCCACAAGCGCAACATCGGCATGGTCTTCCAGCGCTACACGCTGTTCCCGCACCTCAGCGTTGCCGAGAACGTGGCATTTCCGCTGCGCGTGCGCCGCAGGCCGGACAGCGAGGTGAAGCGCAAGGTCGCCGATATGCTGGCGCTGGTGCGCCTCGACAGTTTCGCCGACCGCTATCCGGGGGCGCTGTCGGGGGGCCAGCAGCAGCGCGTGGCGCTTGCCCGCGCGCTCGCCTACGATCCGCCGATCCTTCTGATGGACGAGCCGCTGTCGGCGCTGGACAAGAAGCTGCGCCAGGAAATCCAGGCCGAGATCCGCCGCATTCACCGTGAGACGGGGGTGACAATCCTCTATGTCACGCACGACCAGGAGGAGGCCCTGCATCTTTCCGACCGGATCGCCCTGTTCAGGAGCGGACGCATCGCGCAGATCGGCACCGGCGAGGACCTCTATCTGAGGCCCGCGAACGAGTTCGTCGCCGGCTTCATCGGCAACTCCAATTTCTTGGCCGTCGAGCATCTGGAAACCGAAAACGGCGCAGCCGTGGTGCGGCTCGCCGACGGCTCGATCGTCAAGGGTGTTAAGGCAACCCACAAGCTCGACCGCGGCCAGAAGGCCAGGCTGATGGTGCGGCCGGAAGCCTTCCGCCTGACGTCTGTACCGGGAAACGCGTCACTCGCGGTGGAGATCGTGGACGCGGCCTTCTTTGGCGACCGCCGGCGCGTCGTGGCGCGCACGGCATCCGGCCAAGAGCTTGATGTGAGACCTGATGCGGCGGAGTCACCTGGCGCCCTATCGAGCACTCGGATTTCCTTCGATCCGGCGGCTGCTTTCCTGTTTCCGGACTGACGGCCGTCGCTTGCACCAGCAAGCTTCTGCGGCGGCGAGCAATGGCGAGCGCGGTCAGCGGAACATCGAACCACCGTCGAAGGCGGTGGGCGCCGAGCGCGCCTTGCTCAATGGCGGCTTCGCGCCAACATCTTTTCGGCGAAGGCCTCCACCTCTCCCTCGCGAGGTTCCTTGCCGGTGTGCGTCAGCAGGTAGGCTGGCGTCAGGAAGAGACGGTTGCTAACCGGTTCGACGATCTCGAGCGAGTAATAGCCGATCTGCGTGAAGTATAGCACGCGGGCCCGCACGAAGGCTTCCGTGTCCGCGTAACCGTGCCGCGAAAACATCGCCCAGATGGCGTCGACGCGCGCATCGTCCTCTTCGGTCACGATCCGGTGCACTTCGGCGGATTGGCGCGACCAGGCGCGCACGGCGAAATCCAATCGCGGATTGAACAGCGTTTCATCCAGCCAGCACTCGAAGACGTTGAGCACGGCCTGCGTTATCGACGCGGCGGGCCGGCCGGCCTGCTCCACGATGAAGCGGGTGTTGTTGTTGCGCCAATGGTCGAGAAGCTGATCCAGCAGATCCTGGCGGCTCTTGAAATACCAGTAGAAGCTGGAGCGGGAGACATTCAGCTTCTGGCCGAGCGCCAGCACGCGCACCGCCTCAACACCCTCGGAGATCAGCGTCTCCAACGCGAGCTTCATCCAGTCCTCGCGCGTCACCTTGGTGTTGCCGGCCAGACCGGGCCGCCGCGCCATGGCTTCAGCACTGGAATCAGAGAGCATCGCGGCCTGACCAAAATTTAACCGCCGGCTAGATAGACCTGAAACCCAAGCCCTACAATCCCGATGATTGTTCGAGCCATTCCCACAGGTAAGGCGCGAAGCCGCGATCGACGTGGAGCCGGGCCCGGTCAGCATGGCCGAACCGGTAGAACAAGACATTGACGCCGGCAAAAAGCACCGAAGCCGAACGGCTCGCCTGCTGCGGATCGAGTGTCGTGGCCCTGGCGACCAGACCAGCCAGACCCGGTCCTTCGATCTCAAACACATGCAGTCCGGCATCCATGATCGAAACCGCGAAGCCGCCCTCATGCCAGCCGGCCGCGATGGGAAATGGCCTTTCGCCGACGGCGAGGACGCGATCGCGGGCGATCCGCACCATGTATTTGCCGCCGCCGGCAACCGCGCCGGCTCCGACGCCCTCGCCCACGAGGTCCGAAGCCTTCGACCAGGCCGAAAGGTTGCCGCTGACCAGGAGTTGGCTCAGCCCGCTGAGCGTTCGCACGCCGAGGCTGTCCTTGTTCAGCACCGCAGTGGCCCAGTCGGGCGCTGCCGGCCATTTTTCGGCGAGGTTACGCATGAAGCCGCTTCCCTTCCGGATCGAAGGCGCAGGGCGTGACAATGGTTGCCTGCCGCACGACGCCGAGATGTTGAACGTCGATCGTTTCGCCATGCCGCGCGGCACCGCGTTCGATGAGCGCCAGGGCGACCGGCCGCCCCAGGGTCGGGCTTTGATAGCTGGAGGTGACGAAGCCTATGCTTCTCAAGCGGCCCCCGCTTTTCTCGACGCCGTGCGCGCCGGTCGCCAGCGGCGCCTCGCCATCGCGGACCGCGAGACCGACGAGTTGGTTGCGATCGGAGCGGTTCGCCGCTTCGGTGAAAAGCGAGCGCCGGCCGACGAATTCACCTGTACGTTTGGCGCGCGGCCCGGCCACACCCAGATCGTGCGGCATGATGTTGCCGTCGGTGTCCTTGCCGATGACGATGTACCCCTTCTCGGCGCGCAGGATCATCAGGGATTCGAGCCCGAGCAGAACAGCGTCGAACGCGCGTCCCTCTTGCCGCATGCGCTCCCACAGCGCCTCGGCCCAATCGGCGCGGATGGAGATTTCGTAGCTTCGGTCGCCGGTGAAGGAGACCCGGGTTATGCGCACCTCGTCGCCGGCAAAGCGGCCGACGGCGACTGCCATGTGCGGCAGGCTGGCATCGTCCAGCGCCGCATCCAGATCGAGCGCTTCCACCAACCCGCGCGCGTTCGGACCCGAAACGGTCAAGGTGGCGTATTGAGCGGTGGCGTTGTGGATGTAGACAGCATCGCGGCCGAAACGATCCTGCCGCCACTCTTCCAGCCGGGCATGGACGGCGGCGACATGCGACGACGAGCAGGAGACGATGAAGCGATGCTCGTCGAGACGAACAAGCACGCCGTCGTCAAAGACGACGCCGTTTTCCGACAGCATGAAGCCGTAGCGGCAATGGCCAGGCTTCAGCGTCGACATGGTGTTGTAGTAGATGAAGTCGACGAATTCCGCCGCGCGCGGGCCGATGACTTCGATCTTGCCGAGCGTCGAGCCGTCGAAGAGCGCGACCGATTGCCGTGCGCGCCGCGCTTCCTCCTGGATCGCGGCGCCAGCGTCTCCGCTTCCGTAGTGAGCCGGCCTCAGCCAGCCGCCATATTCCTGGAAGACTCCACCTGCGGCGCGATGGTTCGCCTCCAGCGGCAGGCGGCGGATTGGGGCATGCATGCTGCCCCGGCACGCTCCGGCCAGGCTGGCGAACGGCACAGGCGTGAATGGCGGCCGGTAGGTCGTGGTGCCAACCTCGGGGATCGCGCGGCCGGTAACCTCGGCCAGCAGCGCCAGGCCGTTCAGGTTCGACGTCTTGCCCTGGTCGGTCGCCATGCCGAGCGTTGTGTAGCGCTTCAGATGCTCGACGGAGACGAAGTTCTCCCGCGCCGCGAGCTCGACGTCCTTGGCGGTGACGTCGCTCTGGTAGTCGATCCACACGCGGCCCTTGGCCTTGGGTTTCGGCCACATGCCGACAACACCCAGCGTTGCGTCCGCTCCCGTGCTGCGGGGCGCTGGCGACGACGCTGCACCGAGCGGACCGAGGGCCGCAGCGCCGCTGGCCAAGGTTTCCGAAAGTGAGATCGTGCCAGCCACGGCCCCGGCCACGCCGATCCCGTCGACGGCCTCTCCGGGGACGAAAGCCGCGAGGTCGTCGCTCCAGATGAGCTTGCCTTTGGCCTGCGAGAACAGATGCACGGTGGGTGTCCAGCCGCCGGAAACGAGCACGCTATCGGCCGCGAGCGCCGTGCCGTCGTCGAGCAGCACCCCCTGGACGGCATTGTGGCCGCGCGCCGCCGCGACCCTGCGCCCCGCCAGGACGCGGACACCGGTCTTCGCTTGAGCGCCGCCGTCGCGCCGGCAATCGACCACCGTCACCGAGGCGCCGGCCGCGGCAAACGCCGAGGCCGGCTCGTAGACGCTGTCGTTGTTGGTCGCGACGACGATTTGCCGACCCACAAGCACGCCATGCCGGCGCAGATAGGCAAGTGCGGCATCGGCGGAGAGTATGCCCGGAAGGTCATTGTCGGCGAACGGAACCGGCCGTTCGATCGCGCCCGTCGCCAGCACGATGCGGCGCGGTCGCACGCGCCACAGCGTGTCCGGCCGGCTGTCGCGGTGCCGCTGGTCGAGCGCGACCAGATTGTGATCGTAGAGGCCGAAGGCGGTCGTTTCCATGAGCACGATCTGACCGCCGCTCTTCAGCCTGGCCACCGTTGCCTCGGCCCACGCCGTCCCCTCGACGCCATCGACCTCGCCGGCGCGATGGCGCAGCGATCCGCCGGGATGCGTCCTGTCGTCGACCAGGACGACTGAGTGCCCGGCCGCCGCCGCGCCGGCCGCCGCGACGAGGCCGGCTGGTCCGGCGCCGACGACCAGGACGTCGCAATGATGGTTGATCTGGTCCGCGACCTGGCGCGGCTTCCAGTCGCGATCGACGACACCAAGTCCGGCCATGGCGCGGATGCGCGGCTCGAACAGGTGCCAGTCCGGCCAGATGAAGGTCTTGTAGTAGAAGGCTGCGGGCAGGAAACGGGCAAAGCGGTCCAGCACCGCGTTACGGTCGGCCAAGGCCGTCGGCGACGCGTTGACGCTCCTGACGACAATGCCGTCCGTCGCCGGCACGGTCGTAGCCCGCGCATTCGGCACGCGGCCGTCGGCGCTCTCCAAATCGACCAGTGCGTTGGGCTCCTCCACACCGGCGCCCCAGATGCCGCGCGGCCGGTGATATTTGAAGCTGCGGCCGACAACAGCCTGGCCGCTGGCGAGCAAGGCAGAGGCGATGGTATCGCCGGCGAAGCCCTCGACGCGCCTGCCGTCGAAGGTGAAGGTCAGCGGGCGGGTGCGATCGATGTCGCTGCCGCCCTTGGCGAGACGCGAAGCGCTCATGCGCCGTGCTCCGTTTCGCCGAGCAGGACGGAACCCGACACCTGATGATTGACGCTGTCACGGGTCATCGCGAAGAACTCGCCGCAGGTCAGGTGCATCCAGATCTCGCGGGTCGGTCCCTTCGGGTTGTCGCGCATATGGAGATAGCCGGCCCAGCGCTCGGCCGTCACGTCGCCGCCATCGGGCCTGAGATTGCCGGCCTCACCGCCATAGTGAAATTCGCTTTCTTCGCGCGGCCCGCAGAACGGGCAGGGAAAGAGCTGCATCTTTCTACACCTTCAATGGGCAATGCCGGAGCCGGCGGCCTCGTCGATCAGCCGGCCACGGGCGAAGCGGTTGAGATCGAATGGCCGGCTGATGTCGTGATGCGTGCCGGTGGCAAGCAGATGGGCAAGCAGCGTGCCGCCGGCCGGGATCGCCTTGAAGCCGCCCGTGCCCCAGCCGCAATTGAGGAACAGGCCGGGCAGCGGCGATTCACCGATGATGGGCGAGGAATCCGGGACCACGTCGACGATGCCTGCCCATTGCCGCATCATCTTCAGCTGGCCGAAGATCGGGAACATGTCGAGCATGCCGGCGATTACGCCCTCCAGCACCGGCAGGTTGCCGCGCTGGCCGTAGGATGGGATGCGATCGAGCGCGCCGCCGATCACCAGTTCGCCCTTGTCCGACTGGCTGACATAGACGCCTGTGTCCGGCGAAATCACCACCGTGTCGAGGATCGGCTTCACCGGCTCGGACACGCAGGCCTGCAGCGCATAGGAGTTGACCGGCAGCCGGAACCCTGCCTTCGCCGCCAGCACCGACGAATGGCCAGCCACCGCCATACCCGTACGCTCGGCCCGGATCGCACCGCGCGACGTGACGACGCCGCGGCAACGCCCGTTCTCGATGATGAAGTCGGTGATCTCGCAGTTCTGGATGATGTCGATGCCGAGACGGCTTGCCGCACGGGCATAGCCCCAGGCGACGGCATCGTGACGGGCGGTGCCGCCGCTCGGCTGCCAGGTGCCGCCATAGACCGGGTAGCGGGCATCCGGGCTGAAATTGTAGATCGGCACGACGCGCCGCACGTCCTCGACCGAGAACAATTCGCAGTCGATGCCGTTGATCTGGATGGCGTTGACGCTGCGCGCCGCGGTTTCCATTCCCGCTTCGCTATGCGCCAGCGTGAGGATGCCGCGCGCGGAAAACATCACATTGTAGTTCAGATCCTTGGAGAGCGTCTTGTAGAGGCTGTGCGCCAGCCCATAGATCGCCGCGCTTTCGGGATAGAAATAGTTGGAGCGCACCACGGTGGTGTTGCGTCCGGTGTTGCCGCCGCCTATCCAGCCCTTCTCGAGCAACGCCACGTTCGTGACGCCGTGGTTCTTTGCCAGATAGTACGCCGTGGCGAGGCCATGGCCACCGCCACCGATGATGATGGCGTCATAGCGCGGTTTGGGCTCAGGCGAGCGCCAGGCCTTTTCCCAGCCGGTCTGGCCGGCGACACCTTCCTTGAAGAGTGAAAGCGCTGAATAGTGTCTTGTCATGCACTCAAGCCCGCATCATCGCGCGACTGGCATCGCATCGGCGCGAAGTGGCATCGAGCCGCCGCGTCGGTCGTGCAATGCCAAACCTGTGCAATCCCCTCACCCCGCCCTCGAAGGTCCATGATCCATTCCGTCCCGCTCGGATCGACGAAGGCCGTCGCCTTCTCGGCGGGAACTTAGCTTGAATGTACACCTGTGTCCATTCGGCGATGCGAAATGCATTTGCGCGTATCTGGCCGATGGCGGATTTCATTTGCTTGGTGATCCCCTATCGATAGGGCAAACTGCCTCCCGGGCTTTCAGGAGGAGAAATGAGAGCACGCGCAGCGACGGTCGGAGACCTCGAGGATGTTTTCCGCGACCTCTCCAAGCGGATGTCGGACGAGTACCTGGCGGCCGGCAAGGACAGCAAGGCCGCCTACGACAATCTGATGATGAACCTGAAGGAGGGCCGGGCGCATGCGCTGGTCGAAGGCGACAAGGCCGTCGCCATCATCGCCTGGCATGAGCACGGCGACGCGGCCGACACGCTGTTCGCCGCACAGGAAGACTTCTTCAGAGCCGCAACCGTTCGCTTCTGCAAGCGTCACATCCGCCATATCCAGGCTCTTGCCGGCAACCTCCCCGTACACTCGCGCAGTTGGCTGCACGGGCCGGATGTCGCAAGATGGTTCCGGGTCATCGGCTATGTCGAGCAAGGACGGGAGAACGGCGCCACCCTGTTCGAGCTGCCGCCCTCTCCTAACGGCTGAGACGTTCCGTTATCTCCTGCAGCCGCAGCCGCTTGCACCGCGCATCAATTGGCGAGATGGTATGGAAGGCAGCCGGGGGCGCTGGCACGCCGGAAATGCATGGCTGCTGGAAATCGAGATGTTGCGCGCTTGCCTGGCCTTTGTCGCCCTTGTTGCCCTGGTGAGGCCGACGGACGCAGGCGGGCGACTGGCTCATCTGATCGACAACACCGGTCTGACGTCCGCCTATTTGGCCGAGTCCGACCTTGTGACTGCCTACGCGACGGGAATGGCCCGCTACCGTCTTCAGCTCATGGCGCGTACCGGCACGGCCAACCTCGCCACCGCTCTCGAACCATTGGCTTTGCGGCCGGAATTCCGCCAGCGGACGTGGCGCTCGGCCGACGGCAGCCTTCTGCAAGGCTTCGCCGGCAAGGGCGGTTTCCGGCTGACCTTGGGCAACTGCCTCGCGCGCATGTGCGCCGCAAGCGAATGCAGCGAGGCCGGCTGGCCGGTCTATGCATGCAGCGACGGGCGCAAGCGCAAGATGTCGGTCAAGAGCTTCGTGACGGCAACCTTCGACGGCATCCCTTACCGGCGGTTGAGCGCACCGCCGGAACCATGACCTCGCAGCGTCGGCAGTCGAGTTCGAAAGCAGAATCCTTGCCACACCCACCCGACAGTTTTGGACGATCCGTCGCAGGGAAAGTCAGCCTTGCCCGTGCGCTGTCGAAGCTGGGACTCTGTTCGCGCAAGCAGGCCGAGTTGCTGGTGGCAGAAGGGCGCGTGCGCGTGGCCGGCAAGGTCGCGCGAGATCCATCGCTGCGCGTCGATCTCGACCGCGATCGCATCACCGTCGATGGTGAAAGGGTCATTGCCGAGCGCAAGGTCTATCTGATGCTCAACAAGCAGCGCGGGCTGGTCACCACGCGCGACGATCCTGAAGGACGCGGCACCGTCTATGACTGCCTTGCCGGTCTCGACCTGCCCTTTGTGTCGCCGGTCGGTCGTCTCGACAAAGCGAGCGAAGGTCTGCTTTTGATGACCAACGACACGCGCTGGGCGAACGCACTGCTCGACCCGGCGTCGCATGTCGCCAAGACCTATCACGTGCAGGTCGCTTCCGCCCCTGACGAGACGATGCTCGAGCGGTTCCGCCAAGGCGCTGTCGTCGATGGCGAGTTGCTGACGGCAAGCTCGATCGGGCTCTTGCGCAGCGGCGGGCGCACGGCGTGGCTGGAAATCGTGCTCGACGAAGGCCGCAACCGCCAGATCCGCCGCCTGCTCGGCGCCTTTGACTTCGAGGTGCTCAGGCTGGTCAGGGTGGCGATCGGGCGACTGCAGCTCGGCGATCTCGCGAAAGGCAAGGCGCGGCACCTGACGGCCGAAGAGTTGGCGATGCTGGCAGCCTAACGCCGGTTCCCGCGACCATCGGCGTTGCCGGCGGAGAAACCTTGAGACGCTGGCGCGACGGCGCCCCCCTCTGTCCTGCCGGACATCTCCCCACTTGGGGGGAGATCGAACGTCGCCGCAGCCTTCGCCAATCGCCAGCGTCGCAGGATCGAGCGGGGCGCCAAAGCTGCCAATCTCCTTCCTTGTGGGGGAGATGTCCGGCAGGGCAGAGGGGGGCGCGAAGGATCACGACAGATCTCACCCTTGCGCCGTTGTGTTCCTCGCCGGCGCTAACCCTGGTTCCACCGCCGGATCACCGGCTCGGTCAGATCGTGCTCGTAGCCGAGAATGCTGAGACTTGCCGTGTCAAGCACGAAATGGGCGCCGCCCTCAGGCAGCAGGCCGACCCAGCGCGCCGCAAGCACGCGCAGGAAATGTGAGCTGGAGAAGATGAGCACGTTGCCGGTAACGGTGCGAGCCTCGGCGATGATCGCGTCGGCCCTGGCGCCGACATCGGCGGCGGTCTCGCCGCCTGGGCAGCCGTCGCGAAACAGCTGCCAGCCGGAGCGTCCGATAAGGATCTGCTCGGTCGTCATGCCTTCATAGGCGCCGTAATCCCACTCCTGCAGGTCGGCCTTCTTCTCGGCACGCTCGCCGAAGCCGGCGAGCCGGCAGGTGTCGAAGGCGCGTTGCGACGGGCTCGACCAGACCACCTGGAAGGTCTGGTCCTTGAGACGATGGGCGACACCGCGTGCGGCCTCTTCGCCCTTCGCGGTCAGCGGAATGTCGGTGCGGCCGGTGTGCCTGCCAGACGCGCTCCATTCCGTCTCGCCATGGCGGACAAGGTAGATCTCGGGAAACGCGCTGCTCATCCGCCGCCTCGCGGTTCAATCTTATGCCGGCGGCACCGGCCCGCGCCACCCTATGCGGCGGATGGCAAAAAGAACAGGCCGCGGCGAGAGCCACGGCCCATCCAAGCGTGGGAGGATGCCTTGGCCGATCAGGCTGGCTGGAGACCGCCCGACAACGCGAGGTCTGCTTCTTCCGGCAGCTGGCCGGCCATGGCGGCGGCGAACTGCTTCTGGTCGAGCTCGCCTTCCCAGCGCGCCACGACGATGGTCGCTACCGCGTTGCCGACGAAGTTGGTGAGCGCGCGGCATTCGGACATGAAGCGGTCGACGCCGAGGATCAGCGCCATGCCGGCGACCGGCACCGAAGGCACGACCGACAGCGTGGCGGCCAAGGTGATGAACCCGGCGCCGGTGATGCCAGCGGCGCCCTTGGAGCTCAGCATGGCGACCAAGAGCAGCAGGATCTGATCGCCGAAAGTGAGCGGCGTGTCGGTCGCCTGGGCGATGAAGAGTGCGGCCAGCGTCATGTAGATGTTGGTGCCGTCGAGGTTGAAGGAATAGCCGGTCGGGATGACAAGACCGACCACCGAGCGGTTGCAGCCAGCGCGCTCCATCTTGGCCATCAGGCCGGGCAGCGCCGCCTCCGACGACGAGGTGCCGAGCACCAGGAGCAGCTCTTCCTTGATGTAGCGGATCAGCGCCAGGATGGAGAAGCCGTTCCACCATGCGACCGCACCCAGCACGACCAACACGAAGAGCAGCGAGGTCAGATAGAAGGTGCCGATCAGCATGGCGAGATTGGCGATCGTGCCGATGCCGTATTTGCCGACGGTGAAGGCCATGGCGCCGAAGGCGCCGATGGGCGCCGCCTTCATCAGGATGGCGACAAGGCGGAAGATCGGCGCGGTCAGCGCCTGCAGGAAATCGACGACCGGGCGGCCGCGTTCGCCGACGAGGGCCAGCGCCACGCCGAACAGCACCGAGAAGAACAGCACCTGCAGGATGTCGCCTTGCGCGAAGGCGCCGGTGATGGTGTCGGGGATGATGTTCATCAGGAAGCCGACGATCGTCGTGTCATGCGCCTTCTCGGTGAAGGTCGAGACCTTCGAGGCGTCGAGCGTCGCCGGATTGATATGCATGCCGGCGCCGGGCTGGACGACATTTGAAACGACCAGGCCGACGATCAGCGCCAGCGTCGAGAAGACGAGGAAGTAGATCATCGCCTTGCCGGCGACGCGGCCGACCTTGTGCAGGTCGGAGACGCCGGCGATGCCGGTCGCGACCGTGAGGAAGATCACCGGCGCGATCACCATCTTGACCAGCTTGATGAAGGCGTCGCCGAGCGGTTTCAGCGAGGCGCCGATGTCGGGATAGAAATGGCCGAGCAGGATGCCGGCGGCGATCGCCGCCAGGACCTGCACATAGAGATGCCGGTAGAAGGGAACCTTGCCGCGCGGCTCGGCGGCAGCGATAGCTGTCTGCATCGTATCCTCCGTTCAGCCCCGATCGAAACGCTCGACCTCCCTGGGGCAGTTGACCTCCACAGCCTCACGGCTGCTGCGGACACAGCTGCAACAGGCGTGCCAAATTCCGTTTCGACGCGCCCGATATTGATTCTGTTCACCTTTTTCGACCGAACGACTCTCAATTCCGAGAACCTCGTGCGGCTATCCGCATAGATTGAATTGTGCTTTGTGCGAAATCATGCACAAATGCGGCATGCTGCAACGCCCCGCCGCCGTCGCCTCGACGCCCGAACTGCTCGCAAGGCGGGCGCGGCGCGCCTGGCTTCTGTTTGCGGCGGTGGCGCTTCTCATCGCGCTGGCGGCGCTCTATGGCGCGGGCCTCTACGGACGCTCGACCGAGATCGAGACTTTGGCCGCGCAAGGGCGAACCGATGCCAATCTCAAGGTCGCGCTGCTGCGCGCGGTGCTTGAAAATCCGCGTGCCTTGCCGCTGCTTCTGTCCGAAGACCAGCAGGTGCATGACGCGCTCACCGAGCGCAGCCCGGCCTCGATCGATGTGCTCAACCGCAAACTCGAAGGGCTGGTGTCCGGCACCAAGGCCTCGGTGCTCTATGTCACCGGCACGGACGGGCTGGCGATCGCTTCCAGCAACTGGCGCGAGCCGGTGAGCTTCGTCGGCAACGACTACGGTTTTCGTGCTTATTTCTCTGGCGCGATGCAATCCGGAACCGCCGAATATTTCGCGCTAGGCAATACCAGCAAGCGCCCGGGTCTCTATATTTCGCGCCGGGTCGGAAGCGCCGCTGCGCCGCTCGGCGTCGTCGTGGTCAAGATGGAGTTCGGCCAGCTCGAGGCCGACTGGCACGAGGCAAGCCGCCCCGCCTATGTCAGCGACGAGCACGGCGTGGTGCTGATCACCAGCGTGCCCTCCTGGCGCTTCATGACGACGGCGCCGCTCGGCCAGCCGGCGCTGGCCGATATCCGCGCCAGCCAACAGTTCGGCGAGGCGCCGCTGGTGCCCTTGCCTATCACGAGGCCGCAACCGCTCAGCGCCGATGTCGCGCTGGTCCACGCCATCACGCCTGGCGGCAGCGACGCGGAGTATCTGCGGCTGTCCACGGCTGTGCCCTCGACGCCGTGGCGGCTCGACTATCTCGTTCCGGCGGAGGCGCCCGTCGCCTCGGCCCAGCGCGAAATGCGATTGCTTGCGCTCGGCGTCCTCGTCCCGCTCCTCGCCTTGGGCGCCTATCTGCTGTGGCGCCGGCAATCCGCCCAGATGCGGATCGCCGCGGAACAGGCGGCACGCGCCGAGCTCGAGCGCCGCGTCATAGAGCGCACGCAGGACCTCAGCCTCGCGCGCGACCGGCTGCAGGCCGAGATCGCCGATCATCGCAGCACCGAAGCGAAGCTCCAGGTCATGCAGCAGGAGTTGGTGCAGGCCAACCGGCTTGCGACCCTTGGCCAGGTTGCCGCGGGCGTCGCGCATGAGATCAACCAGCCGGTGGCGACGATCCGCGCCTATGCCGACAATGCGCGTGTCTTCCTTGAGCGCAAGCAGACGGCGCCGGCGGAAGAGAATCTCGGCGCGATCGCCGCGCTGACCGAGCGCATCGGAACCATCACCGAGGAGCTGAAAGCCTTCGCCCGCAAAGGCCGCACGGCGGCCGAGCCGGTCGAACTGCGCAGCGTCATCGAGGGCGCGGTCGTGCTGCTCAGGAGCCGTTTTGCCGGGCGGCTGGACGCGCTGGCGATCACGCTGCCACCGCGGACGCTGAAAGTAATGGGCAATCGGCTGCGGCTGGAGCAGGTGTTGATCAACCTGTTCCAGAACGCCCTGGAAGCGCTCGAAGGCCGCGACGACGCGCGGGTTGAAGTGTCCGCTTCAGAAACGTCCGGCGAGGTGGCGCTGGTGGTGTCGGACAACGGGCCGGGCATCCCGACGACGATCCTGAAGTCGCTGTTCACGCCCTTCAACACCTCGAAGGAAAAGGGGATTGGCCTCGGCCTCGTCATCTCCAAGGATATCGTCGCCGACTATGGCGGACGCATCGAGGTGGCGAGCAGCGGCAGCGGCACCCGCTTCACTATCCATCTCTCGAAGGCTGGCCCGACATGACAGACGGCAATCCGGTCATCCTGATCGATGACGACCGCGATCTCCTGAAGGCGACGAAGCAGACGCTGGAACTCGCCGGTTTTGCCGTCTCGGCCTTCTCCTCGGCAAGCGAGGCACTTGCCGGCCTCGATACCGGCTTTGCCGGCGTCGTGGTGTCCGACATCCGCATGCCCGAAATGGATGGCCTGCAGCTCTTCGACAGAGTGGTCGACCTCGATCCGGACATCCCTGTCATCCTGGTCACGGGCCATGGCGACATCGCCATGGCGGTCAAGGCGATCAAGGATGGCGCCTATGATTTCATCACCAAGCCTTTCGCCGCCGACCGGCTGGCACAGAGCGTGTGGCGCGCGGCGGAAAAGCGCCGCCTGGTGATGGAAAACCGCGCCTTGCGCGAGGCGGCCGAGCAGGCGCAGGAGGGATTGCCGCTGATCGGCCAGACGCCGGCGATGGAGCGGCTGCGCCGCACGCTGAGGCAGATCGCCGACACCGATGTCGACGTGCTTGTGACCGGCGAGACCGGCTCCGGCAAGGAGGTGGTGGCGAACCTGCTGCACCGCTGGAGCCGCCGCGCCAAGGGCAATTTCGTCGCACTCAATTGCGGCACGCTGCCGGAGACGGTGATCGAAAGCGAATTGTTCGGCCACGAGGCGGGCGCCTTTACCGGCGCCCAGAAGAAGCGCGTCGGCCGCATCGAGCATTCGAGCGGCGGCACGTTGTTTCTCGACGAGATCGAGAGCATGCCGCCTTCGACGCAGGTGCAGATGCTGCGCGTGCTGGAAATGCGCGAGGTGACGCCGCTCGGCACCAACGAGGTCCGGCCGGTCGACTTGCGCGTCGTTGCCGCGGCCAAGGTCGATCTCGGCGATCCAGGCCAGCGCGGCGCTTTCCGCGAGGACCTCTACTATCGGCTCAATGTCGTGACGCTCTCGATCCCGCCACTGCGTGAGCGCCGGGACGACGTGCCGCTTTTGTTCGGCTATTTCGCGGAGCGCGCCGCGACCCGCTTTCACCGCCCGGTGCCCGCGGCGCCGGCTGCCGTCCAGCATCATCTTAAGGAACATGATTGGCCGGGCAATGTCCGCGAGCTCGCCCATTTCGCCGAGCGCTTCGTGCTCGGATTGGAGGAGATCGAGGGCAGCCCTTCCGCTCAGCCGAGCGATTCGGACGCCGCCATGCCCTTGCCGGAACGGCTCGAACGCTACGAGGCCGAGATCATCCGCGAGACACTTGGTCGCAACGACGGCGACGTCCGGCGCACGATCGAGGCGCTCGGCATCCCGCGCAAGACCTTCTACGACAAGCTGCAGCGGCACGGCATCGTGCGCAGCGATTTTTCCAGACAGATCAAGCTTGTGGAACCCGATCGAACCCCAGACCGTTGAGCCTGTCCAGGAAACCGTGGCACGTTGGCACCAGCCGTACGGCGAACGCATGACCCCGATGGCGTTGCCGGTTGCCATTGGCAAGCGTTGATGGTTTGTTGCCGCTCAGCGGAGAACGAATGATGCGCGAATCCCTCGGTCAAGACGAATACGGCTCGGCCAGCCCCTTCGATCCGGACGATCTGCCGAATCTCAACGCCATGGGGCCGGCGATGGGCAGCGGCAACGATTTCGAGAAATACGCCGTTGCCGTCATCATCGTGTTCGGCGCGCTGATCATCGGCGGGCTGATGGCCGCCTCCATGACCTTCGGCCACCGCAACGGCTTCCTGTTCGCGCTCGGCGGCGCCACTTCGGCCTGGATTTCGGGCAATGCGCTGCTGCTCGACCGGCCGCGCATCTATGCGCTGTTCGTCGGCATCGCCGCCGTGCTGCTGATCGCCTCGACCATCACGCTTGTCGCGTAATCCTATCCGAGCATGATCTTTTCCAAAAACCGGTTCTCACTTTTTGGGATCATGCTCTAATAGCCCAGCGCCTCGCCGGAAGCGGCGCGGCTGTCGATGGCGCCGTTGTAGCGGGCGCCGCCGCCCTTCTCGATTTCGCCCAAGCTCTTGCCGCCAACCAATATGCCGGCCGCCTGCCCCCATGTCTGGTCGCTGAGATCGAGATGGTAACCCATGCCGGCCAGCAGCCTTTCGGTGTCGGGCGAAAGCCCGAAAGGCTCGACATAGACGGTGTCGGGCAGCCATTGATGGTGGATGCGCGGCGCATCGATCGCCTCCTGGATGTTCATGCCGTGATCGATGACGTTGACGATCGCCTCCAGCGTGATGGTGATGATGCGCGAGCCGCCCGGGCTGCCTATGACCATGAACGGCTTGCCGTCCTTGGTCACGATCGTCGGGCTCATCGAGGATAAAGGCGTCTTCTTCGGCTGGATGGCGTTGGCCTCGCCCTGGACCAGGCCGTAGAGGTTGGGCACGCCGGGCTTCTGGGTGAAATCGTCCATCTCGTTGTTGAGCAGGATTCCGGTTCCGTCGGCGACCACGCCGGCGCCGAAGGAGCCGTTGAGCGTATAGGTGACCGCGACCGCGTTGCCGTCCTTGTCGATGATCGAATAGTGAGTGGTCTCCTTCGACTCGCCGAACCCCTTCGGCATCAGGTCCTTCGACACGCCGGCGCGGAACGGGTCGATCTTTTCGCGGATTTCCTTGGCATAGCCCTTGTCGAGCAGCTTCGAGACCGGATTGTCGACGAAATCCGGATCGCCGAGCGCCGAATTGCGGTCGACATAGGCGTGGCGCATGGCTTCGACCATGACATGGACCGTCTCGGCCGAGCCGGCGCCGAGATAGGACAGCGGATAACCCTCGAGCACATTGAGGATCTCGCAGATGATGACGCCGCCCGAACTCGGCGGCGGCGAGGAGATGATCTCGTAACCGCGATAGGAACAGGTCGCCGGCTTCAGCTCGCGCACGGCATATTGCTCGAAATCGCCCTTGGCGAGGATACCGCCCTTGGCGCCGCTCGCCTTGACGATCGCATCGGCAATCGCTCCCTTGTAGAAGGCGTCAGGCCCCTTTTCCGAGATCGCCGAAAGCGAGGCGGCGAGATCCGGCTGCGTGAGCCGCTCGCCAATCCCGTAGGGCTTGCCGTCGGGCTTGAGGAAGATGGCGGCCGCCGCCGGGTCCTTGGCCAAGCGCGCGGCGCTGCCGGCAAGGGAAGCAGCGTCGCCCTGGTTGAGGACGAAGCCGTCCTTGGCGTAGGCGATGGCCGGCGCCATCAGATCCTGCCTGGACAAGGTTCCGTATTTCCCGCGCGCCATCTCGAAGCCCGCGACCGAGCCCGGCACGCCGACCGCGAGATAGCCATCGAGGCTGGCGCCCTTGATCGGCTTGCCGTCCTTGTCGAGATACATGGTCCTGGTGGCGGCAAGCGGCGCGCGCTCGCGGAAGTCGATGAAGGTCGAGCGGCCGTCCTTCAACCGGATGGTCATGAAGCCGCCGCCGCCGATATTGCCGGCGTTGGGATAGACGACGGCCAGCGCATAGCCGACCGCGACAGCGGCATCGACCGCGTTGCCGCCTCTCTTCAACACCTCGACGCCGACCTCGGTGGCGAGATGCTGGGCGGTGACCACCATGCCGTGCTCGCCCTTGGCCGGGGCAGGCGACGCGGCGAAGAGCGCCGCCGATGGCAGGAAAGCAAAGGTGAGCGAAAGGCTGACGGCGATCAGCGTCCGGCGAGTGAGATGCATGGCGGGCTCCAGGGCGTGAGGACGCCTAGGAAAGCCCCTCAACGAGAACGTGTCCACCGCCATTAGCGGTGGCGCCTATCAAATCAAATGTCAGGCGTCAGACGATGCCACCACCGCCGCTGGCGACGGCCGGCCGCTCCGCCGCGACCTTCGCCCGGTAGCCGGCCTCGCGGTAGGCGGAGACCGGATCGATGGCGCCGCCGGTCCTGAGCCGCGCCATGGCGAGGATCGGCTCGACATCGGTGCGGTAGGCCGCCTTCAACGTCTGCGTCGCCATCAGCGCGTCGTTCGCTTCCTGAAAACCTTCCAGGGCCTTGCGGTCGACCAACAGCGCCTGCGCATAGGCGCGCTGCACCTCGACCGCCGACAGCATCAGGCTTTCGATCGGATCGGTGACGTTGTGACTCTGGTCGAGCATATGCGCGGGATTGAATTCTTTCGCGCCGGAGAGCTCGGCATCGACCAATTCGTTGAAGACCAGGAACAACCGATAGGGATCGATCGAGCCGGCGTCGAGGTCGTCGTCGCCATATTTGGAATCGTTGAAGTGGAAGCCGCCGAGCTTGCCGAACTGGATCAGCCGCGACACGATCATCTCGATGTTGACGTTAGGCGCGTGGTGGCCGAGATCGACCAGGCAGAAGGCCTTGTCGCCGAGCTCCTTGGCGATGATGTAGTTGGTGCCCCAGTCCTGCACGACCGTCGAATAGAAGGCCGGCTCGTACATCTTGTGCTCGGTGAACAGCCGCCAGTCGTCCGGCAGACCGGCATAGATCTCCCGCATGGCGTCGAGATAGCGCTCGAAGGCTTTTGCGAAATTGACCTGACCAGGGAAATTCGAGCCGTCGCCGATCCACACCGTCAGCGCCTTCGAGCCGAGCGTCCTGCCGATCTCGATGCATTCGAGGTTGTGCTCTACTGCCTGGCGGCGCGTGCCGGCATCGGCATGCGAGAGCGAGCCGAACTTGTAGGAGAGCTTCTGGTCCTTGGCGTCGGAGAAGGTATTGGAGTTCATGGCGTCGAAGCCGAGGCCGAAGCGGGAGGCGGCCTGCTTCAGCCGGTTCGGATCGGCCTTGTCCCACGGAATGTGCAGCGAGACGGTGGGCGTCGCCTGCGTCAGCTGGCGGATGACGGCGCAGTCCTCGATCTTGTCGAAGATGTCGCGCGGCTCGCCGGCGCCGGGAAAGCGGGCAAAGCGCGTGCCGCCGGTGCCGACACCCCAGGACGGAATCGCAACGCCGAATTTCTCGACCTTATCGCGGATGGCGTCGATGGCGATGCCGCGCCGGTCGAAACGCTCGCCTAGCGAAGCGTAGTCGCGCTCGAGGTCGGATTTGCGGGCGGCGTTGTGCCTGGCGACAAGGTCGGCGGAGATAATGGTTTCGGACAAGGCTATTCCTCCCAAGAATGCGTTCGGCCGGCGCTGCCCCTCATCCGCCTGCCGGTACCTTCTCCCCGTGAACGGGGAGAAGGGAAGCGCCCCAATTTAGCGCGTAAAGCTCTGCGCGTTGCCGGCGTCGACATTGATGATGTTGCCGGTCGATTTGGCCGACATGTCGGAGGCGAAGAAATAGATCGCTTCGGCAATGTCTTCCGGGAACACCGAGCGCTTGAGCATGGAGCGCGAGCGGTAATGCTCCTCGAGGTCGTCAGTCGACATCTTGTAGGCGGCGGCGCGCTGCTCCTTCCATTCGCCGCTCCAGATCTTGGAGCCGCGCAGCACGGCGTCCGGATTGACGACGTTGACCCTGATCTGCGCTTCCGCCCCTTCCAGCGCGAGGCAGCGCGCCAGATGAATCTCGGCCGCCTTGGCGGTGCAGTAAGCGGCCGCGTTGGGCGACGCAGCCAAGCCGTTCTTGGATGCGACGAAGACGACATTGCCGCCGATCTTCTGGGCGCGGAAGAGCCGGAAGGCCTCGCGGGAAACCAGGAAATAGCCGGTCGACAGGATGTCCATGTTCCGGTTCCACAGCGCGAGTGTCGTTTCCTCGATGGGCGCCGAGGACGCCAGGCCCGCATTGGAGACCAGCATGTCGATGCCGCCGAACTCGACCGCAGTTTCGGCGAAGCCGGCACTCACCTGGTCCTCGGACGTGACGTCGATGCGCACCGGACGGACGAAGTCTTTGCCGTAGGCCTTCGACAGCTCTTCGTGGGCGCCGGCGAGCGCGGCCTCATCGATATCGGCCAGCACCACGCAGGCGCCTTCGCGCAGCAGCCGGTTGGCGGTGGCGCGGCCGATGCCGCCGGCGCCGCCGGTGACCAGCGCGATCTGCCCGGCCAGCGCCTTCGGCTTCGGCAGGCGCTGGAGCTTGGCTTCCTCAAGCTGCCAGTATTCGATGTCGAACGCTTCTTGCGCCGGCAGGCCGACATAGGACGAGACCGTCGAGGCGCCGCGCATGACGTTGATGGCGTTGACGTAGAATTCGCCGGAGATACGCGCCGTCGCCTTGTCGCCGGCGAAGGTGAACATGCCGACGCCGGGCATGAGATAGACGACGGCATTGGGATCGCGAATGGCGGGCGAGTCCGCATGCTTGCAGCTGTCATAGTAGGCCTGGTAGCCGACGCGATAGGCGGCAATGTCGTCGGCGAGGCGCGCGATGACGGCATCGACATCCGGCTTTGCCGGATCGAACTCGATCACCAGCGGGCGGATCTTGGTGCGCAGGAAATGGTCGGGGCAAGACGTGCCGAGCGCAGCCAGCGGCCGCAGATCCTTAGAATTGACGAATTCGAGCACCGCCGGCTGATCGTCGAAATGGCCGAGCTTGTGGCTCTTTTCCGAGATCAGGCCGCGGATCCTCGGCATCAGCTTCGCGGCGATGGCGCGGCGCGCCGGCGCGTCGAGCGACTTCACCAACTCACCGCCGAAGATCGCCTTGCCTTGCGACTGGCGCTCGAACCAGTCGATCGCCTGGTTGATCACGGAGATCGTCGTCTCGTAGCACTCCTTCGGCGTGTCACCCCAGGTGAACAGTCCGTGGCTTTCCAGAACCACGCCTTTGGCATCCGGGTTTTCGAGACAGAATTTCTCCAGCCAGAGGCCGAGCTCGAAACCAGGCCGCTTCCACGGCAGCCAGCCGATGACATCGCCGAAGATCTCCTTCGTGATCGCCTTCGAATTCTTGGCGGCGGCAATGGCGATGATAGCGTCGGGATGCATGTGGTCGACATGAGGCTTCGGCACGTAAGCGTGCAGCGGCGTGTCGATCGAGGCCGCGCGCGGATTGAGGTTGAAGGTGCAGTGGGGCAGATAGCCCACCATCTCGTCCTCATGCTCGACGCCGCGGTAGAGCCCCTTAATGGTGCGCAGCTTGTCCATGTAGAGGGTGGCGAAACCGTCCAGCTTGATCGAGGCGCTGTCGCCGCCAGAGCCCTTGACCCACAGAACCTCGACCTCCTCGCCGGTCAGCGGGTCCTTCTGCCAGACCTTGGACGAGGTGTTGCCGCCGCCGTAGTTGGTGACGCGCTTGTCGGAGCCGAGCGTGTTCGAGCGATAGACCAGAAGCTCGGGACCGCTCATCCCTTCGGCTCTTGCATCATCCCACAGATTGGCGAGGCGCGAGCCGGAGCGCTTGTCGAGCATAGGTAACCTCCCTTTGGAGCACGAACGGCGCGCTCCTCTTTTCGTCGGGAATGTCTACGCAAGCGGGCTAGTTGTCAATCATAAACGATCAATATCGATCATATTGCGCTGCACAATGAAAATATGTGATCGGAAATGATTGACACTGCTCGTTTTGAGTGCCTAGATGCCTGGGCAGGGAGGAACCATGCACGAAAAAGAGCGCCATAGGATCATTCTGTCCGCCGTCCAGGAAAAGCCTGTGGTGACGGTGCAGGAGATGGTCGAGCTGACGGACTCCTCCGAGGCGACGATCCGCCGCGACATCGCGGCCCTGCATGTGCAAAAGCGGCTGCGCCGGGTGCGCGGCGGCGCCGAGGCGATCTCGCCGCCGCAGTTCATCGGCCTGGCCGGCCGACCCTTCTCGGTCAACGAGACACTGAACGCCGCACAGAAGCGGGCGATCGCGCGGGAAGCGGTGAACCTGTGCAAGGACGGCGAGCCGATCATCATCAATGGCGGCACCACCACTTTCCAGATGGTGCATTTCCTGACCGGACGCCGCATGCCGATCTTCACCAACTCCTTCCCGATCGCCGAGCATCTGCTCAAGCACTCGAAGAACACGGTGATGCTGTCGGGCGGCACGATCTACCGCGAGCAGAACATCATCCTGTCGCCTTTCGACAACGACGTGACGCGCAATTTCTACGCGCGCCGCATGTTCATGGGCGCGCAGGGGCTCGGACCGCTCGGGCTGATGGAAGGCGACCCACTGCTGATCCAGGCCGAGCAGAAGCTGATCGACCAGGCCGACGAGCTGGTGGTGCTGGTCGACTCCTCGAAGTTCCGCAAGCGCTCCAGCCTGATCCTGTGCGGGCTGTCGCGCATCGCGACCGTGATCACCGACGACGGCATCGAGGACCGAGAAGCCAAGATGCTGGAGACAGCAGGCGTGGCGCTGATCGTCGCCAGCAAACAATCAAGCGACAAGGAAGAATCTTCACTGCAGGCCTGAGGGAAAGTCACGCCCGCAGCGGCGATGGAATGCAACGCTCAAGGGAGGATATTCGATGAGCTTTTTGAAGAAACTGCTGGTAACGGCGGCCTTTTCCGCCGCCATGTTCGTGAATGCCGCCTATGCCGAGAACGTCAAGATCGCGCTGGTGGTGAAGTCGCTCGGCAATGGCTTCTTCGACGCCGCCAACAAGGGCGCCGAGGAAGCGGCCAAGGAACTTGGCGATGTCACCGTCATCTATACCGGCCCGACCAAGGCGACGGCGGAAGCGCAGATCGAGGTGATCAACTCGCTGATCGCTCAGAAGGTTAACGCGATCGCCGTCTCGGCCAATGATGCCGACGCGCTGGTGCCGGTGCTGAAGAAGGCGATGGATCGCGGCATCACCGTGATCTCGTGGGACTCCGGCGTGGCCAAGGAAGGCCGCCAGCTTCACCTCAACCCGTCCGACACCAACCTGATCGGCGAAACCATCATCAAGCTCGCCGCCGACTATCTGCCGGAAGGCGGCGACGTCGCCATCCTGTCGGCCTCCTCGACCGCGACCAACCAGAACTCCTGGATCGAAGCGGCCAAGAAGGTGCTGCCGGAGAAGTTCCCGAAGATCAAGCTGGTCGCCACCGTCTACGGCGACGACGATTCGGCCAAGAGCACCGACGAGGCCAAGGGCCTGTTGAAATCCTATCCGAACCTCAAGGCGATCATCGCGCCGACCACGGTGGGTGTCGTTGCGGCTGCGCAGGTAGTGACCGACGAAGGCCTGATCGGCAAGGTCAACGTCACCGGCCTCGCGCTGCCGTCGGAGTTCAAGAAGTTTATCGACAACGGCGCATCCCAAGCGGTTGCGCTGTGGAACCCGATCGACCTCGGCTACTCGGCGATCTATCTCGCTCATGACCTGGCGGTGAAGAAGGAAGAGGCCAAGCCCGGCGCCACGCTGTCGATCGGCCGCGTCGGCAAGGTGACGCTCGACGACACCAACTCGGCTGCGATGGCCCCGCCCTTCCAGTTCGACAAGACCAACATCGAGAAGTTCTCCAAGATCTATTGATCCTGGTCGACTTAATGCTCACGCGGCGGGACAATTGTCCCGCCGCAACATCAAGCGGACCTTCTCTCAGGGCCTGATACGGATATGGACACGACAGCCCAACGCAAAATGGAGACGGCGCGGCCTGGGCCGTCAAGCTCGACCCCAAGCGCCAGCCCGCGTCTGACTCTTTCGGGTATCTCCAAAAGCTTCCCCGGCGTTCGCGCCCTGCACAATGTCAGCCTTTCGCTCTATCCGGGTCAGGTGACCGCGCTGATCGGCGAGAACGGCGCCGGCAAGTCGACGCTGGTCAAGATCATGACCGGCATCTACCAGCCCGATAGCGGCGAAATCAGCATAGACGGCCAAGTGACGACGCTGCCCAGCGCGCATGCCGCCTTCGGTCACGGCATCACCGCCATCCATCAGGAGACGGTGCTGTTCGACGACCTGTCGGTCGCCGAGAACATCTTCCTCGGCCATGCGCCGCGCACCCGCTTCGGCACCATCGACTGGCGCACCATGCGCAGAAACGCGCGCGAGGTGCTGGAGACGATGCGCGCCGGCCACATCGATGCCGACGCGCGGCTGAAGGATCTCGGCATCGCCAACAAGCACCTCGTAGCCGTTGCTCGCGCGATGTCGATCGACGCGCGCATCGTCATCATGGACGAGCCGACAGCGGCACTGTCGATGAAGGAGATCGAGGAGCTTTTCCTCTTGATCGAATTCCTGAAGAGCGACGGCAAGGCGGTGCTCTTCATCAGCCACAAGTTCGACGAGATCTACCGCATCGCCGACCGCTACACCGTCTTCCGCGACGGCGAGATGGTCGGCGAAGGCCTGCTCAAGAATGCCGGCCAGAACGAGATCGTGCGCATGATGGTCGGCCGCAACGTCGACCACATTTTTCCGCAGCGCGAATCGAAGATCGGCGCGCCGGTGCTTGCAGTCTCCGGCCTGTCGCATCCGACCGAGTTCGACGACATCGGCTTCGAATTGCGCAAGGGTGAGATCCTCGGCTTCTACGGCCTGGTCGGCGCCGGACGCAGCGAGGTGATGCAGGCGATTGCCGGCATTACCCGCACGAGCCGAGGTACCATTTCGCTCGACGGCCAGTCCATCGCGCCGAAATCGGCTGCGGATTCGATCGGAGCCGGCATCGTCTACGTGCCGGAAGAGCGGGGCAAGCAGGGCGTGGTGATCGGCCTGCCGATCTTCCAGAACGTGTCGCTGCCTTCGCTCAAGCGCACTTCGAAATCCGGGGTGCTGAGGCTGGCGGAAGAATTCTCCCTTGCCCGCTCCTACACCGAGCGACTGGATCTGCGCGCCTCATCGCTCAGCCAGGATGTCGGCACGCTGTCCGGCGGCAACCAGCAGAAGGTGGTCATCGCCAAATGGTTGGCGACGACGCCGAAGGTGATCATCCTCGACGAGCCGACCAAGGGCATCGACATCGGCTCGAAGGCCGCCGTGCACGGCTTCATGGCAGAGCTTGTCGCGCAGGGACTATCGGTGATCATGGTGTCGTCGGAGCTGCCCGAGATCCTCGGCATGTCGGATCGTGTCGTGGTGATGCGCGAAGGCCGCATCGCCGCGACCTACGACAATAAGGGGCTCGACGCCGAGACGCTGGTTCGGACGGCGGCGGGGATCGCGGCATGAAGAATTTTCTCAAATATCGCGAGATCTGGCTGCTCGCCGGCATCGTGCTGCTGATCGGCGTGATTTCCACGCGCTTCCCCGGTTTCGCCGACCCCGCCAATCTGCGCCAGGTGTTCAACGATACCTCGATCCTGATGATCCTGGCGCTCGGCCAGATGGTGGTGATCCTGACGCGCTCGATCGATCTGTCGATGGCATCCAACCTCTGCTTCACCGGCATGGTGGTGGCGATGCTGAACGCCGCGCATCCGGCGATCCCGATCCCGGTGCTGATCGTCATTGCTTTGGCCGTCGGGCTGATGCTCGGCGCGATCAACGGCTTCCTGGTGTGGCGATTGAACATCCCCTCGATCGTAGTCACGCTCGGCACGCTCACCATCTATCGCGGCGCGACCTTCGTCGTTTCCGGCGGCGCCTGGGTCAATGCCGACCAGATGAGCCCCGACTTCATCAATTTCCAGCGCGCCGCCTTCCTCGGCCTGCCGGTGCTGTCCTGGATCGCGATCGCCGTCATTGCTCTGTTCTTCCTGGTGATGACGCGTACGGCGCTCGGCCGCTCGATCCATGCCATCGGCGTCAACCCGACCGCGTCGGTCTATGCGGGCATCGATGTCGGCCGCACCAAATTCATCGTCTTCTGCATTTCCGGCATGATCGGCGGGCTTGCCGGCTATCTCTGGATCTCACGTTACGTAATCGCCTCGGTCGAGGTCGCCAACGGCTATGAGCTCAACATCATCGCCGCCTGCGTCATCGGCGGCATCTCCATCGCCGGCGGCATCGGCTCGGTCGGCGGCGCGGTGCTCGGCGCGCTGTTCCTCGGCATCATCTCCAACGCGCTGCCGGTCATCAACATCTCGCCCTTCTGGCAGATGGCGATCTCGGGCAGCGCCATCATCCTGGCCGTGGTGCTCAACGCCCGCGGCGAGCGCCGGCAGGGCCGCATTATCCTGAAAAAGGCGGGAGCGGCATGACCGACACCCCTCACCCGCGCCATATTCCCGACCGGCTCGACAAGCCGCTCTCTTCCGCGATCTTTTCCTGGGAAGCGCTGCTCGTCGTCATCGCGGTTCTCATCTTCGCGGTCAACAGCCTCGCCTCGCCCTATTTCCTCGACCCGTGGTCGCTGTCGGACCTAACCTTCAACTTTACCGAAAAGGGCCTGATCGCGCTCGCCATGGCGCTGTTGATCATCTCCGGCGAGATCGACCTTTCGGTCGCGGCGATCGTGGCGCTCGCCTCGACGATGATGGGCATGGCCGTACAGGCCGGTGCCGGCACGCCGGTGCTGGTCGCGATCGGCATCGTTGTCGGGCTCGGTTGCGGCGCCTTCAACGGGCTGCTCGTCACCAGGCTCGGCCTGCCCTCGATCGTCGTCACCATCGGCACGATGAGCCTGTTCCGCGGCATCGCCTTCATCATCCTCGGCGACCAGGCCTATAAAGGCTATCCTGCAAGCTTTGCCTTCTTCGGCCAGGGCTATGTCTGGTGGGTTTTCTCGTTCGAGCTGGCGCTGTTCCTTTTGGCGGCGCTGATCTACTGGTTCGTGCTGCATCGCACGAGTTTTGGGCGAAAGGTCTTCGCCATCGGCAACAATCCGGTCGCCTGCCAGTTCTCTGGCGTGCGCGTCGGCCGCATCAAGTTCATCCTGTTCTGCCTGACCGGGCTGATGTCGGGCATCGCCGCGGTGCTGATCACCTCGCGGCTCGGCTCGACAAGGCCCTCGATCGCGCAGGGCTATGAGCTGGAAGCGATCACCATGGTGGTGCTTGGGGGTGTGTCGATCCTCGGTGGCGCCGGCAGCATCCTCGGCGTCGTGCTCGCCGCCTTCATCATGGGGCTGGTGACCTTCGGCCTCGGCCTGCTCAACGTGCCGGGCATCGTCATGTCGATCTTCATCGGCCTGCTTTTGATCATCGTCATCGCATTGCCGATCGTCTGGCGGCGGCTGCGCGAAGGACACTTCGCCTGATAGAAAAATATGCCTTCAAGATGAAGCTCAATCCCGGCATGAAGGCAGAGTACAGGCGCCGCCATGACGAGATCTGGTCGTCGCTGGTGGTGCTGCTGAAAGAGGCCGGCATTTCCGACTATTCGATCCATCTCGACGAGGAGACCAACATCCTGTTCGGGGTGCTGTGGCGCCGCGACGACCACAGTATGGCGGATTTGCCGAAGCATCCTGTGATGCAGCGCTGGTGGGAGCATATGGCCGACGTCATGGAGACAAAGGCCGACAACGAGCCGGTGGCCGTGCCGCTGGAAACAATGTTCCATATGGCATGAGCGCGCCTCGTACCATTGCCGTCATCGATATCGGCAAGACCAACGCCAAGGTGGCGCTGGTCGACCTTGAGAGCATGACCGAGACGGCGCTTCGCCGCACGGCCAATGCCGTCATCGCGGACGTCCCCTACCCGCATCACGATGTCGAGCGCCTCTGGACTTTCATCCTGGACAGCCTAGCGGACATCAACCGCGAGCAGCGCATCGATGCCGTCTCGATCACCACCCATGGCGCGACGGCGGTGCTGGTCGATGCCGAAGGCGGGCTTGCGCTACCGGTGATCGACTATGAATTTGCCGGCATCGACGAACTGACGCAGGACTATGACGCCGTCCGGCCGCCGTTTGCCGAGACCGGCACGCCGCGCCTGCCGGCCGGACTGAACATCGGCGCCCAGCTATTCTTTCAGCAGAAGCGCTTTCCGGCCGAATTCGCCAAGGTGACCGCGATCCTAATGTACCCGCAATATTGGGCGCTGCGACTGACCGGCGTCTCGGCCAATGAAGTGACCTCACTCGGCTGCCATACCGACCTGTGGAACCCGTGGCGGGCCGACTACTCGTCGATGGTCGACAGAATGGACTGGCGCCGGCTGATGGCGCCGGTGCGGGCGGCGAAGGATCGATTGGGACCGATCCTGCCGCTGATCGCGCAACGGACCGGGCTCGACCCGCAAACGCCGGTGTGCTGCGGCGTGCATGATTCCAACGCATCGCTGCTGCCGCATCTGTTATCCGATCGGCCGCCCTTCACCGTCGTCTCGACCGGAACCTGGGTGGTGTCGATGGCGGTCGGTGGCCGGAAGGTCGAGCTCGACCCGGCGCGCGACACGCTGGTCAACGTCAACGCGCTCGGCGACCCCGTGCCGTCGGCGCGCTTCATGGGCGGACGCGAGTTCTCGCGGCTCACCGATGGCCAGCCGGTCGACTGGACAGAGGACGACGTCAGCGCCGTGCTGACGCGACAGGTTTTGCTGCTGCCTTCCACCCAGCAAGGTTCCGGACCGTTCCCGCATCGGATCGCGCAGTGGCGCAATGGAGAGAATTCGAGCTCCGGCCAGCGCTTCGCCGCCATCTCGTTCTATCTGGCGCTGATGACCGCGAGCTGCCTCGAGCTGATCGGCGGCGACGGGCCGACGACGGTCGAGGGACCGTTCGCGCAGAACCGGCTTTTCATCCGCATGCTGGCGGCGGCGACAGGCAGGCCGGTCGTTGCGTCGGAAACATCGACCGGGACCAGCATCGGCGCGGCGCTGCTGGCGTCGGATGACGCTATCGTGATGAGCAAGGGCCAGCGAACCGACCCGCCGGCCGAGCGTGTCTGGAACGGCTATGTGCATGCCTGGCAGGAGGCCGTCAGGATGTGATCGGCGCCGTGATGCTCGCCATTGCCTGCGAGGGCGGCACTGCCCCTCACCTGCCTGCCGGCATCTCTCCCCGTATAGTGACGGGAAGAGGGAAGCTGTCGTCGACGATTTCGCCAATTGTCGCCGAGGTTTCTCAGCCCGCGGTGCCGTAGAGCAGGCCCTGCGGATCGATCTCCGGCTTGCGGCCGGCGACAAGATCGGACAGGAATTTTCCCGAGCCGCAGGCCATGGTCCAGCCGAGATGGCCGTGGCCGGTATCGAGATAGAGGTTGCGGTATTTCGCCTGACCGAAGATAGGAACCGAATTCGGCATCATCGGCCTTAAGCCGGCCCACAACAAAGCCTTCTTCTCGTCGAAGGCGCCCGGGAACAGGTCCTTGCCGGTGTCCAGGATGGTTCTGAAATCGCGCGGCTTGAACGAACGGTCGAAGCCGGTGAATTCCGCCGTCGAGGACATCCGCAAGCGATTGCCCAGCCTCGAATAGCCGATCAGCCGGTCCTCGTCCGCGCCGCCCATGGTCGGCCCTTTGCTCTCGTCGTCCAGCGGAATGGTCGCGGTATAGCCTTTCACCGGATAGACCGGCAGGTCGATACCGTAGCGGCGGCCGATGAGGCCGCTTTCCGGCCCCATGGAGATGATTATGGCGTCGCCCGTGACCGGACCGGCGGAGGTCATGACAGCGCGCACCCGGTCGCCCTCGATATCGAGACCTTCGACCGTCGTGCCGAACATGAATTTGACGCCGAGCTCTTCGGCCGCATAGGCGGCGAGCTTGTCGACGAACTGCTTGGAATCGCCGGTCTGGTCGATCGGGGAATAGACCCCGCCGGCGATCTTGTCCTTCACGCTGGCGAGGCCAGGCTCCAGCTCGACCAGCCGGTCGCGGCCGACAATCTCGATCGGCAGGCCATGCTCGCCGAGGTATCGGTAGTTGTCGGTGCCGGTGTCCAGGCTTTTCTGCGACCGAAAGAAGTAGAGGATGCCTTTCTTGCGCTCGTCGTAACGGATGCCGGTCGCGTCCGAGAGGGCATTGATGCACTGGCGCGAATAGAGCGCGAGCCGGAGCTTGACGTTGGTGTTGGCGCGCAGCCGCGCAACCGTGCATTCGCGCAGGAAGCGCAGGCTCCAGGCATAGAAATAAGGATCGAGGCGCAGCCTGACCTTGATGCCGAGATCATGGTTCCAGAGCCCGCGCAGGAAGGTCTTCAGCGCCGCGGGCGAGGCCCAGGCGGTGGCATCGCCCGGCGAAACCAGGCCGGCATTGGACTGGCTGGTGCCGCGCGCCGCCGCCTCATGGCGCTCGATCACCGTCACCTCATGACCGTCTTTAGCCAGATAGTAGGCAGCCGCCGTGCCCACGACGCCGGCTCCGAGCACCAGGACCTTCATACCGCCCCTCGAGGATCATGCCAGCGGTGCATATCGGCGCACCGCCCTGAAGGAGCCTCAATACCGCGTATGAAGGCGCTCTGCGAGCCCTTGGCCCAACAGCTTGCCGTGGCTAGAGCATTTCACCGTTTCACGGAAACGGCGAACCGCTCTATCTGTTTGTTTTGACGCAATTCCGGACGGAAAACCGCTACGCACTTTTCCTGGAATTGCTCTAGCTCCGCGCCGAGTTCTTGCCGGTCAAAATACGCTCCCAGGCCAGCGCATCCCTGACGATCTGGTCGAGATCGTCGCGCTGCGGCGTCCAGCCGAATTCCTTGCGGGCAAGGTCGGAATTGGCGACCACCGCGGCGGCGTCACCCGGGCGTCGATCACCCATGCGGACATCGAAATCATGGCCGAAGGCGCGGCGCACGCTTTCGATCACTTCGAGAACCGAATAGCCGTGGCTGTAGCCGCAATTGGCGACGAGGCTCTCTCCGCCCTCGCGCAGCCGCTGCAGCGCCAGCCGGTGCGCCGCCGCCAGATCGCTGACATGGATGTAGTCGCGGATGCAGGTGCCGTCCGGCGTCGGGTAGTCCTTGCCGAAGACCTGCATGAAGGGCCGCTTGCCTAGCGCGGTTTCGCAGGCGACCTTGATCAGATGCGTGGCGCCGGGCGTCGACTGTCCAGTGCGGCCCTTGGGATCGGCGCCGGCGACGTTGAAATAGCGCAGCGCCGTGTAGCGGATGTCATGCGCGATCGCCGCATCGCGCAGCATCCATTCGCTCATCAGCTTGGAAAGCCCGTAGGGCGATTCCGGCGCCAGCCGCGCATCCTCACGCACCGGCTCCAGCCCGGCGCCGCCATAGACGGCAGCGGTGGAGGAAAAGATGAAATGCGGTACGCCCTCACGCACTGCAGTTTCGATCAGGGTGCGGGTCTTGCAGGTGTTGTTCTCGTAATAGCCGAGCGGATCCGCGACCGATTCCGGCACCACGATCGAGCCGGCGAAGTGGATGATGGCGTCGACCTTGTTTTCGCGGATGATCTGCCCGACCAGTTCGCGATCGGCGACGTCGCCGACAACCAACTTCGCCTCGGGCGCCACCGCCCATTCGAAGCCGGTGGAGAGCCGGTCGAGCACGACGACGCTCTCGCCGGCGTCCAAAAGCTCCCAAACCATGTGGCTGCCGATATAACCGGCACCGCCCGTCACCAAAACCGTCATCTGATACCTCGCTGATCAAGATTTATCGGAAACTGTCTCAACAGCCGCCGTGCTGGAAACCCCGCCACAAGCCCGTTAAAGCGCGTCGAAATGGATACAGTCGACGCGCTTTACGTTTTGTTTCGACGCATGTCGTTCCCCAAGGCCGCTGTGCACTTTTGGGCGATATGCATTAGCCTCCCTGAATGTTAAGTCCGTAACAGTTCCTCCCGTCCGAGGCATCGTACTGAAACAAAACTGCATCAAACAGTCGGGAATAGGCCACGATCCCACATCGTTAGGAACAGGCCCGGGGCGTGGCATTTTGACCGGTTGGGTCCGGTGGACGTGGTATGGGGCAGTGACTATGATCCGCCGCAAAATTGGGAAGCCGACATGAATTACCAGCGGTTCTTCGAAGATGCGATCGAGCAGCTCCATGCGGAGCGGCGCTACCGCGTCTTCGCCGACCT